>CABVRQ010000014.1:4744-28615 GCA_902500695.1 uncultured Nitrospira sp. | reverse complement strand
TTATCGCGCCCCTGTTATTGTGGGCCCTTCCGGGACAGCAGGAGGAACTGCGGTTGTTGATTATGGGTATAGGAGCGGCCGTGATTGGGATAACTGTGTCCTGGTTTACTGGACCGGAAGATCTCGATCGCTTGGAGAACTTTTACCGACGCGCGCGTCCTCCGGGATTTTGGGGGCCAATCGAACGACGGGTTCAGCTTGAGCAGCAAGATGGTGCCCGGCGATTTTGGCGAGCGATACTGGCGGTGGGGCTCACTGCACTGTCCATTTTTTGTTTGCTCACCGGTATCGGGACATGGCTGGTTGGAAGTCCCGCCCCTGAATGGATGCCCTGGCGCGAGGCGTGGATTGCCGGACTCTTGCTGGTCGGGATCATCTTAATTCCCATTTGGATTAGGGTCGGTTTTGGTCAATCTGAACCCGTGACATCTGCGAAATAGAGAATGGTGAATGACCTCTCCACAGCTATGGCTTCGAATGACATGAAATAAGGATCCACGTGCCTATTCCCGCGAGATTCAATTCAAGGCCAACAGAGCTTTCGAAGGACGAGCGATGCCGGATGAGGTGGTAGGACGGTTTGACTGTCCCGGAGGAAGTAGGATGAAGGCCCCTGGCCGAACCAAGCGCGGAGGTATTACAGCGAGTCGTCAAAGAGTGTTTGAGCATCGGCCCACACCATCCCCTCCGGAAGGCCCTTTAACCAATCGCCGGTTTCATTGGCTGGCCGATACGAATATTCTCGTCCGGCTTTTTTGAGAATGACTTCCTCCCCATTTACCCACGTTTGAATGGTATCCATTTCGTCTATCCACATGACCGCCTCCCGGTTTATTGTTTGTGATCTGCCAGATTAGGAGGGCGAAGAGGTGTGCACCATTCCTCAAAAGTCGTATCAAAAGTTTTTACATGGTCCCTGTGTATTGAGGTGAATATCGATACCTATCTGGAAAGGATCTCCAGCTATGTCGAATGAATTCATGCAACTGACAGCACGAAAGGAAGTGATGGCGTGGTTGGGGTGAAAGTAGAAATTTTATCTTTGTAACATAGGGAATTTCTTATGCCCTCGTCGAAAAGAATTACGCGCGTCTTCTGAATTATTGAACATCTGGAGGTTGTTATGGAGCCGGGGATTTCGGCTCTGAGCCATTGGAAGACACGGGAGGCTCAATAATGGTCCCTCTAAGCAGATCTGGAGGATTGGTTTTATGGCGCCGTTCAATGGTTTGGGTCACACAGAACTGTAACTGCGTGAGTTCCATTTCGTTGAGGGAGTTTGGATCTTCTGAAAATTCATGCGCTAATTTCTGACACTTCGGTCCCATGTTTTCACCTCCCTGGGCAAGTGCCAATACAGGGAAAAGAACCAGGCAGACCATAGTCAAATGTATTTTTACTTTCATAGTGTACCCTCCTTTTAAACGATATTCCAAGATCCAAGAAAAGCTTGAGGTTAACAAATAGAGATCACAATTAAGGTAGTAGTATCATTGGATATATTTGGAACTTGGAGTTTTTTGCCATTCTTACTCCCCCCTATCGCATCCAGTTTAAGCTGCCTTTTCAATTAATATCCATTTTTGATGATCTGAAGCAGAGTGATTCTCTCCACCGAATAGGATCACTGCCGCAGTATCCGATATCGTAACAAAATTTTTCTTTTAGCAGAGTAGCCTGAGTAAAGAGGCTGTCTAGATATTGTTACCAGTACCTGACTTGAATTCAGTTCAAAACAGACCTGGATTGACAAGCAATTGGGATAATAACAGATAAATAGCCCATCAGTGGAATTTACAGTTTCCCCTTTCCTCCTATTTTATCAGAAAACAAGTCAGAGTCTCATGTTTTGGGTTGGTGAAAGGTGTGAGATGTCAAATGTTAGAAAGCATGAAAAGGTATATCAAATCACCAAACAAAGAAACTTCATCGTATAGATGGGTTGCCTCCCATAAATAATTTAAACACTTGGCCCCTCATTTTTTCCCGTACGGGTAGTTTGGCTTTTTGCTTAATATTTTTATCGTAGGAGACTAATGACCACTCATCCTCGCTCTTCCTCGTTATTTAACAAGGATTTAATCCCTGAAGACCGAAGCATCGCTGTGATTTTTCCTCAAGATTTAAAACCGGGTGCCTTAGGAAAGTTATTTAACAGGGGGTTGAAAGCTATCATTTTAAGGGATCCGAGGATTTCTCAAATTTGGGAGGGGTTTCTGGGCCTTCAAAACAGCAGTTCGGAGGAATCTCACTACTATAGAATGCCTTGGCAGGAAAATCTATTTAACACGGCTCTTAATCATGTACCACAAAATGATGATCTGGGCGATATGTTTCGTTTTACTCCAGGCAGTATTGGGCACATTGCCAGAAAAATGAAAATTTTTCCTGCCGCGGGCCAAGACTCAATGCAAGCAATCCCTAATTATTTTTTGCAAAATGGAAAAAGAGTTTGTTATCCAGACCGCTTGCTTAGAATAGCTTGGGAACTGATGTCGGAAGTATTTAGAAGTACTTTGCCCGTTAGTAATTTTCAACAGCCGTACACGGTAAAAATCGAAATTTTAAAATATCCCCGTCCGAATGAACTTGAACTGATTTTTCCTCTTCTTTCGGATTCCTCTGGGAAATGGACACGAATTGGGCAAAAAATAGACGCTTACAAAGGAATGGCAAATGGGGCATTGAATAGGAAAATTCTTCGTGACGTATTTGCGTTCTCTCTTTTGATACCGCGGATGAATAGCCTTGTTTGCAGTCTGAACACTTTGTTCAGCAAAGGCCATAAAGAGCCTTTGGAAAAGGGTAGGCTTACTATTGGAGTTGAACATGTCGATGGCTCAAAATTTCTCACTGGTTTGGCCAGTGAGAGAGATATTCTTACAACACAAATTCATAATGGGGAATGTTGGGTCGATTTGCCACTGACTTCAGATTCCCTCGCCATTTTTCCCTCTCAGAAAATTACCAAAGAATTTGGGCTTGCTCCCACCCTGCATCGGATATTGATGGAAAAGAAAACTCCTAATGGTGGAGGGACAAAACGAAATATAACGTTAAGTCTATCAATTGTTGATTGATGACCTGCAAGCCACCGCACCCTTTTATTCTATTCTGGTAATGGTAATTTCTCTGGCCATTGCCTGGCTAACCCAAGCCTCGAACGGGCCTCGTCGACAAGGTTAATATGGGACCTCCTCAAGCATTGAATTCAAAAAACGCCAAGCTTTTTGAATCGGATTGTAAGCAAGACAAAATTCCATTACGTGGGATTTTTAAGATACCCATTTCTCCCTGTTGGTAATGATAAGGTACATCTAATCCAAACCTCAGTGAATCATTAGGAGGTAAGTCTCTGTCTGTCCACCTGGGTATCCTCATCTCTCGATGGAAAAGGATTCACTTCGTAGGTAGGGCTAAAAGTTAGGTAGGAGTGAAGGAAATGTTTGAAATTATTTGATTGTCGGTGAACGAGAAAGAGATGGCCAGATAATTTAAAGTAAAGGGGATGGTGCCGAAGGCGGGATTTGAACCCGCACACCCCGGAGGGCGCTAGACCCTGAATCTAGTGCGTCTGCCAGTTCCGCCACTTCGGCACGTGAGTGCGATTATCATCATTTATAGAAATGCGGTCAAGTTGTCGTTGTTCTGTTGTTGAGGTTCTCTTGTATTCATCCCCCCGGAGGCATTCTTCCCGAAAGACGCATTAGCTTTAGAGGCTTGAGGCCGTTTTCCGTGAAGTTACCCAACGGTGGTGGGTTGCGTCGAAGGCCCCAGAAGGGTTTTCAGAAAGGCTTGTGGCCAGCGGCCAGGAGAATCTGGAACGCCATCTTCTCCCGGTAACAGGTCAGAGGTGTCGCCACTGAGAATGATTCGTTCACGAATGGTCCCGGTGGCAGCAAGTAAGAGAGAAGCGGGGATGCGTGGGGCATCATCAATGATCAATAAATCATAGGGAACTTTTCGAAAGAGTGGGTCGGTGAGGATTCGGCCCGGTGTGCAGGTCAGGATACGTTTGTTTTGTGCAAAAGCTTGCCGGTTGGTCCCTTCCCCAGCGGACAGCATTTCCCGAATTTTTTTGGTGCCGCCCAATCGTTTGATTTCTTCCTTTAATTCATCGTATTCCGGTCGCAGGTCTTTGGGAACGGTGGCTTCGGGAATCAATTCTTTAATTCGTCTTTGGGCTACTTCGACTTCTTTCATGAGTTCAGCCATTTTCCCTCGGTAAATCACCCGGTATTCGGCCAACGTGTCGATGTTCTTGCCCGCCACCTGCATACCCATCCGTTTCCAAATGGGAAGCGCCTCATAGTCGCCGAGAATTTTGTCGATATTTTTGACTTTCCCTTGCCAGTCACTGAGCTGTGTGAGTAATCGCCATTCGAGCAATTTTACTTCGTTCAGATCTTTTTGCTTGTCCCGTTTGTAGGCCAGAATTGGAGTCAGTTCCCTGAACCGGTCATATTTTTTTCGCAACGAGATTTTTTTGGCGTTGGCCTTGGAAAAAAAATGGGCCATCTGTGCTTCAAAGCCAAATTCCTGGAGTAGCATCCCTGCCGCATTTGTTAGGAGGGGTAATTCATAGCGGCAGAGCAAGCTTCGGTAGGGCAGGGCCGCCATTTTTAAAGCGTAGGCTACCGCACCCGTTAGCTCATCGACTGTGTGATGATCAGGAGCGACCAAGAGGATCCGCTTGTTTTTGCGAACCTGGTCGACGATTAATGTCGTCAGCTTTGTCCATCGTGTTTGTCGCGTCTCTCCCCAGATAGTCGTCAGCACGGTGGTTGGGATGCTGTCTCTTGCTGCCGTTTGATTAGAGAGCGGTTCAGGGTCCAGCCAGGGCACTAACCGTTCGGCAGGTCCGAGTGTAAAGGAGTCAGGTTTGCTGGCCATGTCGGACAACCGTGCGGCCCCGGTTTCGAGGAACCCCGATGTGTCGGGAATCAGGGTGCACTGGTTGAGGGTTTGGCCGACGTGATCGAAAGTTTGGAGGATGACCGATTCATTTTGCCATCCCAGGAGATAGCCTTCGGTGGGTTCCATATCGTTGCCTGGCAACAATGTCACCGGGATGTCAGGCAGGAATGTGGTTCCCGGCGGAACCTCACAGCTATAGAGATGAAGGGATCCGACGGTGCGAAGGTGTCGGGCTTGGGAAATTTCCAGGGGCGCGTCTAACCCCCGGCTCATGGCGACTTCCCGTTCGCTGTTAAGTTGGGATGTGCCCAGAGTGAGAAGATCGTAGAGTTTCATAAGAATTATTGATTGAGTGCTGACAGTTCCAGAAATTCCTTGATACAGAGGGCGAGACAACCCAATCCTCCGGTGAGAGGCGTTCGATCACCCTCACAGTCTCGATTGTGTGCACATTCAAACAGGGCAGGTAGCTTGGGATCAAGAGGGAGATTCTCAAGTAAATAGAGTATGAGTGTTCCGGAGCTATCGGTCGAGAGGACGGCGACCCGTTGCCGGTGATCATCCTCAAAAATCACCGCTTGTGGGTTCGGAGCGACAAAGGGTCTGGCGACAGATAGCCCGGTGAGCGGAATGGTTTGGATAATGAGTGAGTCAGGCGGGGTGAGTGGGCGATTGGAAAAGCGAAGGTTGAGGTCAGAGAATGGTTGGAGTGCGGGTCCTTCTTCTTCCTTCAGCCCTTCCTCGGCACTAGCTAGCCGAGGAAGGGCTAAAAGGCTAAGGGCCAATAGGGTAATAAAGAGAAAATTGAAAAGACTGTTGGTTTGAAACCGACGAGGGTTGAAGTAGTTCATAATATCACTATTCCGAGCCACAGAGCATGGCAGATATGGGGAAACAATTTGATCGTTAACCGTGGCATGATGTGTCGATGGTCTCTAGGGCTACGCCTTTATTTATAATGTTAATGCTTAAGTGTTAACATGTAATAGGTCAGGGAAAGCATAGCATATTTTCAAATGGGAAGTTTCGAAATTACCTATGGAATTGTCTGGTAATCATGATCAAGTCTGGATGCTGATCTCCAATATGAAGGAGAAGCTTAGTCTCATGATATCTTCAGCAATTACATTGACTTTTTCTACACCCAGTCTTAAGATGCTTCTCTTATTCGCTAGGCTAAGGAGACGTGTTTTATGAAGGTTATTTTGCAGGAAAATGTTGAAGGTTTGGGGTATTTGGGAGACGTGTTGACGGTGGCAAAAGGGTATGCACGAAACTATTTACTCCCGAGAAAAAAAGCCGTCGTGGCTGAAGAGCGACAGGTTAAACTGTTGCAGCATGTCAAACGGCAGATCGACCAAAAAGCCAAAAAAGAACTGGAGTCTTTAGGCGAGTCAGGGAAGAATCTGTCAAAAATCTCCCTGACGTTTGAAGTGCAAACCGGAAAAGACGACAAGCTGTTCGGATCTGTGACATCCAAGGATGTGGCCGAACGATTGGCTGCTCAGGGCGTGGAGGTGGACCGAAAGAAAATTCACTTGCCACAGCCTCTAAGGGAGTTGGGAACTTTTTCGGTTGCCATAAAGCTTCATCGTGATGTGGTTCCCAAGATCAATGTGACGCTTGTGAAAAAAACATCAGAAGAGGCTACCTCTGAAGATGAAATAGCTAAAGATCAGGCCGATGAATCGGTCGCTGAGTAAGCGATGAGACATTCCGTCGGGACACTTAAAGCGATCCGTGACACTGATTATGAGGTGTATGCGGCTATACGGGCTGAAGAAAAACGGCAGCGGGAAAACTTAGTTCTTATCGCGTCAGAAAATTACGCGAGTCCTGCGGTCCTGGGTGCCCAAGGCTGTTTGATGACCAACAAATACGCCGAGGGCTATTCCGGTAGGCGATATTACGGGGGATGCCAACATGTGGATACAGTCGAGGATTTGGCCATTGCGAGAGCCAAGGAAATTTTTGGTTGTGAACATGTGAATGTCCAGCCCCACTCTGGTTCCCAAGCCAATATGGCTGCTTACCTTTCGGTCTTAAAAACAGGAGACACGATTCTGGGAATGGATCTGGCCCATGGCGGACATCTCACCCACGGCAGCCGTGTGAGTTTTTCAGGAAAACTGTTTCAGGCGTTTTCTTATGGAGTCGATCGGGAAACTGAGGAAATCAATTATGATGTCGTTGAGCGACAGGCTCAGGAAGTCCGCCCTCGTATGATTGTGGTGGGCGCCAGTGCGTATTCCAAAATTATTGACTTCCCTCGTTTTCAGGCGATAGCGAAATCTATTGGTGCCTATCTCCTCGTTGATATTGCCCATATTGCGGGTTTGATTGCGGTCGGGTTGCATCCCAGCCCGATTCCCTACGCCGACTTTGTCACCACGACGACCCATAAAACATTGCGTGGTCCACGTTCAGGCATGATTATGTGCAAGGAAGAACATGCCAAAGCCGTCGATAAAATGGTGTTCCCTGGAACGCAGGGTGGGCCCCTCATGCATGTCATTGCAGCCAAAGCGGTAGCTTTTAAAGAAGCCCTTTCTCCTGGGTTTAAAACCTATCAGCAGCAAGTGCTGTCGAATGCCAGGGAACTGGCTGAGGGCTTTTTGAAGCGGGGATATCGGGTCGTGTCTGGTGGGACCGAAAATCATTTGTTTCTCTTGAATCTGACTCCCAAAGGCGTGACAGGGAAAGAGGCGGAAGCCGCATTAAATGCCTCTGGAATTGTGGTCAATAAAAATGCTGTGCCGTTTGATGAAAAACCACCGGCTGTGGCAAGCGGCATTCGAATTGGCACGCCGACGGTTTCGACTCGTGGCATGCAGAAACCCGAGATGGAGCAGATTCTCTCATTGATGGATGAGGTCATCCAGCATTCTCAGGAAGCGTCTGTTCATAAACGGATTCTGCGTGATGTTAAGGACCTGTGCTCACGATTTCCGATCTTTCATCCATACTAACCTTCCTCCACTGCCTTCCATCCTTAAGGTAAGGGCTGCTCATTCGTGAAATGTCCTTTTTGCGACCAGTTAGAAGATAAGGTCATTGATTCGCGTACCGCACGTGAAGGAGAAGTGATCAGGCGCCGTCGCGAATGTTTGGGCTGTAAACGGCGATTCACCACCTACGAACGAATCGAAGAAAATCTTCCGATGGTCGTCAAAAAAGACAATCGGCGTGAGCCGTTTGACCGGGCGAAGATTTTGGCAGGGCTGAAAAAGGCCTGCGAAAAACGGCCGGTCAGTATTGGAGCATTAGGTGCGGCCGTTGATCGGATTGAAAAACGCATTCAGGACCTTGGAGAAACGGAAGTCCCAAGCCGGACAGTCGGAGAAGAAGTGATGCGGGCTTTAAAAGAATTGGATCCTGTAGCGTATGTTCGGTTTGCCTCGGTGTACCGGGAATTTAAAGACATTGATCAATTTATGGATACAATCCGGGCCCTAACACAAGACACCAGGTTATCCTGAGGCATTTTCATTGTGTGTGGCCGATTGCGAGTCCCCCCGTTTCGTCCGCATCATAACGTGACAAGGGTAGGGATCTTCTCCTAGGAGAGATCTCCAACCTGTTCCCGATCATGAAAGTGGGTATCTATGCCATCCCCCAAACCCTCTCCCCGTTCCCCACGTATCACCAAAAGTAGTCCCAGGCGATCAAAGTCAAAAGTGACCTCCAGCCGGGTGGCGATTATTGGTGGGGGGCATGGAGGTACTGCGCTTATGGAAATTTTTGCGGAAGATCCCTTGGTCACGGTGGTAGGGTTGAGTGAAATTCGTCCACACACCATGGGTGTCCGTCTTGCAAAAAAAATAGGAATTCCTGTTCTGCGCCGCTATCAAGATTTGCTCAAAATTAAAGATGTGGATCTGGTGATTGACGTGACAGGTGATCCCGATGTGGAGAAGACCCTGCTTGAGTCACATGCCCCCCACTTAGCGATGGTGGGTGGCGCGAGTGCCAAGTTTATGTGGCAATTGATTGAAGCGCGTATACGGGCTTCTGCTGAAATCGAACATACCCTCACCCGTTATCAATCTCTTTTTCGTTTGTATGTCAAGGAGGAAGCCGAAGGGGCCGTGGATGAGGAGCGAACCAGAATTGCCTGTGAGATCCATGATGGTCTGGTGCAAACTCTCGTGGGAGTGAGCCTGAAGATGGAGCGTGTCCGTGAATTGGTAGCGGAGGATCCTCCCAAGTGTTTGACGATGCTCAATCAGACAACCGTGCAATTGAAACATGCCATTCAGGAAGCCAGGGAGGTGGTCTATAATCTTCGGCCGGGGCAGTATGATCATTTGGCGTTTATTCCCGCATTGTCAAATTATCTGAAGGCCTATGAAAGGGAGCATCGGATACGGACTGAGTTTGAAGGGAGTGGGAATGAATCCCAACTTGATCCGAAGGCGAAAGTCTTTGTCTTTCGCATGGTCCAGGAGGCATTAAGCAATGTGGCTAAGCATGCCGGAGCCACGAAGGTGATTGTGAAAGTGGAGCTCAAGGAAGATGTCTTGAAAGCGCTCGTCTCCGATAATGGGCAGGGATTTGACGTCAAGGCGGAAGGACAGAATCCTGAAAAATGGGACCATTTCGGAGTCAGAAGTATGATGGAGCGTGCGCGAATGTTAGGCGGAAACGTGCAGTGGGTGTCGAAACCCGGCACCGGCACGAATGTTGAAATTTTCATTCCTCTGGTATTAAAGGAAAAGGTGCCTTATGCCAAAAACAACTAAAGTCCTCATCGTTGATGACCATCGGGTGGTGCGTGAAGGGTTATGTGCAATTCTGGAAACTAAGGACGACATCCAGGTCGTGGGGGAAGCGAAGGATGGCGGAGAGGCCGTCGAACAAACCCGACTACTCATGCCGGATGTGATTCTCATGGATGTCAGTATGCCCGGTATGACCGGGGTTGAAGCCACGCGTATTATTAAACGTGAATTTCCTCACATCGGGGTGGTGGCCCTCACGATGTACGAAGAACAGCAATACATTTTTGATCTGGTGCGAGCCGGGGCCACGGGGTATTTACTCAAAGATAGCGATTCGGCGCAAATCGTGGCGGCCATTCGGACCATTGCGCGTGGAGAGTCCCTCATTCACCCATCGGTCGCCAGTAAGATTCTTGTCGAGTTTTCTTTGCTGTCAGAAGGCAAGGGTAAGAAGCGTGGAATTCTTGAGCATGATCTCACGGATCGTGAGATTACCGTGTTGCAATTAGTGGCGGATGGTAAAACGAATAAGGAAATTGCCAACGTCCTGGATCTCAGCGAAAAAACGGTCAAAAATCATGTTCGCAATATCTTCCATAAACTTCATGTGTTTGATCGAACCCAAGCAGCCATCCTAGCCATTCGCAAAGGGATCATCGAACTCGAGCCTCGGAAAATATAAATATCTTGAGCATGGGTGTATTTCTGTAGTGCCTTCCCGTAGCGAGTGAATTTCGGTTTCTGGTTTTTACCTTGCCCGCCTATTTTCGTCAGTGCTAACATGACGCTATTGGTGAGTTTATTAAGGAGGAGTGAACACAATGGCGAATGTGACCTTGTTGGTGTCCAAGTCCTGCGCAGCCTGTCCTAGCGCGAAATCGCTCTGGAAAGGTATGCGGGTCAAATATAGCTTTAGTTACCGCGAAATTGAAATTTCGTCGGAGGCCGGCATGGAACTCGCGGAACGGCATTCCATTCGTGCGACGCCCGCGACGCTGATTAATGGACGGTTGATTTTTATCGGTGTTCCGCCACGGGAGAGTGCTGAAAAAGCCCTGCAAGCGAAGGCCAAGCCAAAACCTAAGAAAGATGAGACGGATGAATAACTTGAGGGCTTTATTTCTAGGATAGGTCTCCACGCAACTCCCTGAAAAGAGAAGGTCCAGGGAAAAGGAAAATCATTATGCACGATCAGGATGAAGACGAACCCGAATTAGATATTGAGTTGCCTGTTTTTCCTATGGTTTCTTCCGGTCCTCCTCCGGAATGTTCTTTCTGTGGTGATCCCATGTCCCTGATTGACGGGGATTGGAGTTGCCCTGATTGTAATGGTGAACTCATAGGACCGGAAACCGGTTAGGAAGCTGCAGGATCGGTCTTATAGCTTCCCATCCGATCGAACATAAAAGTCCGGATGTTTACCCTCGTCAGCGGCCCATTCTCTCCTTACCTCGAATCAGCTCTTGTCGAAACGGTCCAGCAGATCAAGTCTGCCGATTCCCGAGCCCCCATCGCCGTTCTTGTGCCTTCAGAAGCATTGCGAAGGAGGCTTCAGTGGGTATTGTGCGCTGATTATTCCTGTGCGCTCTTTGATCTGCAGGTTTTGACATTCCATCAGTTCGCCCTCCATCTTCACGCGGAGCGAGTGGCAATGAGTCCGCCGGAGGCAGGGGGTACCTCGTTTGAACTCGTCGGCGATTTTTTCTATGAATATCTTCTCGCGGAGCTTTTGGGAAAGGGTGGGCAAACGGTCGGACCCTTTGCGGATCTCGAAGCCTCTTCCGGACTCAGACAGGCGGTATGGCGGAGCCTGCGGGATTTACTGGAAGCGCAAGTGGAACCAAGCGTGACCCTCCGAGCCGTGGAGGAAGGGCTGTTCGATGAGGTCGCGGTCAATCGCTTACGGGGATTACTGGGGATTCAAGAGGCTCTCGGGCTTTTGAGTCGGCAGTTAGGGGTGGGATTGCCTGAAGATCTAGCTAATTCAGTGATTTCGTGGGTGGCGGACTCGCCGTTTCTCGCCAGACTTTCGACGGTCATCTACTACGGTTTTTACGACATCACCCAAGTACAACTTTCTTTCTTGGAGGAAGTGGCTCGTATCACCGGTTCTGTAAAGATATTCTTTCCCCTGACTGATCATCCTGCCTATCAGTTTGCTCAACGATTCGTCGATCGACATCTGCTAAAAGCTGGAGTGGTGCACTATCCTCTTCAGGTGAGCCACGAACCATTCAAATCCCTGAACCAGTCCGTAACTTCTCCGTCAGTCCAGGTGGTGAATGTGATTGGGGGACAAGGGGAGCTGGTTTTTACCTGCAAAGCCATTCTTCATGCGGTGGAAACGACAGGACATACGTTTCGTGAAATTGGGGTGGTGGCCAGAACTCTCGATCCGTATGGGCCATTTCTGCGTCGGGTGTTTGAGGAGCATCGAATTCCATTTTACACCACCGCGACCCTACCCCTGTTGGAAGAACCGGTTGCCAAAGTGTGGTGGCAGCTTGCCGGCCTGAGGGAGGAACAGTATCCGTGGCAGGCACTGCTGGATGTCGTGGCATCCCCATATTATCGCAGACTGTCGGTCAAGGGCTGTTTCACCCATGAACAAAAACAAATCTGGAGCCAGGCCATTCGCCATTGGCGTCTTGTGCGAGGGAGGGAAGATTGGGAACGTCTTGCCGTCGTCGCGAATGATCCGGAAGCGATTGGTGACTGGCAGCGCAAGATCGGAATCCCGCTGGAGGAGGCAACTGCCGCATTACAAGAGTGCGCTGCCGTCGTGGGCCGCCTGATCGCCGATTGCCAGGCTCTTCCGGAATCCGGCTCTATTGGCAAATTGACTCTCGCGTTTGAATCACTCGTGAACACGCATCTTTCCTTGCTTCAAGAAGAGACGTCTTCTCAAATGGAAGTGCCGGATCAGGCTCATCTGACAAGTCTTGCACAAGGATTTGAACAGGTCATGACGCAGCTAAAGCAACTGGATCTGGTCGGTACTCAGGTGACCTGGGGGGCATGGGTGGAAGTGTTTCGAGGAGCCCTGGAAGCGATGAGAAGGCCTATACCGGGACAAAGCCCTTTGGGGGTGCAGGTGTTCGATGCCATGGCGGCGCGAGGGCATGCCTTTAGAACCGTGTTTATTCTCGGAATGAATGATCAGGTCTTTCCACGTGTGGTTCGGGAGGATGCATTTTTACGTGACCGTGATCGAAGAGTGTTGGCGGAAAGTCTTGGGTATAAAATTGATGAAAAAATGCACGGGTTTGATGAAGAGGCGCTGTTGTTTGCGTTGCTTCGACACTCAGCTCGTGACCGGGTGTATCTCGTCTATCAACGTGCGGACCATAAGGGGCGTCCTCTGTTGCCGTCTTCTCTCCTAACGGAATTGATGAGAGATAGACCGGGCTGTTCTGAGTCGGAGATCAGCGTGCCGTTGCGTGTGGCCGAGCGCGGGAGGATTCCCTACTTTTCTCCGGGTGAAGAGACCGGACAGGAAACCCGCCTGCGACATCTGCTTCAGGGCCGGGCGATTCAAACCGATTCCTTGGAACCATCGTTCTGGTGGAACGTGCTTCGCCAAGGACTCAAGGCGGTGTCTGTTCTTGAAAGTACATCATCGGGCGGAGGCTTATTTGATGGGATCATGTCTGTCGAGGGGGATCATTGGCAGGATCTTTTGTCTCGGGGATTATCACCAACAGCGTTGGAACGGTACGCCCAATGTCCCTTCCGGTATTGGATGGAGCATGTTCTGCGTACACGGAATGTTCGAGAGCCCCTTTCGCGGGACATCCCAAGTCGGGTTTGGGGAGAGTTGGGGCATGCCATACTTCGACAGGTCTATCAATATCTCATCGATCAGGGATGGCCGGTCTCACCCATAGAGCCCGTACATCTTTCTTCATTGATCACCTCGACCATTGAACAGGTTTCCGATGAGTATGCGAAGTACTATGGAAAAGGGTATCTGGTCCTGTGGGAGAGAATGAAAACGCTATTAGGTCCAGTGGTGTTCGAGATGATCGAACATGATCAACAGGAGTATGCCGATCAGGCGATGGCTCCACTGGATTTTGAAGTAAGCGCCGAGGGAGAGATTGTAAGCGAGATGCCGGAAAGTTCGTCCTTGCTTAAGATCCATGGACGAGTGGATCGCGTGGACCAACAGTCCGATGGCTCCAGGACTCGTATCGTGGATTATAAGTTTTCGGGTGGCTTGACGACTCGAACAGACGACCCCGACCTCGTCAACGAGGCTCTGCAGGGTCGACGGCTACAGCCACCGTTATATTCGTTGATGTCTTCCTTGAGACTGGCTGGCCATTTTGGAGTGAATTCGAAAGAGAGCGTGTTGACACATTCTGCGATTCATTCTGTCGAATTCCGGTTTATTCGTCCATTAAATTCTGAACCTCTGACCTTCTCCTCGTTTCCCAGTTCAATCTGGGACACGCCGACTGGTGACCAATTGTTGAGGACCATTCGTCGTTGGATCGAGAGCATACGCGCCGGACAGTTCTTTGTGCTACCTGGGTCCTACTGTCGTGACTGCTCGTGGTCTGTGGCCTGTCGGTCCCAGCATCATCCTTCGTGGGTGAGGGCTTACGGTATTCCATTGGCGAAAGAATTTCGGCAGGGGCGAAAGCAACGCGCCACCCATGGATAAACTCGACCTCCTTCCCGATGCCGATGCCCGCCTCATGGCGGAAACCACGTTTGATCGCAATGTGGTCGTGCTGGCCGGAGCCGGGACAGGGAAAACCACACTGTTGGTCAATCGACTGATTCATGCGCTTCTGAGGGAGCCGCACCCTTTACGCTTGACCGACATGCTGGCGCTGACCTTTACGAATAAAGCTGCCAATGAAATGAAAGCGCGGCTCCGCGACCGGTTGCATGGGTTGCTGGCCGATTGTGAGACGGAAGCCGGAAGTATGGGGTCAGGTGGAGCAGGCCTGGAGGAATTCAAGCAACGCTATCATGTCTCCACGGCACATGTGAGGGGAAAAATTCACGTGGCCTTGAGTGATCTGGAAAAATCGCAAATCGCCACGCTCCATAGTTTTGCCGCCCATATCCTTCGCCTGTATCCCTTAGAAGCCCGGGTCGATCCTCATTTCCACGAGGATGAAGGGACTCAATTTCTGAAGACATTTCAAGATGCGTGGGATGCCTGGTTGGAACAGGAATTAGGGGCCAACGGTTCCGCGCATGCCCGGTGGCAGGACTTGCTGAATCACATGAGTCTGAAAGAGATTCGATCCTTTGCCTTTGCGCTCTGTCAGGATCAGATTTCTATTCCTGAGTTGGAACGGCAAGTTGTTTCTGAAGGATCCCCTGCGGCCTTTCAGCTGTGGCTACAGACTAAACAGCATCAGGTCCGATCATTGCTCGCACAATATGATCGAGCCAAACCTCGAAAAATTGAGAAGCTCTTATCTCTCGCTGAACGCGTGTTTGATTGGGTGGGGCAGGTGGAGCCACCAACGGACTTCCACTTGTCGGATGCCGAGAAAGTTTTGCTTGGCTCCACAATTGGCAAGGCACCGGGAGAGTGGAATGCATCGGATTTTCAAGATGCCAGGCGGGCGATCCAAGCTGCGCAACAGCTGATGCAGGTCAATGAGGCCCTATTGAGTAAGGTCATTCATCTGCTTGGGCCATTTGCGGCAAGGGTTAGGCAGGTTTTTTCGGAGAAGGGATGGATTCGATTTGATGGGCTCTTGATCCGGGTCAGAGATCTCCTCCGTGATCATCCCATGGTCCGGGAACAGTTGAAGGGGACCTATGCGGCCATTATGGTCGATGAGTTTCAGGACACTGATCCGGTTCAATATGAAATTTTGCTGTATTTGGGGGAGCGTCCCAATGTGTACGGGCAGTATTGGCGGGATATCCAACTTATGCCGGGAAAGCTGTTTATTGTGGGCGATCCCAAACAATCGATCTATGCCTTTCGGCGAGCGGATATCGAGGCATTCGATCAGGTCGTGGAGAAAGTGACGCATGATGGAGGGATCGTGTGTACGCTTCTGACCAATTTTCGTAGTGACGGGGCCATTCTTGAAGCCGTCAATGCCGTGTTCGACCGGTTGTTCATTCCCCAAGCCAATGTGCAACCCCCCAACGTCCCCCTGGCGGTTGGACGGATGCGGGACGCCGGTTCCGGCTCGACAGGAATGGAGATCTGTGTGATGGCTAATCCTCAAGGGGAAGACGAATGGGATGCTGATCAGGCCACACGGGTGGAAGCCGAATGGCTGGCCGGGTGGATTGAAGAACAATTGGTGCCGGGAAGACAGTGGATCATGGAAAAGGGAGGAAGAACCTCCTTGCGTCCAGGGCATATCGCGGTGTTGTTAAGGAAATTTACCAATGCGCAGATGTATCTTGAAGCGCTGCAGCGCCACAACATTCCTTGCATGGCCGATGGTGAGCGGCATTTTTACCGGCGTCAGGAAGTGATTGATGTGGTGAATGTGCTTCGCGTCCTGGATGATCCCACTGATGCCCTGGCCCTTGTGGGTATTCTCCGGTCTTCGTTAGGCGGGCTGACGGATCAAGAGATTATGGATGTGATGAAACTTGGACCGTTGGATATCAGGCAGGCTCAGAGACTGAATGAATGGACGAATTCAAAACAGTCAGTCACTCAGGGTCTTTTTCAACGGCTGGACTGGCTCCATGCCCAGGCCAATCGACTCCCTATTCCGGAATTGCTTGATCACCTGTTTTTACAACTCCCACTCGTGGAATTGGCCGCGGCCTCGAGCCATGGTGAGCAGGCGGTTGTGAATGTCTGGAAGCTTCGTGACCTCATGAGTGAACAGGCGGCCATGCCTTATTTATCCTTTTCTGCCTGGGTGGAACGACTGGTCGAAGCCCTCATGACCCATCCTCCAGAATCTGAGGCCCCTTTGGCCGAAGAGACGTTAGACGCAGTCCGTGTGTTAACGATTCATAAGGCCAAAGGACTAGAATTTCCTGTGGTGATGTTGCCCGGGTTACATCAAAAGGCGACAGGCCTGGATCGTGGGGCACATATTTCATATGACTGGATTAGCGGCTTGTATGGCTGTACGTTGCCGCCTGTGTGGAACACGGGCCAGATTCCCCTGTGGGAAAAGCAACGGATTCGAGAAGCCGCTGAACAGCGGCGGGTGCTGTATGTGGGAATGACCAGAGCCCGAGAGCGATTAATCTTATCAGGTGGCATCCTGGCGAAGCGGGGTGGGGAGAGCCTTTTGAGTCTTATTCAGGAGATTGCTGAAGGAGAGTTTGGCGATACAGGGCTGAGTGTGGCGCGTGTGGGAGGGGTTTCCATACCTCACACGGTCGTCACGCCCGCAATATTGCAATATTTGAAGGCTTCACAGGCACATTCTGCTGGAACTGAAGGTAGCAGTGAGGTGGTGATCTCGACAGCACAGTGGGACGCGCGTGAAATGAGATGGCAGCAGAACAATCAGGCGGAGGCCTACCTCAATCCCTCGATGTTGCATCAGGTGAGATCGGCCCATGATCGGGGAGAGAGAGGGCAGATTTCCCGTGGAACCAGTCAGCGTCTCGGAACGTTAATGCATCAGGTCCTTCAACGATGGGATTTCCAGATTGAGCCGGGGATGGTTCGGAGTGCTCTTGTCGCTTTTTGTGAACGTCAGCTCCCGGGCGAGCCGGGGGAAGACAAGGATGAGGTGATTGGAGAACTGGAAGCGTTGTTTGATCAATGGCTCGTTTCACCGGCATATTTGGAAATACAGCAGTCGAACATCCTGGGTCGGGAGGTTCCATTTGCGGTGCCATGGCCTGTTGGGCAACATGAGCCTTCCCTGCCACGGACCTGCGTGATGGAGGGAGTGATGGATGTGGTCTATGAAATCAATGGAGACGTGTGGGTTGGCGATTATAAAACGGATCACGTATCCTCTCGCACTTTGGCGCAGCGAGCGGAGACCTACCGGGAACAAGCGCTTGCCTATGCTCGAGCCGCAAGCCAATGCTTGGGTCCTGTGGTCAAAGGGTGTAAACTCTTTTTTATTCGTCCCGGTGAAGTAGTCACGGTGGATGTGGGAGTCGATGAAAATATGTATCAGAATAAACAACAGGAGATAAGGAGGGAGCGATGAGGAATTGGAGGATGAAGCTGTACCTTGGGGTTTATCTCGTCATGATGACGGCAGGAGGGTGTGCGTCTGACAAACCAGTGCCGTTGACAGCCTTGGCCCCTCCCCCAAATGTCGATGCCCAAGTGTTGCAGTTCATGACCGAAGGCAAGCGTTTCTTTGAAGAAGGCCAGTGGGAATCGGCACGACAACAATTCCAGTTGGCCGTTGAACAACAAGCCGATCTGGCCGAAGCGCACTATAATCTAGGGTTGTCCATGGACAAAATGGGTAATCAAGCCGGAGCGAAGAAACATTTCATTGAGGCGGCCAACCTTGCTCCCGGCAATAAAGTGATTTGGAATTCTCCACCTCTTCGGCGGTATGGCAATGTTCCCGATGCACCTACGCAAGGCACCTCGGCCCCGGTGATGCCAGGATTCGGTGGAGGCGCAAGTCCCGGAGGAGGTGGCGGTGGGGGATTTTAACCTGCTTATTGGGGTGTTCTCGGAATCTGAAAAGAACGCGTGAAAGGGGAGAAGATATGGGAAGGAAGGTTATGCCCGTTTATAGCCCCGGACAATCATGAACACGCCGAGCGCAATCATCGGAATGCAGAGTAACTGCCCCATGGTGATCCACTGGAAGATAAACCCTAAATGACTGTCCGGTTCACGGAAAAATTCGACAAAAAACCGAGCGACACCATATCCGCAGATGAAGGTCCAAAACATGGTTCCCGGTGGCGTTGGCCAGCGATTGAGTACCATAAGTATGACAAAGAGTGTCACGCCTTCCAAGCCTGCTTCATAGAGTTGCGAGGGGTGTCGGCATTCCGGGCCGCCATACGGGAACACCATGCACCATTCGACGTCGGTCGACCGCCCGAATAATTCTCCGTTGATAAAATTCCCCATCCGTCCAAACCCCAATCCAATTGGAGCTGCTCCTGCTGCCAGGTCGGCGATGGGCCAAACAGGAAACCCGCGGGTTTTGCAAAAGATCCAGATAGCGATACAGGTTCCGATCAGCCCACCGTGAAATGACATGCCCCCTTCCCATACCGCAAAAATTTTGAGGGGATGGTCAAGATAAAATGGGAAGTTATAAAACAGCACATATCCCAATCGCCCTCCGAGAAAGACGCCAAAGGCCGCATAGACAATAAGATCGGATAATTGTTGTGGTGGGAGAGAGACATTCCTTGTGGCGGCTCTGGACTTGATGAGCCAATAGGCCCCTGCCAATCCCAGGAGGTACATGAGGCCATACCATCGAAGTGCCAGGGGTCCGATACGAAAAAAGACCGGATCAATGTCCGGGTAGGGGAGCCTCGCAAGGTCAGCCAACAGGAAGGCAGGGTCGAGGGCCATCATCCGGGAACGTGCCTTACCTCACGACAGAGGTGCCTGGAGGATGTGAGTGCTCCATAGAAAGGTGATTCCGCATTTAGTAGATAAATGGGAAGACGGCGTGCCGCGTTCTTCATCCGGGGTAAGCCAGTCTGTAGAACATCGTTCTTCTTGGAAAGTGACAAAATGGCTACCGGCAAGGGTTTGTGGAGCAGAATAGGGTTGCCTTACACTAACAGGAGACGGGTCTGGTCAGTTGTTCGGAAGATCTCACGACATCTACCTACCATAAAATGCAGATGAAAGAAAAGCGTGTTGGCTGTAACCGGAAGTCTTTATCTTGACGAGAGGCATGGACGTCATGGCTGAAATGGGATCATCGTCTCGTTCGAATGGTGCAGAAATCATTCTGGATTGCATTAGTGACGGGGTGATTACGATTGACCTGCAGAAACGTGTGACCTTTTTGAACCGGGCGATGCAAAAAATGCTGGGGTACAATGTTGATGCGGCGGGGACACTCTTAGCCTGTGATGTGCTGATCCAAAGCAATATCTGCTCGACCAAAGAATGTGTCCTGGAGCGGGCTCTTCAGGGAGAGCGGGTGTCGAATTTTGAGGCGGTGGTTCGTCGTCGGGATGGCGTCCATATTCCGGTGAGCATCAATACCGACTTTTTATTGGATAAGGAAGGAAAGCTGATCGGGTTAATCGAAGTCATTAGAGATATCTCGCTGGTTCGTGAGTTAAGTGCCAAGGTAGAAGAGGTCTCGCAGCTCAAGCATCGGCTGGGAGAGCAGACCAAGCTGGATAATATGGTGGGTCGATGTCCTCGCATGCAGGACATTATGGCGAAATTGCCAATCATTGCCGCGTCGAAATCCTCCGTCCTCATCACCGGAGAAAGCGGGACGGGCAAGGAATTAATTGCCTGTGCCTTACATGGCCATAGCCCGAGAAAGCATGCCCCCTTTGTGGTGGTGAATTGCTCAAGTCTCTCTGAGGGAATTCTGGAGAGTGAAATATTCGGTCATGTCAAAGGGGCGTTTACCAATGCATATTTTGATAAACCGGGCCGGTTTGAGATTGCCAATGGTGGGACGATCTTCCTTGATGAAATCGGGGAAATGAGTGTCGCCACCCAAGTGAAATTGTTGGGCGTTCTTGAGCGGGGACAGTTTGAACGGGTTGGATCAAATGACACGGTTACAGTGGATGTGAGGGTGGTCGCGGCCACGAACCGGAATCTGGAAGAAGCCGTTCAGCAAGGACGGTTTCGGGAGGATTTGTATTTTCGTATACGGGTGATTCCAGTTGTGCTGCCCCCACTTCGCGAGCGAACGGGAGATATTCCCCTGCTCGTGAATCACCTTCTCGAAAAATTCAACCGTGAAATGGGCAAGCATATTGTTAGCTTGTCTCCGCAATGTTTGACGGCTCTCAGTCAGTACCCGTTTCCCGGCAACATCAGGGAATTGCAAAATATGATTGAGCATGCCTTTGTGTGTTGTGAAGAGGATACGATTCAATTTGAGCATCTTCCCGCCGACCTCCATCGGTATTGTTGGGAACATCG
Source organism: uncultured Nitrospira sp. (assembly GCA_902500695.1). Taxonomy (GTDB): domain Bacteria; phylum Nitrospirota; class Nitrospiria; order Nitrospirales; family UBA8639; genus Nitrospira_E. Next base: position 7,945 of record CABVRQ010000014.1, on the reverse strand, counting down.
GGAATGGACTGATTCCGAAACACTTGAGGCTTTGGAACGACAAGCCATTTGCCGGGCGTTGGAAAAGTCAGGTTGGCGGCTGAAAGAAGCGTCTCAGCAGTTAGGGATTGGTCGTTCGACCTTGTGGCGGAAGGTCAAACAATTTGGAATAACTCAGGCAACCTAGAAGAGTTTCATTTTGGACTACGTTGTTACCTGCTTGTACCATTTGTATTAAAATGTTATATTTTCAATGCTTTGTACATTTAAAATTCACGCAATTGAATTTTATTGGTTTCATTTTGAAACGCAAGGAAAGTTTTAAATATAAAAATTCTTTATTTATCAGGTGCTTGTGCGGAATGTATTACGGCATATGGATTGCTTTTATAACTAATTCAGATACGCATTGATTTTATTATTCTTTTTGCAGTGAGAAGGAGTGCTTCATATGGATTGTCCACGTTGTCAGGGAATAATGATTCAAGATAAGTTTGGTGATGTAGCTGATGAATCCGGGGCCATGTATTTTTCGGGTTGGCGGTGTATTACCTGTGGTGAAATCCTGGATCCCGTGATTTCTGAAAATCGCCGGCATCATCATGAACCCCTCATCGGGCGATCACGTAAAAAGTTTGCCACGCAACTCGGGTAGGTGTTTCTGCCCTTCGTACTTCTGTTCGTACCCCTATTGCCAATTGTGCATGTGTGATGAGAGACCCGAAATCCTCTTGAGTCCTTGAGGGTTTCGGGTTCTCTTTCATTCATGGTCTAATAGTGTGGCGAGCAGAGAGAACGATAAAAAGCGTCGCATATGTGAATTTTTTTTATGAGTGTCTGTGACATAAGGAGAATATCGAATGGCTGCTGAACAAAACCCGGCTGGTCCCGCGACCCCACCTAATCAACCTGAAGGCAATCCATTGCCGGGCGTGAAACACATCATTGCCGTGAGCAGTGGCAAAGGCGGCGTGGGAAAATCCACGGTCACCGTGAATTTGGCGGTCGCGCTGAAGCAGCAAGGCTACGCGGTAGGGTTGATGGATGCCGATATTTATGGACCGAATATTCCCCTGATGATCGGCGTGACAAAGGAGCCGGGTAAGGAAGGGGAGAAAATCCTGCCTGCCGAGGGTCAGGGAGTCAAAGTCATTTCCATGGGATTTTTCGTTCCGGAGGACACGCCTGTCGTGTGGCGGGGACCCATGGTTCATTCGGCGATCCAGCAATTTTTTCGTGATGTGGTATGGGGGGAACTCGATTACTTATTGATCGATTTACCGCCTGGCACGGGAGATGTGCCGTTGACGTTGTCGCAATTAGTACCGTTGACCGGAGCGATTACCGTGACCACTCCGCAAGAAGTGGCTCTACAGGATGTGAGAAAAGGCATGACGATGTTCAAAAAAGTTAATGTTCCGTTGCTCGGCGTGATTGAAAATATGAGTTATTTTGTGTGTGGGCATTGTCACGAACGGACGGAAATTTTTTCGACAGGCGGTGGGGAACGTGCGGCTCAGAAATTTGAGATTCCCTTTTTGGGACGTATTCCGATTGATCCGGCCATACGGGAGGGAGGAGACAAAGGCACCCCGATTGTGAGCAATGATCCCTCGTCCCCCCAAGCTCAGGCGTTTCTTCAGATTGCAAAAACCCTTACAGCAAATATCGATAATGCGGAAAAAGGAAACGGCGATGCTGCGCCCTCTCTATCCAGTTTACTCAAAAAAATTACAGATCCCTTGAAGAAATCTTAAGGGGACAGGCTCTTTGGTATTGAGGAGGACCTATGTCGGAGTTAGTGCGTATCGCGAAAATAGAGGAAGTTGAAGAGGGAAAAGGAATGGTGGTGGAAGCCGGTGAAAAATGTTTGGCCGTCTTTAAAGTGGATGGAGCCTTTCATGTCATCGATAATACCTGTCTCCATCGAGGCGGTCCTTTAGGCGAAGGTGATGTCGAAGGGGAGACGGTGACCTGCCCCTGGCACGGGTGGGAGTACAATGTAAAAACCGGACATTGTCTCAATAATCCGTCCAGTCATGTGAGATCCTACCCGACCGTCTTAGAAGATGGTGAAGTCAAAGTAGATCTGTCCTAGGCCTGGGGAAAAATTATCCTGCTGTGGCATTGTAGCGGGTTGGTGTGTGCGAAGAGCATTTTTTCTTAATGAGTGTGAGGAGGCGCGGGTACCTCACGTAATCCAATGATTTGACGGCCTACCGGATCACATTCACGCGAGAGCAAGCAGCGTGGCCTTGGGCTGCTACCGCACATCTCAAATAGCGGGAGACTTGCGGATCGTATCAAGGGTCTCATGCGACCACATCTTCGTTATGTGTCACATTTCCCTCATGGGTCAATACGATTTTTTCTCATACCTTCCTGGCTGAGTCAGATCCAATCGGACAGATAAACCTCCTGTCTGGTCTTTAGTCCCATCTCGTGCTTCTTCCCCTTCCCTGTATTAAATTCTTGGGGGCCTATTTCCCTTCCGGCGGCATGATTTTGGATTACGATCAATCAGGCATAGCATCCCCTTTGGGTTCTTGATAACATTGAGGCATTACACTGTGTTGGGTTGATTCAGACCTTTATGTTTGTTAAACGCCTTTTGCTGTTCATCCCGCTGACCCTGGTCATTTTTCTGGTTCAATCCTATTTTTGGGTTCCCACCTACGAAAACCAGGCGGCCGGAAATCCCGATCGACTCGTGACCTACATTGAAGCGTCCATCGGGGATGCCAAAATTCTCAATCCTATCTTGAATGCGGATTCAGCCAGTACCAATATTGTGAGCCACGTGTTTGAGGGGCTTCTGGATTTAGACGAAGACTTGAAGCTTCGGAGCCGATTGGCCATTGATTGGCAGATTACGGAACGGGCCTATGTCCTGGTCAATCCGCATCACCGTTTTCCGGATGGAACGGAAGTGACAGGGAGCAAGCTCTTTCAGAAGATTCATCTGGCTTGGAAGGCCGGAACAATAGAGGGGTTGCAGGAGAGGGTGCAATCCATTGAATTATTACCTGCCAGCCAACGATCAGAATCCATTTCACTTCTGCTGCCCAATGCGGAAGGCAAACCCCAACTCAAAGACATATCCGTGACCATTAACGTACCGGAACGAGTGGCATTGACGCTCTCGGAGGTGGACCAGGATTTATTCAACCGCTTACAGCCGGTTCTCGGTGAGCGGTACTTTGAGCATTTTCCTTACGAGGA
>CABVRQ010000014.1:0-4644 GCA_902500695.1 uncultured Nitrospira sp. | reverse complement strand
ACCGCTTACAGCCGGTTCTCGGTGAGCGGTACTTTGAGCATTTTCCTTACGAGGAACTGATTCATCCTCAAGAGCCGGTGCCTAATGAATTGGAGGAACCCCTGCGGGCCAAATTCCCGGAAATTCTTCCCGTGGGCGAACACAATCCCACCATCCTGTTTCATCTTCGTCAGGGCGTGAAATTCCACGATGGACATGTGTTCGATGCGGGAGATGTGAAGTTTACGTATGAAGCCATCATGAATCCCAAAAATTTGTCTCCACGGACTCCGGATTTCGAGCCGATCAAAACCGTGGAGATTCTGGATCCGTCAACAATACAAATTATCTATAAACGCCTCTATTCACCAGCCATCAATGCCTGGACCATGGGGATCCTTCCCGAGCATCTTCTCAATGAGGAAGCCTTAACCCGTGAAAAACAGGAGCGAGGATTGTCGGAGGAGGCGCAAAAGGCATTCGGGATGCGAGAGAGTCAGTTTAATCGGCATCCTATCGGCAGCGGAAGCTTTCAGTTTGTCGAATGGCAGGGGGATGAATTTATTCATCTTCGACGGTATGAGGACTATTGGGAGGGACCTGCACAATATCAGGATTATTATATGCGCATTATTCCTGAACTGTTCACCCAGGAAGTGGAGTTTCGGACAGGCGCGATAGATTTTTATGGCGCGCAGCCTCATCAGGTCGACCGGTATAAAAACGATCCGACCTATCAGTGGTTCAGCAGTCTGGGATTTGCCTACAACTATATTGGCTACAACAACCGAAAACCGTTATTTGCCGATCCCATGATCAGGACAGCCTTGGGGATGGCCATTAATGTTGATGAGATCATCACCTATCTTGTGTATGGAGAAGGTGAGCGGACAACTGGACCCTATCCCCGAAATACCGAATGGTATGATCAGTCCATTCAACCTCTCCCCTACGACTCTCAAGGAGCCCGCGCGCTCTTTGAGAAGGCCGGATGGAGCATGAATAAAGATGGGTGGCTCGAAAAGGATGGAAAAATTTTTGAATTTACGCTGATTACGAATAATGGCAATCCTATCAGAAAAAATTTGATGACCATCGCCCAGAATGCCTGGAAAAAGATCGGCGTCAAAGTGAACACACAGGTCTTCGAATGGGCCGTGTTTCTGAACGATTTTGTGAATACCGGAGATTTCGATGCGGTCGTGTTGGGGTGGAGCATGGGCATTGATCCGGATCTCTATCAGATCTGGCATTCCAGCCAGGCCGGTCCGCAACAACTAAATTTTGTGGGGTACAATAACCCACGCGCCGACGAACTCATTGTCAGGATCCGCCAGGAATACAATAGAGATCGACAAGAGGAATTGACTCACGAGCTACATCGGTTGATTCATGAGGATCAACCCTATACCTTTCTCTACGCGCCCTTAAGCACCAGGGTGTTGGATAAGAAAATTGTGCTGGTCGAGGAAGGGCCGGATGGGAAAGAAAAGTTCAAAAAGATTTATCCCACCAAAAGCGGTGACATCACGTATTATTTCCGTAAATGGCGAAAGTTGGAGTTGACGCCGGACTTTTAAGTCATGCGATAGGCTCTCAGGTTACAACAGATCAACCATGTGGAATTTTATTGTTCGTAATGTGGCGCAACGGCTGATTCTGCTGGTCATTGTGTCTTTTTTGGCCCATTCCTTTATTCATCTGGCTCCAGGGGAACCCAGTGAAGTGGATCCGATGAATCCCCGGATGAAACCGGAAGATATCGCCAAAATTCGGGCCGCCTTCCATTTAGATGATCCGCTCTATGTGCAATATGCCTATTGGATAAGGGATTTGGCTTCGGGGGAACTTAAGTCTTTCAAGGATAGCCAACCCGTCCTTCCGAAAATCTGGGACCGGTTTCTGAATTCCTTGCCGTTGTTTATTCTGGCCACGATTCTGGTGTGGACGTGGGCGTTTCCTGCGGGGATTTACGGGGCGGTATTCCGGGGAGGACTGTATGACCGGCTGACCGTGTTTTCCTCCTATGCGCTCATTTCAGTTCCGGGTTTTTTCCTGTCGTTTTTAGCTATTTTGTGGGTAGTGGGTTGGTTGGGTGTCCCGGTGATCAGCATCAAAACGTTCGGAATGGAGCATGCGCAGCCTGCCTATCAGATGATGGATCGTATCTGGCATTTGGTCATTCCATCCGTCATGACCGCGATCGGCGGGATCGCTGTCCTGTCCCGATATGTCCGTTCCCAGATGTTGGAAGTGTTAAGCCAGGATTATGTCCGGACCGCCAGGGCGAAAGGCCTTCAGGAAGACACGGTGATCTATGGCCATGCGCTGGGGAATGCTCTGCTGCCATTTGTGACCATGTTCGGTCTTCTGCTCCCTGGGCTGATCGGCGGGTCTGTGATCTTTGAACAAATTTTTGCCTGGCCGGGGTTGGGTCGGCTGGCCTATGAAGCCATTCTTTCAAGAGACTTTCCGATCATCATGACTCTCAACTTTATCGCCGCAGTCCTGACCTTATTGGGTACCTTGATCTCGGATATTTTGTATGCGGTGGTGGATCCGAGGATCCGCTTGCATTAAACACGAGAATCAGAGGCACGAACGCTTAATGGATCACTCGAAGACCGACGTTTCTCAAAAAACCCAGGTGGCCTCCCTCGATGCGGAAGGTCTGGCTCCACAGGAAACGCCGTGGGAAGAGTTTCTCCGTGTATTTACCAAGGACTACCAGGCTCTCTTCGGTTTTTGGGTGCTCGTGCTGCTCTTGCTGATGGCCTTGACCGGGAAAGTGCTGACGGAATGGTGGGTTGTGTTTGATCCGGAAGCGGTACGACTGACAGATAAATTTCTTCCCCCGCTGTCTGTGCCTTCTCCCGATAGTATTTCGGAAGATCGGCCGTTTGGCGGTATCTATCTCATGGGCACAGACGAATTGGGTCGTGACGTGTTCGCCCGGATGTTCCAGGGCTCGTTTGTTTCTCTATCTATTGGATTTGTGGCCGTCGGAATTTCCTTGGGGATTGGCATCTTGTTAGGCGGGCTGTCCGGTTTTTACGGGCACGTGAAGTTGTGGTTTATCACCGTCGATACGCTGATCATGCGATTCACTGATGCCATGATGTGTTTCCCGACATTTTTCCTCATTCTGACGGCCGTGGCTCTCCTCCCGCCCAGCATCTACACCATCATGATCATCATTGGATTGTTTAGCTGGATGGGGACGGCCCGATTTGTTCGGGCAGAATTTTTGTCCATCCGTGAACAGGACTATGTGGTTGCAGCCAAAGCGTTAGGGATTCCCGAGGGTCGAATCATTTTCCGGCATATGGTGCCCAATGCCCTGGCACCGGTGTTTGTGTCAGCCACAATCGGGGTCGCCTCGGCCATTTTAACGGAGTCAGGTTTAAGTTTTCTGGGTTTTGGAGTGCCTCCTCCTTATGCCACATGGGGTAATATCCTCTCGGATGGCAAAGGGTTTGTGTTCGATGCGCCCTGGTTATTCTTTATTCCGGGCCTGGCGATTTTTTTTGTGGTGTTGGCCTTTAATCTTGTTGGAGAAGGCCTGCGTGAGGCCTTAAATCCGAAATTGCGAAGCCGGTAAATGGAATCCCGCGTGCACCCACTGTTACAGGTGTCTAACCTTCGAACCTCGTTCTTCACGGACAAAGGCGAAATCAAAGCGGTCGATGATGTGAGCTTTTCCATTCGAGGCGGGCAAACGCTGGCCTTGGTGGGAGAATCCGGCTGTGGGAAGTCCGTGGCGGCCCTCTCGATAATGCGTCTGATCTCTTCGCCGGGTCGTGTGATTGGTGGCACGATTCACTTCAAAGGGCAGAATCTGCTGGATCTTCCCGAAAAGGAGATGCGCCGGATTCGTGGAAAGTCGATCGGCATGGTGTTTCAAGAGCCCATGACCTCGCTGAATCCAGTCATGTCGATCGGCAATCAGATCGGTGAAGTCCTGAAAATTCATACGAACCTGTCGGATCGGGACATTCGAAAAGAAGTGATCAGCTTGTTGGATAAAGTACGCATTTCGGCTCCTGAAAGCCGTATCGATCAATACCCCCATGAAATGTCCGGCGGGATGAAGCAGCGGGTGATGATCGCCATGGCCCTGGCCTGTAAACCTGATCTGTTGATCGCCGATGAACCGACGACCGCCCTGGATGTGACGATACAAGCCCAAATTCTGGATCTGCTCTCGGCTCTTCAGAAAGATTTGGGCATGGCCATTTTACTGATCACACATAACCTGGGCGTGGTCGCGCAATTCGCCCAGGATGTCATCGTCATGTATGCGAGCAAAATTGCCGAACGGGCAACCGTGAAAGAATTATTCCGCAATCCCAGCCATCCCTACACGAGTGCGCTGTTGAAATCGCTGCCGCGACCGGGGGAACGCCAGACCAGGTTGGAAGCCATTCCAGGGACCGTGCCGTCTCCCTTACAGTATCCGCCAGGCTGTCATTTCTCTTCCAGATGTCAGGAGGTGATGGAGCATTGTCCCGTTCAGCCTCCGCCCACCGTGCAGGTGGGGGATTCGCATGAGACAGTGTGTTGGTTATATGACAAGAAAGAGTCATGAGGGGGGGGGATCTTCATGACGATTTTTGTTGTAAAAAAAACCTGTATCCCATTGTAAGAATTTCTTGTTACTCATGA
>CABVRQ010000013.1:35729-74150 GCA_902500695.1 uncultured Nitrospira sp. | reverse complement strand
GAAGGATGAATCCTTCGGGACGATACGATACAATATTTTCACCATGAGTTACTTTGAATCGATCCAGAGCCTTATTCAAGATTTTTCCAAGGGTAATCCGCTCGGCCTCAAACTTTCTGAGGTTCAACTCCAACAAGAGTGGGAACACCTTGTGGGTGCGACGATGGCTAAACATTCCTACCCTGAGAGTATCCGCTTTAAAAAATTGCACCTGGTGGCGGATAACTCCATTTGGCTTCAGCAGCTCATGTTTTTGAAACCGGCCATTTTGGAAGCGATTCACTCGATGATGCCGGAACTGGCCTTAACCGAGGTCGTCCTACGTATCGGCTCCATTCCACAGGCTCCGCCTCAACCAGATCCGATACCCCAAGACCCTCCTCCATTTGTCGGTGAATCATCGCCCTTTGCCATTGGCTTGGCCAAACGGCTGAATAATCCTGACCTACAAACCATCCTCTCTCAGACTATCACTAAAGCCCTGGCTGAACCACCGCCCTCCACTACGGAGCCAGCGAAGAAGCCTGAGGTTTAGAGCTCGCCTCCTCCCACGATTCTTGAAACACCCACTGCATCGTAAGCGTTCGATGCGTTGAACCGCTCCGGTTCCAGGGACCGATCCATCCCGCCTGACCTTGGGCATCGGCACGATAGCCTGCTCGAACGGCCTCTTCAAAGTTTTGCCCAAAGGTCTTTTCCGAAGCGTCATCGGCCTCATTGGCGACATACCGATGAAGATTATCCGGTTCCGTCCAGAATGGATCCGAAAAAATGATGACTTGTAGAGCTTGGTATCGTCCGCGAGGATCGTCCGGAGTGGTTGGGCGGATTTTCATGTCCGCGAAATCACGGGTGGCCCGGCCGACATCGCCAAACCGCATAACCAGGGTTTTTATTTCGGGATCACTGGTATAGGAAGGGACGTGGACGGCCACCAACGACCCCTCTTGAGCACCGATACTATAGGGCGGGATGGTGCGGTCTGGCCTTGAGAGGAACATACCGAAGGAGATGACACAGACTCCTCCGATCAAAATGCCTAATCCCATGATGACGATGGGGTCTAACTTTTTGCGTCTTGCTGGTGGCTCAGAGGCTTTGTGAGGGAAATCCAACCCTACGACCTTCCCACATGCAATCTCTTTTTCCTGCTTCCTCCCGTTTTCCAGGTGAAGAGTCGGTAGGGGAGCGATGGGGGAAGAACGAGCAAGTGAACGGCAGTTCGATCTACCATCCCTTGCACGGCCTCACTGTTTCTTGCATCTCTCCTTACCAAGGATGGAGATTGCCGTATTGTTGATGGCCGTTCATTTTCTCTGGTCATCTCGAAACACACCAACGTCTTCGGTTTGCTGTTTGGAGAAGGGCGCGTGAACTTATTCCGTTGAGGCGGCCGGTTCGTCCGGCATCTCGCCATTGAGTTCATCGGGTTCCGTTAGATCGCCTTCATCTGTCTCGGCGAGTTTCGCTACACCGACCACTCGATCCTCATCGGGCAAGTGGATCAGCCGAACTCCTTGGGCATTGCGCCCAATTTCCCTGATATCCCCCATGCGGGTGCGAAGAATCATGCCCTCGGCGGACATGAGCATGATTTCATCGGTTTCCCAAACTTGATGGAACGAGATGGCCGGCCCGTTTTTCTCTGTGACTTTGACACTGATGACGCCCTTGCCCGCCCGTGATTGGAGCCGATATTCCTCGACCTGCGTCCGTTTCCCATATCCGCGTTCAGTGACGGTCAGAATTGAGGATTGCGTTTCACTGGTAATCGTGACCATCCCGATGACCTCATTAGTCTTCGCCAAGGTGATACCCCTGACTCCGCGGGCCGTTCGTCCCACCGGACGGACATCTTCCTCACGAAAACGAATGACAATGCCCATTCGGGTGCCCAGAAGAATTTCTCTCGTGCCATCGGTGATATCGACGCCGATGAGCCGGTCGCCTTCCTCCAGGGTCAACGCAATAATCCCGCCCTGCCGGGGATGGCTGAATGCGGCCAGATCGGTTTTTTTGATATAGCCTTTTTGCGTGGCCATCACCACATACTGGTCTTCGGCAAACACCCGGACCGGCAGGGTCGCGGTGACCCGCTCGCCCTGGCTGATGGTCAACAAATTTACAATGGCTTTCCCTTTGCTGGACCGCCCGACATCCGGCAACTGATACACTTTGAGCCAGTACACCCGACCGGCATCGGTAAAGAACAACAGGTAATCATGGGTTGAGGCCGTAAAGATTTGTTCGACGAAGTCCTCTTCTTTGACCCCCATGCCGACTTTCCCTTTTCCGCCACGGCGTTGGGCCCGATAAATGGACACGGCATTTCGCTTAATATACCCGGCATGCGTAATGGTGACGACGACTTCTTCTTCGGCGATGAGATCTTCCATTTGTAACTCGGCTTCGGCCGGGAGGATCTGCGTTCTTCGCTCATCGGAATATTGCTCTTTGATTTCTATTAATTCCTGTTTCACGATTTGTTGCACCATCGCATCAGACGCTAAGATGGTGCGCAAATGGGCAATGCGGGAGACCAGTTCGTTATATTCCTGCGTCAGCTTGTCCTGTTCCAATTGGGTCAGGCGCTGCAACCGCATTTCCAGAATGGCGGTGGCTTGCACCTCACTCAAGGCAAACTGGCTCATCAGTCCCTGGCGGGCGGTTTCCGGAGAAGACGCTCCACGAATGAGGGCAATGACCTCATCCAGGAACTCTAAGGCACGTCTTAAGCCCTCTAAGATGTGGGCCCGCTCTTCGGCTTTGCGAAGGTCGTATGCGGTCCGGCGAATCACCACTTCTTTACGATGTTCGAGAAACGCGGCCAAAATCTGTTTGAGGGTTAACACCTCAGGACGGTTCCCCACCAAGGCCAACATGATGACCCCGAAGGTCGTTTGCATCTGGGTGTGTTTATATAATTGATTCAGTAAGACCGCCGCGTTTTCATTTCTCTTGAGTTCGATCACCACGCGGAGTCCATCCCGGTCAGATTCGTCGCGAAGATCGGAAATCCCTTCCACTCGTTTTTCGTGGATGAGGTCTGCGATCTTTTCTATCAGTTTGGCTTTGTTCACCTGGTAGGGCAGTTCCGTCACGATGATCCGCGCACGGTCGGTGCGTTCATCAACCTCTATGTCCGCCTTCGCCCGAAGAGACAGGAGACCACGTCCCGTTTCATAGGCGTCTTTGATCCCTTGCGTGCCATAGATAAATCCGGCCGTGGGAAAATCAGGCCCGGGAATAAATTCCATGAGCTCCTGAATGGTCACTTCGGGTCGCTCAATAAGGGCAATCAACGCGGCGACGACTTCGCCCAGATTATGTGTAGGAATATTGGTGGCATATCCGACCGCAATTCCTCCTGCTCCATTTACTAATAGATTCGGAATACGAGCCGGCAACACAACGGGCTCTTGGGACGACTCATCATACGTCGGAGTAAAGTTGACGGTCTCCCGGTCAATATCAACCAGCATTTCCTCGGCCAGCTTGGTTAAGCGGGCTTCGGTGTAGCGCATGGCTGCCGGAGGATCGCCATCGACCGACCCATAGTTTCCCTGGCCATCCACGAGGGGATACCGCATATTGAAATCCTGGGCCATCCGGACCAACGTGTCGTAAATGGCCGAATCACCATGCGGGTGATAGTTACCCATGATTTCGCCGACAATTTTTGCGGATTTCCTGTAGGGCTTCCCGGAACCCAGACTCATTTCATTCATGCCATACAGGATGCGCCGATGAACCGGCTTAAGTCCGTCTCGCACGTCCGGCAATGCCCGTCCGACAATGACGCTCATGGCGTAGTCCAAATAGGACAAACGCATTTCATCTTCAATGGCGACTTGCGTCAGACGTGGTTCAACCGGCATACGTCACTCCTCGAAATGAATCATCGCACTTCATGTTCTGCACTTTGATTAGATTTGCTCTGGGTCAACAGGGGCCACACAACCACATGAAGGCTCCTGTTAGACATCCAAATTTCGAACTTCCAGGGCATGTTTTTGAATGAAATTCCGGCGTGGCTCGACCTCATCACCCATCAAAATGGTAAAGATTTCATCCACTCCGGTGGTATCTTCTAATGTCACCTGCAGGAGACTGCGGGTTTCCGGATTCATTGTGGTGTCCCACAGTTGCGTCGGATTCATCTCGCCCAAACCCTTGTAGCGCTGAATGGACATGCCCTTTTTCCCGGTTTCCAAAAACTCTGCCACGAGACCCTGACTGGTGGAAAATTCCGATTCGATTTCTTTGCGTTTTAAGCGATAGGGTGGTGGTCCCAACCCCAACGCGGATGGAGAGATCTTTTGTAATTCCCTGAAATCTGCAGATCCCACCATGTCGTGAGTCAGGTTCAAAAATTTCTGACTGCCATTCCCAGCCACCCGGCATAGGATGTGGTGAGCCTGATGCTCTTCATCGGTCTGAATCGTCAGATCCACGGTGCCTTCAGGGAACGCCAGGCGAAGCCGACGGGTGGCCTCCTCAATCAATACTTCCAAGTCGCCACGGTTTTTTAACAGATCTTTCGTTAATTGCGGAAAATCCACCAACACCCGGAGCAGCGCCGGTTCTATTTGCTTTTGACCCTGACGGGTTAAGAGCCCCTCAAAGGCCACCAGCTTATTTAAAATCGGGATGAGTTCATCTCTGGTCACAAATTCGTTTTGTTCCGGAAGAAAGAGTTGCGTATCCTCCACAGCGAGATTGGACAGATAGGTATTCATCGCCGCTTCGTCTTTGAGATACTTTTCTCCCTTCCCTTTTTTGACCTTAAACAAGGGAGGCTGGGCAATGTAGATATAGCCTCGCTCGATGAGTTCCGGCATTTGCCGGAAAAAGAAGGTCAGGAGCAGGGTCCGGATATGGCTGCCATCGACGTCCGCATCGGTCATGATAATGATTTTGTGGTACCGGGCTCGATTGATATCAAAGGCGTCTTTATCTTCCTTACCTTTTTCAGCATCCTCCCGTGGCCGCCCGATTCCGGTTCCGATCGCCATAATAAGTGTTCGGATTTCCTCACTGGCGAGCATTTTATCAAACCTGGCCTTTTCGACATTCAGGATCTTGCCCTTGAGTGGAAGGATGGCTTGTGAGCGTCGATCACGCCCCTGTTTCGCGGACCCGCCTGCCGAATCACCCTCTACGAGATACAGTTCACTGAATTGCGGATCTTTTTCGGAGCAGTCGGCCAATTTTCCTGGAAGTGACCCGCCATCCAACGCGCCTTTTCTGCGAATCAGCTCTTTGGCTTTTCTTGCGGCTTCCCTGGCCCTCGCCGCATCCACGGACTTTCCAACAATTTTTTTTGCGACGCCTGGATTTTCTTCAAGGTACGATCCTAAGGCTTCATTGACGGCCGACTCCACAATGCCCTTGACCTCACTATTGCCCAATTTGGCTTTGGTCTGGCCCTCAAATTGCGGATTGCGGATTTTCACACTCACCACGGCGGTCAGGCCTTCTCTCACATCTTCTCCGCTCAGCGATTCCGAATCTTTTTTAAACAAATCATTGGCGGTCGCGTAACTATTGATAGTGCGCGTCAAGGCGGACTTAAATCCGATGAGATGCGTGCCGCCCTCACGGGTATTAATATTATTGGCAAAGGAATACAAATTTTCCGAATACCCTTCGTTATATTGAAGGGCCAACTGGAGAATCATTTCCGGCTTTTCCACTTCCACAACAATGGGAGGATGAATAGGAGATTTGGCTTCATTCAGGTGTTCGACAAAGGAGACGATTCCTCCTATGTAACAAAACACCTGCTCTTTTTCTTTTCCCGCCCGGTCATCCTTTAAACAGATCTCCAACCCTTTATTGAGAAAGGCCAATTCACGAAGTCGTTGCGCCAACACATCAAAACTGAATTCGACAGTTTCAAAAATGAGGGGATCCGGCCTAAATACCACTTTCGTTCCGCGTTTTTTGGTGATCCCCGCGACCGTTAATGGGGTCTGGGGCTTCCCGCGATGATACCGTTGTTCGAATACTTCCCCATTTTGCCAAATTTCCAATTCCAGCCATTCGGAGAGCGCATTCACGACCGATATCCCTACACCATGTAACCCTCCCGACACCTTGTAGGCACCCTCCTCAAACTTTCCGCCGGCATGGAGGACTGTTAATGCGACTTCGGCGGCCGATTTTTTCTGGGTGGAATGCATGCCGGTGGGAATGCCTCTTCCATTATCCGAGACCAGGACACTGCCATCCACCTGCAGCACGACCTGTATTTCATTTCCATAGCCGGCCATGTGTTCATCCACACTGTTATCAACAACCTCGTATACCATATGGTGCAGGCCATCGACCCCCGTGCTGCCAATATACATGGCGGGGCGTTTTTGAACCGCCTCCAGTCCTTCCAGGACACGGATCTGATCGGCATCGTACCGAACATCAGAATGTTGGCGGTCTGCTGAGTGGGCAGATTCTTGGCTAGGGTCTTTTGCGGATTCCATACAATTTTAGGCTTTGACTGCGTGTGGAAGAAGGAATGTCTGTTAGATCAAATCCGTTAAACCTTCACGGGCATCACCACGGCTTTAAACGTGGGATTTCCCTGCTCCTGAATCAAACACGGACTTAAGGGTGTTTCCATTTGAAGGGTCAGCGATTCCGTTTCAATAACAGATAACACATCCAGGAAATATCTGGCGTTGAATCCGGTAGAAAAGCTTTCTCCCACAAATTTAGCCGGAATGTCTTCATCCGCTTCTCCTAAATCTGGACTCTTTGAAGAAAGATGAATGTGATCCGGGTTGATGGACAGTTTCACGGCATGGGCCTTATCTTTCGAAAGGATGGCGACTCTTCGAAGGGCACCCTCCAAATCGGACTTATTCACGGTGATTTTTTTGGAGCTTTCTTTCGGTACCACCTGCTGGTAGTTGGGATAGGTCCCTTCCATTATCCGGGAGGTTAACACCAATCCGCTTTTCCGAAAGATTAACATATTTTTCGTAAACCCAAGGAACGGTTGTTCGTCGTCTTCCTCCAAGAGTCGCCGGATTTCTATGGCAGCTTTCTTTGGAATAATGACCTTAATTTCTGCTGACGGGATAGCGGCTTTCTCGGGAGTCACCTCCTGCTCAGCCCAGGCTAATCTATGGCCATCGGTGCCTACCAGACGAAGTGTCACCGTGGCTCCTGAAGGAATCAGGGTGAGAAGAAGCCCGTTCAACACATATCGTGTATCTTTTTCACCCACGGCAAATACCGTCTTTTTCAGGAGCTGCAACAACCCTTGAGCAGGGAGCGCCATCAACCCTTCCCGTTCAATAGTTGGAAGGGCAGGATAATCCTTACTGGGTAAGCCCACCACACGAAATTGGCTTTTCCCGGCCTTCACCGTCACCCAATTATTTTCACCCACGACCAATTCAATGTCGGAATGTCTGATCTCTTTTAAAATATCAAAAAGGGTTCGAGCGGAAAATGTGACCGACCCCGGCTCATGGACCGTGGCTTTATATAATCCTCTCATGCCAATCTCTAAATCCGTCGCCACAATATCCAAGCCTTCCGGCTTGGCCTCTAAAAGAATATTCGCCAGGATAGGCATGGTGTTCCGCTTCTCCACCACACCCTGCACCCGTTGAAGTGCAGTTAACAAATCCTCCCTGGTAATTTGAATTTTCATAAGTTTCCTATGAACGGTGGTTCTATCCCTTGCCGATTTCTTCCTTCAGGCTTTCGATGGTGGCTCGAAGAGTGGAATCCGTTTCCTGAGCCTTCTGCATTTGCTTACAGGCATGAATAATTGTTGTGTGGTCTTTTCCCCCGAAATCTCTTCCAATTTCCGGAAAGGAGGATTCCGTCATATCCCGGCTGAGAAACATGGCAATTTGGCGAGGATAGACTAACGTTTTCGTCCGTCGTTTCGACTTCAAGTCGGATATCTTGACATGGAAGCGGTTGGCGACCACTTCTTGTATATCCTCGGTCGTAATCACCTTCCGTTTTCCACCGAGGAGATCACGGAGAATATGTTTTGCCATATCCACAGTGATTTTTTGACCCGTGAGAGACGCATAGGCACCCAACCGAATGAGTGCACCCTCAATCTCGCGAATATTGCTTTTTAAATTTGCCGCCAACAGCTGGATGACATCCTCATTAATCGCAATACCTTCTTCCTCCGATTTTTTTCGGAGAATGGCGATTCGAGTTTCAACATCAGGTGGTTGAAGATCTGCAATTAGTCCCCACTCAAACCGGGACCGAAGCCGTTCCTCCATTGAGGGCATTTCTTTGGGAAAACGATCACTCGACAACACGATCTGTTTTCCAGCTTCATAGAGAGAATTAAATGTGTGAAAAAATTCCTCTTGGGTGCGTTCTTTTCCTGCTAAAAATTGAATATCGTCAATGAGCAGCATGTCCACATTTCTATATCGCCTTCTCAAATCAATCATTTTGTCATAGCGGATGGAATTAATGACCTCATTGGTAAATTGCTCTGTCGTGACATACGCAATACGAAGATCACCATGATCGGCAATATAATTCCCAATAGAATTGAGAAGATGTGTCTTTCCCAACCCCACACCGCCATAAATGAATAATGGGTTATACGCTTTGGCAGGTGATTCCGCTACAGCCAGACATGCCGCATGTGCAAACTGATTACTCGCGCCCACCACGAAATTTTTAAAGGTATATTTAGGATTAGGAAGAGGTTGCCGCCTCACCCGTTGAAGTTGAACGGGCCCACGGGTTTCCCGAACTTCCGCTTTAAACTCTGGCAAAGGCTTCCCTTCCCCATCCTGCTCTTTCATGACAAAAATAATCTCTACTGGATTCACTCCTTCGACAAACTGAAAGGCTTCTTTGAGTAAATCTTTATAGTTTCTACCTAACCATTCTCCAAAAAATCTATTTGGAACACGGATATGAGCTTGATCTTCATTAAGACTCTCTAGAACCAAAGGCTGAAACCATGTTTCAATTGTGTCGTCCCCCACACGAGGGCTGACAAAATTCAACACGTCCACCCAAACTTTATCATTGTTAATATTAGGTAAATTCAACTTATTCACAATTCTATTCACAGATGTTAATAGTAATGACACCAATCATGATCCTGCCATATATTATTAGACCCGCTCCAATTCCTATCAACACCCTCTACCATAAACTTCATGCCCTCTATCCACAACTTCCACCCCGATATTTTTAAAACTCAAACGACTTTCCATACCCAAATTTAAAGGAGTTTTAAATTTCAAGAGCTATTATCCCCACTATTCCCTATGCCTACTACCACTACTCCTACTATTTCTTTTTCTTATTTTATAACAAAGAAGAAGAGGGATAGTTAGATCACCAAAGCCAAATCCGCCAGAAATATTTTTTCCAAAAATCCCTGATAGGAAATTGGCTCATAGGGACTGGAATCCTCTCCTCTTTCTCCTTCATGGCCTAAGACAAAGACCTGGGAGGTTGGAATATCCGGTAAACTCAATCCATTTTGCAGGAGCAGGACCGATAGATCTATCTCCGATAGAGAAGGAGCTGGTTCCGGGATAAAAGAATTCCAGTCATGCTGATTTTTCGTACAGATATATAAAATATTCCTCATGAGCGATACCGTTAAAAGGTTAGGACTCGATCTGCTTGGGAAACGAGTGAAGCAATTTGAGATGGGGTCGACTCTTGAATCGTAAATTCCTGATCGAATGAGAAGGTTTTCCCGCTTCCTATAGGTACCACAATTGGCAATTCTAAATTTTTGATAGAAGGGAGATATTTTTCAAGAATTTCCCCATCAGGAAGATCATAGGCCTCATCAGAAATTAACTGCCTGGCATTGTCTAAGAGAATAATCTTTATCGGATTGGGACCGGTTGATAGTCCCAACGCAATTCGCATAGCTTCGGAGGCCCGGTGTGTGCGGGTGGGGTCTTCCCTGATAAGGATAACCAGATTTTTTGGCATCCCTTATTTATACCTTGGATGAATACGTAAAATACTGGATTTGTTAATGAAATATGTGGAGGATATTTTTTGAATAAAAAAATATCGTTTCTTATTGAAAAATAAGAAAAAAACCCTATCATTAGGTAAAAAAAATGTCAAGAAAAAACCCAAGATATCTTATCTCACCATTTATGAGTTTAATGATTGAATTTTTTGAGAAATTTCTTTTAGCTTCACGGATTCCTGAGCTTTGGTCGTCATATTTCTGAGGATGGCCGTTTCGGAACGGGCTTCATCGTCTCCCAGAATAATGGCATAACTGGCTCCAAGCTTATCCGCGGATCGAAGAAGGGATTTTAGATTGACACTTTTATAGTCTGTGTCTGCCCGTATACCCGCCTCTCGCAGTTTGTGAAGCAGTTTAAACGCTATCGGCTTAGCATCTTTTCCAAAACCGGCCAGGAAAAATAACGGCGGATGTGGGGTGGATAGGTGTTCTGAAAGGAGAAGTGCGACTCGTTCTAGACCCACGGCAAACCCTATGGCAGGGGTGGATGGACCATGGAGTAAGGCAACTAATCCGTCATAACGTCCTCCAGCCCCAATGGTGCTTTGTGCGCCTAAGTGCGGAGTGGTTACTTCAAAGGTCGTACGGGAGTAATAATCCAGGCCTCTCACTAATCTGTTGTTCATGGAAAAAGGGATATCTATAGAAGTCAGTCCGTCGAGGACGATTTTAAAATGAGAGGCTGATTCCGGGGAGAGATGGTCGAAAAGAGCTGGAGCGTCCTGGGTCGCTTCCTGACAGATAGGAACCTTACAATCAAGAATTCTTAAGGGGTTTGTGGAGAACCGACGCTGGCAGTTACCACAGAGCAATTCTAATTTTGGCGAAATAAATCGTTTGAGTTCCTGAATATAGTTTTCACGGTCTTGAGGGTTGCCGATTGAATTGATATGCAACGTGAGGTCTTTAAGTCCCAGGGAACAAAAGAATCTCCATAAAAGGGCAATCACTTCCACATCTATAAATGGATCTTCGGTCCCAAACGCTTCAACCCCGAATTGGTTAAATTGTCGGTAACGACCAGCTTGTGGGCGTTCATGACGGAACATCGGGCCAAGGTAATACAGTTTTCTGGTAGAAGGGGATTCAAGAAGATGGTGCTCCAATACAGCTCGTACCACACCCGCTGTTCCCTCAGGACGTAAAGTCAGAGAACTCCCATCTCGATCAGGAAAGGTGTACATTTCTTTTTCTACAATATCTGTTGCTCCTCCAATGCTCCGGGCATAGAGTTCAGTGGACTCGAATATCGGAATACGTATTTCTGAGAAGCCGGACTGGGTGGCAAGCGTATGGGCTAGGCTTTCCATATAGCGCCATTGAGGAGTTTGTTGAGGTAAAATATCCTTAAGACCCTTAATGGAGCGCAACACGGGAAGCCTTGTTCTGTTGAAGAAAATGTTGAGGAAAAAAGAATCCGACTATATCTTCCAGTCAGAATCCAGTCAACGAATCAATGAGGTAAGTGAGTTTAAGCAGGAGAAAATATGTTTGACTCTTACTCTTTCCCTCCATAAAATGGCGTGTTCATAAGAAAATGGCTAAAAGGAGAACAACGCCGTGTCAATGACCTATCGACAGCCTTCTAATTTAAAAAGAAAACGAGATCATGGGTTTAGAAAACGCATGAGCACTAAGAATGGGCGGAAAGTTCTTGCCCGCAGACGGAAGAAGGGCCGGCAACGCTTAACGGTTTCTGATGAGTAAGGGGAGGGCTTCCCGTTTTTTTTAAAGAAAAAATATGAATATGATGGAGTGAAGGCCAATGGGTCTGTCGTGCGGAACCCATTTTTTACCCTCCTTGTTAGCCGTGTACCCAATCATGATCCGTCTCGTATAGGAATCGTCGTCGGGCGACGAGTGGGAAAAGCCGTGACGAGAAATCGGCTGAAACGGATTTTCCGTGAACTCGTCAGAGAATCGCATTCTGACATGGCGGGTGGTTTTCATTGCATCGTTTACCCCAAAACCATGGTTTTGGGAGCGAAATATCAGAAGATTGGGGAAACCTGGAAGGGCACCTTGTCCCAAGTAGGTCTTCTTTAATAAAAAACATGGTAGCTTCGGTTTTGAAAAAAATTATTGCAGGATACCAATATGGGATATCCCCATTCATGGGAATTTGTTGCCGTTTTGAACCAACCTGTTCTCATTATGGCTTAGAGGCTATCCATAAACATGGTGCAATAAAGGGTTTGTTATTAATGGCTAGCCGAATTCTCAAGTGTCATCCATTCCATCCCGGGGGGCTGGATCCGGTTCCCTGAATGCCGAATTTTTTGCCTCCGTTTGTTTGAATTGTTAATTACCACCAGCTTTAATGGGACTCACGAGTTAGAAAAATGGAAAAGCGCGTCGTCCTTTTCCTTGTTCTTTCCTTAGGAATTATCTTTGGGTATGACCTGCTCCTGAAGGAGTTGGGATATTCTCCTTTCTCTACCAGTCCAATCATCGATCAAGAGCTTAAAACGAGTTTGCCGACGAAAGGGGCGGATGTAGAGACCATCCCCTCTTCTTCATCTGAACCACATTCCATATCGTCTTTTAATCCCTCTACTGAGCCGCTTATTACCGAAGAGGTTGTGGTTGTTGAGACACCGCTTTTCCGGGCTGGTATTTCCGGCCAGGGAGGGGTCTTAAGCTCCTGGGAGTTAAAAAAATATCTCACTCAGACAGGGGAACATGTTCCCGTCCAATTAGTATATCCCAATGGGCAGTTTCCCGGGCCACTCACCGTGCAGATCAAAGGCAATGAAGTGGAGACCCAGCGTCTTCGTCAAGGGAACTTTCAAGTCCAA
The DNA here is from genome assembly GCA_902500695.1 of uncultured Nitrospira sp. Classification (GTDB taxonomy): domain Bacteria; phylum Nitrospirota; class Nitrospiria; order Nitrospirales; family UBA8639; genus Nitrospira_E. Next base: position 61,343 of record CABVRQ010000013.1, on the reverse strand, counting down.
AAAGATTTTAACGAATTAGATGAAGCGCATCCCACCGGTAAAGTACTTTTAACCCATTCCTCTTCCGATTCCGAATTGTGGGTCCAAAAAGAACTCACCTTTCATTACGATTCCTATTTGGTGGATATCATCATTCGTACCCGGGGTATTTCAGGGGACATCGATGTGCTGTTGGGCACCAATTTTGGTGTGGTGGAATGGGGTCAAGGATTCATTGGATTGCTGGGATCGGCCTGGATGGTCGGGGAGGAAATGGAAAAAGTGTCTCCGGATGCGGATGCTCCGATCCTGCGTCGCGATGGTTCTGTCAGATGGTTGGCCCTTCAGGATAAATACTTTATGAGTGTTTTTATCCCGGAAAATGCGAACGGCCTGTTTTCCAAACTTGAAACCGAAATGGTTGTCTCAGCGGGCATGTCTCTTTCTGGGGGATCAGGGGAACAAGTCCATAAGACTAGATTGTACGCTGGTCCCAAAAAATACGATGTCCTGAAATCTTTTGAGATCGGGTTGGAAGATACCATTGATTTTGGATGGTTTATTTATGGCAGTTGGGGCATTGTGAAAGCCGTGGCGAAGCCGCTGTTTTCAGTTTTACGGTTCATTTATGACTATACCCATAATTATGGTGTGGCCATTATTTTACTGACCTTAGGAATTAAATTATTATTTGTTCCCTTGCAATACAAAAGCTACAAGTCCATGCAAGGGATGCAAACCATTCAACCTAAGGTCCTGGCCCTTCAGGAAAAACTCAAAGACAACAAAGAGAAACTCAACACGGAACTCATGAAGCTCTACAAAGAGCATAAAGTGAATCCTGTCGGTGGGTGTCTCCCCATGGTGTTGCAGATGCCCGTGTTTGTTGCCCTCTTTAATATTTTGTATATGACGATCGATCTCCGGCAGGCCCCGTTTATGTTGTGGGTTACAGACCTTTCTGCCCAAGATCCATATTATGTACTGCCTGTGCTGATGGGAATTTCCATGGTCGTCCAACAAAAAATCATGCCCACCACCATGGACCCCACCCAGGCAAAAATGATGATGATTTTACCTGTTGGCTTGACCTTTTTGTTTGTCACCTTTCCCGCAGGTTTGGTGTTATATTGGGTGACCAATAATGTGCTGACCGTCACTCAGCAATTTGTGACCGACAGGTATATTTTGAAAAAGCCGAGAGGTGGGTCTACGGATCCTTCTTCAAAGGGGAGCGAATCTGCTTTGGAGTCTGGGAAAAAGAAACGTTCATCATCTCCCTCGGATCCTTCCTCTAAATCCTAATCCTTGCCTCTGTCTAAGCTATGGGCTCTTTAGACGACACCATCTGTGCCGTGGCTACCCCTATGGGCGAAGGGGGTGTGGGAATCGTTCGGGTTAGTGGAGTTCATGCCCTTTCCGTCGCCGCAAGTATTCTTCGATTACGCTCGGGTAAACCTCTTGAACAGGTCAGGCCTTATCAGTTGTCTTTGGGCCAATTTATTTGGAACCCTATTCAATCTGACAAAAATGCGGGAAGTGCGATTCCCTCAGTATTGGATGAGGTGCTGGTTGTGACCATGCGAGCCCCCCGGTCCTATACAGGAGAAGATGTTGTAGAAGTTCATGCACATGGAGGACCGGTCATTGTGAATGCCATTTGCGAAGCCTTAACGCAGACTGGTGCCAGATTGGCAGAACCTGGTGAGTTTACCAAGCGGAGCTTTTTGAATGGGCGGTTGGATTTAACCCAAGCAGAGGGAGTCTTAGATACCATACGAGCAAATTCCCTTCAGAGTTTGAAGATGGCTCAGGAACACCTTCAGGGAAGGTTATCTCTGCTCATACAACGGCAACGGGACCGTCTCGTGAAACTCGTTGCCCACTTGGAAGCCGGAATGGATTTTGTGGATGATGATATCCAGTTTATTGACCAGAGCGAATTGAAACAGGATACACAGGAAATCTTGAAAGAAATAATGCAGCTGTTGGAGTCCGCCGAAGAAGGCCGAATGATACGTGAAGGTATTCGCACCGTCATTGTAGGACGCCCCAATGTGGGAAAGTCCAGTTTGTTAAATGGCATACTGGGCACCAATCGAGCTATTGTGTCTCATATTCCCGGGACCACACGTGATGTTCTTGAAGAGGCCATCATGGTTGAAGGAGTGATGATCCGACTCTTCGATACGGCCGGATTACGAGAAACGACAGATGAATTAGAGAATGAGGGAATGAATCGAGCCAATCAGGCCATTGAAGACGCAGATGTGTTGATTGTGTCATTTGATAGAAGTTCATCACCTAATGATAAAGACTTAAGTTTTATTGAAAAATATATCAAAAAGCCCTGCGTCATGGTTCTCAATAAAATTGACTTGCCGGCAAAATTTTCCCTGAAGGAACTTCAGAGTATTGTCAACCAAAATAGAATAAGCTCTGAGGATGGTTTTGCGGGAGAAAAAAAATATGTTGAGGTATCTGCATTAACCGGTGAAGGACTCGATAGTTTAAAAAACGCCATTAAATCATTGGCTGTGGGTCGCCAATTTGAAGCCCATGATTCGGTGCTCATATCAAGACTGCGACATAAGACGCTTCTTCACAATGCCGGAGTGGCCTTGAAAAACGCTATTTTAGCTATAGATGATGGGCTTTCTGCAGAGTGTGTCGCATTAGAATTACGGATTGCGCTTAATTCCCTTGGGGAAATTGTCGGCGCGATCACCAATGAAGATATTTTGGACCAAATTTTTCGAGAGTTTTGCATTGGGAAGTAAAAGTCATTCCTCCCAATTTTTCCTAAAATTACAGAATACTAACTCATGAGTATGAAATGTGACATTGTCGTCGTCGGAGGTGGTCATGCAGGGTGTGAGGCTGCCCTTGCAGCCGCCAGGATGGGGTGTAGGGTGGTGATGTTGACTATCGATTTGAAAAAAATCGCCACAATGCCATGCAATCCTGCTGTTGGAGGGATCGGGAAGGGCCATCTCGTTAAAGAAATCGATGCCCTCGGAGGAGAAATGGGATGGAACACCGATCAGTCCGGCATTCAATTCCGTGTGCTCAATATGCGGAAAGGCCCGGCCGTCCGCGCCACACGAGTCCAATGTGACAAGCAAATTTACGCCAATCGAATGCAGGATACAGTAAGCGGGCAGGATAATTTGTCAATTATACAGGGCACAGTTGATCGGATTCTTACACAGGGCGGGGCCGTCAATGGTGTCATGACCAATAGCGGAGAAACCATTCTCACTAAAGCGGTTGTGCTGACTTCCGGGACCTTTCTGAAGGGTCTTTTGCATATTGGGTTGAATCATCTTCCTGGTGGAAGGGCTGGTGAGCCTTCTGCGGAGAATCTTTCGGATTGCATGAGGGACTTTGGTTTTGAAATCGGACGGCTAAAAACAGGAACCCCTCCGAGGATTGATCGAGATTCAATTGATTTCAACGTCATGATTCCGCAGCCTGGCGATTCGGTCCCTCGACCATTTTCAATTCGATCCACGACCCTTCCCAACCCGCAAATTCACTGCCACATTACCTATACGAATGATGAAACACATCGAATTATAAGGGAAAATCTTGATCGGTCTCCTATGTATTGCGGAATCATTGAATCAACCGGTCCACGATATTGTCCATCTATTGAGGATAAAGTCGTCAGATTTGCTGATAAAAATAGACATCAAATTTTCATGGAACCTGAAACGCTTGAGTCACGCTCATTTTATCCAAACGGGATCTCTACCAGCCTGCCGGTAGACGTCCAGCAGGCATTTGTCCGGACCATACCAGGTCTTGAACAGGCGATTTTTCTCAGGCCTGGCTATGCGATTGAATATGATTACTTTCCGCCACGACAACTTCATGAAACCTTGGAAACGAAACTCGTGAAGGGGCTCTTTCATGCCGGGCAAATAAATGGGACTTCCGGCTATGAAGAAGCCGCCGCACAAGGAATTATGGCAGGGATTAATGCTGCCCTTCAGGTGAAGAATGCCAGCCCACTAATTTTAGATAGGTCTCAGGCATATATTGGCGTATTAATTGATGATTTAATCACAAAAGATGCACGTGAGCCTTATCGAATGTTCACGTCTAGAGCTGAATACCGGTTGCTCCTTAGAGAGGATAATGCTGATTTCCGTTTAATGGAGGAAGGATATCGTATCGGGCTAGTCTCTCAGGCCATATTTGACACCTTTCAACAAAAAAAGGAAAGGATTGAACGTGAGATACGAAGACTTCACGCCACTCCTCCCAAGTCATCTGGCTTGGATCTTGATGGCATCATTCCAATTGAAGGTTTTGCACCAAATTCGTCACTTGCACAACTGCTGCGACGGCCTGAGGTTTCGTATCACAACTTGGCTCAATTTATAGATGGAGCAACTGAGGACGATCCTGACGTCGTCGAAGCAGTTGAAATAACCATAAAGTACGAAGGGTATATCAAACGACAGGAACAGCTTATAGGGCAATTTAAAAAACTTGAGCATCGTCATGTTCCGGACAATTTTAACTATGATGGTATCAAAGGGTTTTCAAATGAAGTTGTTGAAAAACTAAAGAAAGTTCGCCCTTCATCCATAGGACAGGCCTCACGAATATCAGGAATGACTCCTGCCGCCATTTCACTTCTCCTTGTTGCCGTGGAAAAACATAAAAAGGCCAGCTAGTTCTTTAATTTATTCGTCAGCATAAACCAAAATCTGGCTTTGTTTTTTCGCCTGCCCCTTATTCATTAAGCCAAAAATAAATCTCTCAATTTATAATTCATATAGTTAGGATGTTCCACGTGGAACAAAGCGATCAATCATTTAATTTCTTAGAACATTTCAAGTACGGGGCTCAGAAGCTTGGGCTTTCCTTCTCGGATGAGGTACTTGGGAGATTTGGTCTGTATTATGATGAATTGTGTCGTTGGGACCGGTCGATTAATCTGACCGGTCTTCGTACGGACATGGACCGGACCGTTTTGCTGTTTGTCGATTCCTTGGCTGGACATTTGGCGCTGGGAAACAAACTTGATGCAAGGATTGTTGATATTGGGACAGGTGGCGGTTTTCCAGGTATCCCACTCAAGCTGTCTTTGCCTGCTCTTGACGTTATGTTAATGGAACCCAGATCAAACAAGACGGCCTTCCTCCATAATGTTATTGGAAAACTTGAGTTGCCAAAAACATCGGTTCTCCAAGTTCGGTTGGAAGACTTTGATTCTACGGTGTTGGATGATGAAAAATGTGATTTCGCCCTTTGTAAAGGTGTCAACGTAGACCACATCTTGCCGAATATGGATCGTATTTTAAAAAAAAATGGGAAACTAGTTGTGTTTCGCTCGAAAAATATTGACAATCATTCTCGGCTCAATGGCATGGAAGTGTTTGTGGAATTATCCTATGAATTACCTTTTGGGTATGGAAATCGTGTCTTGTCGGTTTTGAAATATGCGCCTTGAGCGGGCAATTGCCATGTTCCACGTGGAACTATTTTTAAGAATTTTTATGGGATTATCTTGAAACAGACCATTGCCATTGCTAATCAGAAGGGTGGGGTCGGAAAGACCACCACGTCTATCAACCTTTGCGCGGCTTTGGCCATATCTGGGAAATCTGTCTTATTGATTGATTTGGACCCACAGGCCAATGCGACAAGCGGGTTGTCTATTGAGCCTAAAGGCGCGACTATTTATGAATGTTTAATGGATAGACGTTTGGTGGAAGAAGTAATATTACCTACTGATATAAGCGGGTTGAGTGTCGTGGCCTCAAAGGGCGATTTGGTCGGGGCAGAAATAGAACTGTCAAATCTCCCTGATCGGCAAACTATTCTAAAAAGTGTGTTGGACGGGATTGTGGATTATGATTTTATCATCATAGATTGCCCGCCCGCCTTCGGACTCTTGACTATTAATGCTCTTGTCGCAGCATCTGGCCTGATTATTCCAGTGCAGTGTGAGTATTATGCAATGGAGGGATTGGGTCGTTTATTGGGAAATGTCGAAAGGATTCGTGAGTCATTTAATCCTGAATTAGCCATTCAAGGCATTGTGTTGACGATGTATGATTCAAGAATTAATCTTTCGAGGCAGGTGCAAGAGGAAATTCGAGGATTTTTTGCAGATAAGGTCTTTCAGACTGTTATCCCAAGAAATGTGGCGTTAGCTGAAGCGCCCAGTCATGGGAAGGCGGTTCTGTCCTATAATGCGGCGTCTAGTGGAGCAAAGGCATATCTTGACCTCGCCAAGGAGATTTTGAGGAATGGAAAAGAAAGCGTTAGGTAAAGGGCTTCAGGCTCTGCTGCCGGAAAAAAAGACTCTTGTCTGGAAAGTGGAGCAGGATAGTCAGGCTGTCTCCATGATTCCACTGGACCAAATTCTCCCGAACCGTTATCAGCCAAGAACCACATTCCTGGAGACGGAATTAGATGAGTTAGCGCATTCAGTCAAGGAGCATGGCGTTCTGCAGCCGATTGTCGTCCGAAGAAAAGGCGATGGCATGTTTGAGCTGATTGCCGGGGAGCGCCGGTTTCGAGCGGCAAAAATTGCCGGGCTGCAGACCATTCCTGTCCTGGTGAGGAATTCCAATGACGAAAAAGCTTTAGCGATCGCGTTGGTAGAAAATATCCAGCGTGAGAATCTCAATCCTATGGAGGAAGCCAAGGCCTATTCCAGATTGATGGGGGAATTTGGCTTAACTCAGGATCTGGTTTCACGCTCGGTAGGTAAGGAGCGATCCTCCATCGCTAATATTTTAAGACTACTCACGCTGCCAAAGGATGTCCAGGAATATATAGAGGCCGGGGCCATCAGCTTAGGGCATGCGAAGGTATTAGCGGGGCAGCCAACTCCAGCAGCACAACTTCAGCTTGCACGCAAAATTGTTTCCGAGCAACTCTCTGTTCGCCAAATTGAGCAGATGATTGCCGTGCACAAAAAAGGTAAAGCCGCCAAATCAAAGAAAGAGGAACCCAATAGATTTCGTAACCTGGAGGAGCAATTTCGAAAACGATTGGGTACCAAAGTCCAGGTGAAGGCGGGAGCCAGGGGAGGGCAGGTCATTATCCACTATTTTTCTGATGATGAGTTGGATCGGATTGCTTCACTGGTTATGGAATAGAATTTGAATAATCCAACGGATGGCTGATGTACGCATGGCATCTCCTTTAAGATGTGAAAGGATCATGATGATGGCAAATAGTCGAGCTAATATTACTGGGTTTCGTGTCAGGCACGAAGGAATTGGAGCACACAGTTATCGAGGAGGGAGGGGCTCATGTTTTTCAAAAAAAGCGAAGAAAACAGTCAGGATACGGCAGAAATGAGTCAAGGTCAGGAGAAGGAATCAGCTGTGGTGGACAGCCCTGTGACTTCAGACAGCCAGCAGGAATCAGGTGATATCATCGCCTTTGTTGGTGAAGAGGTAACCTTTAAGGGAACGATTCGGTATCAGGGCACGGTCCGAGTGGATGGCCGCCTGGAGGGTGAAATATATACCGATGGAAATTTAATTATTGGTCAAAAAGCGGTCATTGCTGCCAAGATTCATGCTGGAACCATCATGTGTCAGGGCCAATTGACGGGGGATGTTGAGGCCAAACATCGCGTCAAATTGTTATCCCCAGCTGTCTTTGTAGGGACAATAACCGCCCCTCTTCTGTCGATGGATGAGGGGGTTTTGTTTAATGGCACCTGCAATATGCCCCAAAAAATAGAGAGAAAAGGCAAAGAGACCAAGCTTGTGATTTCAGTGGAAGAAGCGGTGAAGGTGAAATAACGCAATCTTCTGGAAAAAAATAGGCGGCTGGTTCCAAATTGGACATGGAGATCCTAGCGTGCGACCTGAGGGCTCTTTACGGATGAGAGGAGGAATGATGTATGTGGGGTGAAAAAGACAAGAAAAAGGAGTTAGGATTTGGGCAGGAATTTTATACATTTTTGGGTAAAGGTGTTGATTTTAAAGGCAAAGCCCAATTTGAGGGCACAGTTCGGGTGGATGGAAACTTTGAAGGTGAAATTACGATTGATGATACCCTCATTATTGGTGAAAGTGCCGTGATTAAAGGGACCATCACAGGTGGGACCATTGTGAACAGTGGACGGATTGAGGGTATCATTACCGCAAAATCAAAAATTCAACTCCTGAAACCCGCGGTTCTCATTGGTGATGTTCACACTCCCGTTTTTGCCATGGAAGAAGGCGTGTATTTCCAAGGGGAATGCGATATGGGTTCCGCTCCCAAATTAGAAGCGCCTATTGACAATAAAATCCTCTCCAATGGTCAGAGCAAGACGATTCCCAAGGTTGAGCAAAAATTAGAAAAAAAATTAGAAACAGAGCCGTTGGGTCGCTAATGCCTTTCTCTGGTTCCAAAAGGGTTGTCTTAGGAATGAGCGGAGGTGTGGATAGCTCCGTGGCTGCCAAGCTATTGAAGCAGCAGGGGTACGAAGTTATAGGGGTTACATTGAAGGTCTGGGAGGAAGAAGATGAGTCCTCTGTTTCCAAGCGTTGGCAGGAGCGTGGATGTTGTAAAGTGGGAATGGCCAGGCATGTCGCAGAATTATTGGGGATCTCTCACCAGGTCATTGATACCAGAGAACGCTTTCAAAAGGGAGTGATTGACGACTTTATTGGGGGATATCTACAGGGAACCACCCCCAATCCATGCGTTCGGTGCAATGAACGAGTGAAATTTGGAGGCCTCTTCCAGGTGGCCAATGATCTTGGAGCTGACTATATTGCGACCGGCCACTATGCCAATATCAGGCACGATAAAGGAGGGACCCCCTTCCTAGTTCGTGGTCAGGATTCCAAAAAAGACCAATCTTATTTTCTCTATCGTATACCACCCAGTTGGCTCTCAAAAATGATGTTTCCTCTAGGGGAAATGCAAAAACCTGCTGTCTGGAGGGAAGCGGAGGCCATGGGCCTGCCGGTGGACGAACTCAAAGAAAGCCAGGAAATTTGTTTTGTGACGCAAGGTGATTACCGACAATTCCTCAAGCAACATGCACCTCAGTCTTCAATTCCTGGTACGTTTGTGGATGTGAAGGGCAATGAGTTAGGGCAGCATCAGGGCGTTGCGTTTTATACGCCAGGGCAACGAAAAGGATTGGGTATTTCCGGAGGAAGCCGGTTGTATGTGCAGCGCGTGGTTCCTGAAATGAATATGGTGGTTTTGGGTCCTGCCGAGGATTTGGATAGCAGAGAATGTCTGGTTTCAGATTTGAATATTTTCTCCCCCGAGACATTGAGAAATGCTCCAAAAATTGATGTGAAATTTCGTTATAGTTCTCCTCCAGTTCCAGCTACTCACCGATGGTCAGGCTCCACTTCGATGACAATAATGTTTGATGCGCCTGTTCGGGCTTTAAGCCCTGGCCAGTCAGCCGTATTTTATCTTGGTGATCGTGTATTGGGAGGCGGAATCATTCAAGGGCAAACCCCCAAGAAAAGCATTCCAATGTACGAGGAACCCACCTCCGCTGAACCACTCCAACGTTTATAGGGAATCAAAGAAAAAATCCCTTTACATCCGCTCTTTCCGGTTGACAGGCTTTATCACTCATGCTACTTTCATCCGCTTAACGCACGCCAAATTCCGTTCAAATGGTTCCTGGACTCTCTATAAACTGTGAATAAAAGCACCATTGGGCGCCGATATGCATCGGCCCTTTTCCAACTGCTCGATCAATCGGGTATCGAATCAGCACGAAGTGCCTTAAGCGCATTGCAACAAGGCCTTGAGGAAATCCCTGCCTTGAAGCATGTCCTCGCTTCACCAGTTTTTAATTTTGAGGAAAAACAGGCTGTCCTGACTGAATTGAGCCAACGGATGGAGGCCCCTTCAGTCATGCGGGATTTCCTGACTCAACTGTTGAAAAAGAATCGGGCCATGTTGCTGCCTGAAATTTCAGAGGCGTTTGCGGAATTGGCAGATCAACAACAGGGTGTTCAGCAAGTCTGGGTGGTTTCGGCCACACCGTTACCATCGGCCGAAAAAGAACAGATCAAGCAAGATTTGTCTCAAACGCTACACCATGGAGTCGAAGTGGCCTTTGAGATTGATCCCCATCTTATTGCGGGATTAAGAATAAAAATTGGCAGCCGGGTTTTTGATAATACGGTATTGGGTCGACTCACCGGTATGCACGATCAGTTGACGAAGGGATAATCCATGCAGATCAAAGCAGAAGAAATCAGCTCCATCATTAAGGAAAAAATCAAAGGATTTGAGCAACGGGTTGATGTCAAGGAAATGGGCTACGTCATCCAGGTGGGTGATAATATTGCCAAGGTCTATGGGTTAGAAGGGGCGATGGCTGGTGAGTTATTGGAATTTCCTGGTGGAGTGTACGGGGTGGCTTTAAACCTGGAAGAAGATAGTGTCGGAGTGGTGCTTCTGGGTGAGGATGTGGGGATTCGGGAAGGAGATCCGGTAAAACGCACTGGACGAATTGCCGAGGTCCCGGTTGGGGAAGCACTTGTTGGTCGCGTTGTCGATGCCATTGGGAAGCCTATTGATGGGAAGGGGCCGATCAATACCACGGAAACGCGGCTTATCGAAATTCGGGCGCCTGGTGTGGTGGACCGGCAATCCGTAGGTGAACCGTTACAAACGGGGCTTAAAGCTATTGATGCCATGATTCCGGTCGGTCGAGGTCAACGGGAGCTAATTATTGGAGACCGCCAGACCGGGAAAACTGCCATTGCGGTGGACACCATCATCAATCAAAAAGGCTTGGGTGTGTTTTGTTTTTACGTCGCCATCGGGCAAAAACGATCGACGGTGGCTCGAGTGGTGAAAACCCTGGAAGACCATGGGGCCATGGAATACACCACGGTGGTGTCAGCCACAGCCAGCGATTCAGCGTCCCTGCAATTTTTTGCACCATATGCAGGGGTCACCATGGCCGAATATTTCCGTGACAATGGCAAGCATGCGCTTATCGTCTATGACGATTTATCCAAACATGCGACGGCCTATCGACAGCTCTCCCTTTTGCTCCGTCGGCCTCCTGGACGCGAGGCCTATCCTGGTGACATCTTCTTCTTACATTCGCGCTTGTTAGAACGGGCTGCCAAGATGAGTGATGAAAAAGGTGCCGGGAGTTTAACGGCATTGCCGATTATCGAAACGCAAGCAGGTGATGTCTCTGCCTATATTCCCACGAACGTCATCTCGATTACCGATGGGCAGATTTATTTGGCATCCGACCTGTTTTATTCCGGCATCCGACCGGCGATTAACGTCGGTTTGTCAGTATCCCGCGTGGGTGGTTCGGCCCAGATTAAAACCATGAAACAAGTAGCAGGGACGCTCAGGCTTGATTTGGCTCAATATCGGGAAATGGCCGCCTTTTCCCAATTTGGTAGTGAATTGGACAAAGCGACGCAAGCCCAATTGGCTCGTGGTGTGCGCATGGTGGAGCTGCTGAAACAGGATCAGTATAAACCCCTGCCTGTGGCAGATCAGGTGTTGTCAATTTATTCCGGAGTGAACGGGTTTCTTGATAATGTTCCCGTTAAAAAAATCCGGGAGTTTGAAAAAGACCTGTTAGCTTTTATTAAAGAGAAATACGCCAATATTCGGGAAGAAATTGTGACCAAGAAGAAGATAGATGAGGAATTTGGTGGAAAATTAAAAAATATCATTTCGGAATTTAAAAAGGCCAAAGGCTACGACCAAGCCGCGTAAATTTTTCGCTATGCCGAGTCTTCAAAGCCTTCGACGAAAAATTTCGTCTGTTAAAAACACGCAGAAAATAACAAAGGCCATGAACATGGATATTGTGGGAGGCGCAGAGGCCCTGAAATAAATCGAAGGTTGATCCTGGCCGGGCACGGGGCACGTGTGCCGTTCACCAATCTTTTTCAACCAAGGAGTCTATGGTGGGTACGGATGTCGTAAATGGAAAAGTCATTCAAGTCATGGGACCGGTGGTGGACGTGGAGTTCCCTCCAGGGAAACTCCCCAATATTTTTAACGCTATAACGATCACCAATAATTCAGGAGATCAGAGCGGGCAGCCGGACCAGGTCACATTGGAAGTGGCTCAACACCTTGGAGAAAATCGTGTGAGGGCGGTCGCCATGTCCTCAACGGATGGATTGGTCCGTGGCTTGGAGGTAAAGGATACCGGCGCCGCGATTTCTGTTCCTGTAGGCAGGGAAACGCTGGGACGGGTGGTCAATGTCTTAGGGGATCCCGTTGATGGCTTCGGCGAAGTGAAAACGCAAAAACGGTGGTCTATTCATCGTCCGGCTCCTACATTAGAAGAACAGGAAACCAAAACGGAAATATTAGAAACCGGAATTAAAGTCATCGACCTGTTGGAGCCCTATGCCAAAGGGGGAAAGGTCGGGCTGTTTGGTGGCGCCGGTGTGGGAAAAACCGTCATCATCATGGAACTCATCAATAACATCGCTCTCCACCACGGCGGGTTTTCGGTATTTGCCGGAGTCGGTGAACGGACCCGCGAAGGCAATGACCTCTGGCATGAAATGCAAGAGTCCAAGGTCATTGATCCCAATGATTTCACCAAATCTAAAGCCGCATTAGTCTATGGTCAAATGAATGAACCGCCAGGAGCGCGCCTCCGCGTGGGCCTCACCGGCCTGACCATCGCCGAATATTTCCGTGATGAGGAGCATCAGGACGTTCTGCTTTTTGTCGACAACATCTTCCGATTTACTCAAGCCGGTTCGGAGGTGTCCGCCTTGCTCGGTCGGATGCCATCAGCCGTGGGCTATCAACCGACTTTGGGTACGGAGATGGGAACATTGCAGGAACGGATCACCTCGACCAAGAAGGGATCCATCACTTCGGTTCAAGCAGTTTATGTGCCGGCCGACGACCTGACAGACCCTGCCCCGGCTACGGCGTTTGCCCATTTGGATGCCACTACTGTGCTGTCTCGGCAATTGGCCGAGTTGGGCATCTATCCTGCTGTCGATCCTTTGGATTCCACTTCCAGAATTTTAGATCCCCATATTTTGGGTGAGGAACATTACCAGGTGGTGCAACGGGTGCAAGGCACCTTGCAACGGTATAAAGATCTCCAGGATATTATCGCGATTTTAGGTATGGACGAATTGTCGGAAGACGACAAACAATTAGTGGCGAGGGCCAGAAAGCTCCAACGCTTTCTCTCGCAACCCTTCCATGTGGCTGAAGCTTTTACGGGATCTCCTGGGAAGTACGTCAAACTCGTCGATACGGTTCGAAGTTTCAAAGAGATCGTGGATGGCAAATATGATCACCTGCCTGAGCAGGCCTTCTATATGGTTGGGCCGATTGAAGAGGCCATCGAAAAAGCGGAAAAGCTTGGATATAAACAATAATGGCTGATTCTGCTGCAACAGAGTCCTCAGGGAAGATTCTTTTGGAGGTAGTCACCCCGGAGCACCGCTTGCTCAGTAAGGAAGTCGACTATGTGTCGGCTCCCGGAAGCGAGGGCGATTTCGGGGTGCTTCCTGGCCATTGTCATTTTCTGAGCACCTTGCGGATTGGCGAACTTCAATACCGTGTGGGTGAACAGACCGAATATATGTCTGTACTTTGGGGATTTGCGGAAGTCACGCCGACAAAAGTGACGATTCTGGCAGAAATCGCCGAAAAAGCTGAGGATATTAATGTGGAACGCGCCGAGTCTGCAGTTCGCAAAGCGGAAGAACGTCTGGAGCGAGGTGGTTTGCCATCGGAAGTAGAAGAAGCTCGCGTTAGTTTGGAAAAAGCCCGTCTTCGACAAAAGATTGCCGGCCGCCGCCAACAGGACGGCTCCCGCCTGTTATAGAGTTATTGGCCACCCCGTTCGTTTTTGCCTGCCATGCCGCATGTCGATACGCGGACGGAGTTCATCGTCACCGCAGGCGAATCGCCCAAGCGCCTTGATCATTTTCTTGCCAACCGCGAACCGTATTTTTCCCGGACAGCTCTCCAACGATTAATTGAGGACGGCCATATTACCGTCGGTGGTCAGGTTGTGAAACCCAGCCACAAGGTTAGGCCTGGTGATTGCGTTGTGCTGGTCGTACCACGTCCAGAGCCCGTGGAAATCAATCCTGAACCCATTCCCCTTGTCATCCTGTATGAAGATGAATTTCTGTTGGTTCTCAACAAACCGGCAGGCCTTGTTGTTCATCCGGCCCCAGGCCATTGGACTGGGACCTTAGTTAATGCGCTCCTGCATCACATGCAAAGGGGTGAAGGGCATCTCTCATCTATTGGAGGAAAAGAGCGTCCGGGTTTGGTGCATCGACTGGACAAGGAAACGACAGGAATCTTAGTCGTAGCGAAAAATGATCAGGCTCACAGGGTATTGGCGGGACAATTCAAAGCCCATTCCATCACCCGGGTCTATGAGGCGTTTGTGTGGGGAGGACCAGAAACACGGGAAGGCCGGATTGAGTTGTCGATCGGGCGAGATACCAAAGATCGGAAAACTTTTTCCCCACGCACAACCAATCCCAAGGAGTCGTTGACCAATTACAGAGTGAAAGAACGATTTGGGGTAGCGGCCGCACATGTGGAGTTATTTCCTGGTACAGGCCGCACGCATCAGCTACGAGTTCACCTCAAGGCTATCGGATGTCCGATATTGGGTGACCAAACCTATGGTGGGAAAAAAGTTATGGTAGTAGGAGCGATGGCCATTCCCCGAGTGATGTTACATGCCAAGGTTCTCGGCTTCGTGCATCCTGTTTCTAATAAAATGGTGACATTTGCAGCGGAGTTGCCGGAAGATATGGCTACCGTACTGAATGCCTTGAAGGGCAAGGAAAACCCATTCCTGTCTTGACAAGCCACCAAGCGATTAGAGTAGATTTGAGCATATGAAAAAAGAGGCCAAGCTGGAACCTGGGCAGGTGGTTGACACATTAGGAGAACTGATTGCCGGTCTAGCGGTTTTTGCTGCCAAGGTACCAGCCAAGTCCATGTTGGCATTGTCTGGAGGAATTCGTCCGAGTCCTGAGGCAGTCGATGCCTATGAAACCACGGTCTATCGATTTCGTGACCGGGTTGGAGTGACGTATAAAACTCTCCCGCTATTATTAGTCGAGTCCTTGGAAGCCTTTGAGGCGGGGAAAGTGTTTGACGCCGTTCCTCCCCTTTTGCAATGCGTCGAACAATTGGTGGAATTGCACAATCAAGAAACTATTAAATTCACCCCACAACAACAACAACGTCTTCGGGACTATCATCGCCGTTTAGAAAAACTCGTCCCAGAAGCCACCCAATCCGAAGTCGATCTCCCCACCCCTGAATCGTATTAATCATCACATTGTGGAATGTCGCAGAGAAATTTCCCGTGGGATCAATCGGAACGATATCCCGGTTTTCTTTGGTTCAACTCCACCCTTCCTTCATGCCACAAATTGGTAAACTGATCTCCATCCCCACAAAAAAAGCGAGTCATTTGGTTCGGAATTCTGCAGGGATTACAACAAGCCGAGAAGGGTTAAATTTTTGGCTATCAGGTGAGTTCTAGACGGACTTAAGAGAGAGCAGAGTCAAGCAAGGATTTTTTATTTCCACCGAGGGAGGAGCGTGGATAGCGTCTTTTTTTTTAAAAAGGATAATTAATTCAAGTTTGCAGGAGCAAGCAACTGAAGGTTCGTGCGAAGGATAAGCTGGTTTCCGCCCGAAGAGGGGGGACTAATTACTCGCCAATTTCTTCCTTTATCTCGCAACCCCTCTCCAATTAACGTCAGGTGGTAATGAGCATCCTTATCTAACACCATGTTCAGGCTCAGATTGCAAAGAAATGTCTTAAACCCTAAGTGGTAGGAACGAAAGACCGACAAACTCAATTCTTTGGCAACTTGTTTATTAAATTGTCCTCGCACATGAAACATGATGGTGTCGGGGGCCAGTTGTTCGGTACGTATCATGTGAATCCTGACTTTCAGAAAATTTGGGAAGATTTCTTACTTAGGCCTATTTCAACCCAACAGGAGCTTCCGCGACTATTCCCCAGACGGATGGGCCAAAATGGTCAAATACTACTCATTGATCAAATCACTTTTAGTGGAGAGGAATAAACAAAAACAGCTAGAGGAATCCTGAAGAGATGAGAGCCTGGTTGACGGGGACCTTGGTGGGATGTATAAAGGCAACTTCTCATGCGTCCGTAGCTCAATTGGATAGAGCATCGGCCTTCGGAGCCGAGGGTTGGGGGTTCAAGTCCCTCCGGGCGCACCATTTAGATTTCCTTTGTTGACGTGATAATTTAATACCGCCACTCGTTAGGCCTTACGCGTAAACGTAAATTTTGAAGTTAATCACGTATTAGGAACTGTCAATTTTCCTGTTGTATTATTTCCCTCCTGCTGATGTATGGCAGAACTTCAATGGGGGCAAGCGTAAAAGTATTGTTGCCCATTCACCATACCCAAGTTGATACCGATTGCCCGAATTCTAAGAAATGAGTTGGTCGAATAGCCGTTTGGGTTAACAACCCTGGGATTTATGTTGTAGGGTGTACCCGCTAATTAGTGGGAAATGACCATCATGGGCAGTGAAATATCTCTTTTTTTCTGATGAATACCTCCAGGGGTGCCTTCCTTGAGCGCCCTGCTATCCATATTCCGCTTCTTCTAGTCATTGGTTTTCTGGCGTTTATTTCCAATGCCTCCATTTCTCTGTTTGGAGAAACCGAGGGTTTGTACGCCATTGTCACCCACACCATGATGGCGGCGGATGATTATGTGCATCTTTGGTTACGGGGAGAACCGTATTTTAATAAACCGCCTCTTTTCTTTTGGCTTCAGGCGGGATTCATTCATGGCTTTGGATGGAGTGAGGCGGCGTTACGGTTACCTTCGATTGTTTCCAGTTTGGGAACGATGATCACGACCTATTTCTTAGGGCGCCTCTTGTTTTCAGCCATGGCAGGATTTTGGGGGGCGCTCGTATGCGGGACCTGCTATGCGGGACTGTGGTTTGGTCCCTTGGCCATTATCGATCCCGTGTTAACTTTTTGTATGACGTTGGGGATGTATGCCTGGGCTCGGGCGTATTTTCAGGAATCGTCACAGTGGTGGTATCTAGTAGGCTTTGCGTCGTTGGCGTTGGGCTCGATGGTCAAAACGTTACATGCCTTGGCCCTACCCATTTTGGTGATGGGAGTATTCTTATGGATGCGCCGCGACCGGCGGGTGTTTCGCGAACCGTATTTTGTGGCGGGAGTCGTCTTGAGTGGATTGTTGCTGGGTGGCTATTACCTGTTACTTGGCCAGGAATTCAGACAACATTTTTTCTTTGAAGAAAACCTCAAACGCATGATCACCGTCTCGGGAGATCAACAACATTCTGCGTGGGAGGCCTACTGGGGTAAACGTCCCATTTTTTGGTATGGACTGGTAATCTGGTTCGATGCCTTCCCCTGGTCGGCTTTATTCCCAGTTGGCCTTTTTCTCATCTGGAAACGTCGACCCTGGCTTGAGTCGCCGAAAGAATTGTGGGTCTTTCTCTGGGTCGTGGTGTACTTTGTGTCGTTGAGTTTGACTCCTGAAAAACATGAACGGTATCTCATGCCTCTCCTGCCGGCATTCGGTTTGTTAGTAGGGTATGTGTATCATCGATTGCTATATGAAACGTCAGTATCCGAAGGATGGGGCTTATTGAGGGGCTTGTTAGGATGTTTGGGCATTGTTTTTGTGGTTGCAGTAATTCTCGGACCTATCCTGATTCAAAAGAAATGGCATGTTCCGTTGGACATAATTCCTCTAGCACTTAAACTGGGGTTAGGAATGTTAGGCCTGATGATGATTGGCCTGGCCATCAAGAATTATCTGCGAATGGGTCTGGTGGGCGTGGGGGTGTTGGGCCTGGCCCTTATGGTGACGGTGACAGGATTTATTATTCCTGGTATCCAAGCGGAAGGCTCTCCCAGACTGGCTTTTGACGAAAATCAACGGCGCTTGAATAATCAAACGGATCCCATTTCGGTGTTTCAGTCATGGGATTGGCGTGGAGATGAAGATGAATTTTATTGGGACTATCTCCATGGTCGTTCACGGATTGTGGGAAAGGGTCTCGAAGATTCCTTGGCGCTTGAAGAACTGAAAATGGACGTTCGACAATCAACGCGTTTGGTAATGATGACCAAAGACCAATATCAACGAGTCATTTCAGGTGATCCGAATTTAAATGCCATCGTGTTGTTTGAGTTCTACCGTTCAAAAAAGAACATTGTGCTCATTTCTCTCGATTGGAGAACACGGCTAGCGGATTCTTTGGAAACCCAAAAGCAATGAATTCAAAAAAGATTGCCAACTGCTAAATTTACCGTAAAATTTAGTATCTAGCCCCTCCTGTAGCATTTCAAGTCAAGGAATGGAAGAAATAGTCTTAGATCGGTATCATGTCAAAGTCTGTTTCCGGTCCCTATTCTTGCCGACCCATTAAAAAAGTAGAAATCATGAACTTTTACCATCAATTAGGTCTATGTCTTCTCGTGATTGTGTGTATATGGTCTTCCCAAGTGGAAGCCAAGGTGCAGATCACCACTATCCCCTATAACCATGGAGAAGTTGTTTTGGAAGGGGTGTTGGCCTGGGATGATGCGATAGAAGGCAAGCGCCCGGGAATTTTGGTTGTTCACGAATGGTGGGGCCTGAATGAATATGCCCGAACTCGTGCGGAACAATTGGCGGCCTTGGGATATGTGGCGGTGGCTGTGGATATGTATGGAAAGGGAAAAGTGACCACTCATCCCGATGAAGCCAGGCAATGGATGCAACAGACCACCGCCAATGTAAAGATATGGCAGGCCAGGGCGAGAGAGGGATTACGGCTTCTTCAGGCTAACCCCCTGGTAGACCAAACCCGTATAGCGGCTATTGGGTATTGTTTTGGTGGGGCGACGGTTATGCAAATGGTGTATGATGCGGCACCGGTCAAAGGAGTCGTCAGTTTCCATGGGTCGCTCCCTCTTCCGTCCGCCTCTCTTTCCATTAAGAATTCAGTCAAAATTTTCATTGCCCATGGAGAGGCCGATCCGTTTCTTACCCAAGACCACATTGCAAAATTTAAGCGTGCGTTAGACCAGGCTGGGTTAGATTGGCACATGGTGATTTTTGGAGGTGCCCAACATGGATTCACCAACCCTTTGGCCAATCAATATGGCATGGAAGGGGTGCAATACCAGGAACAAGCTGATCGACGGTCATGGGGGCACATGAAATTGTTTTTTGATGAACTGTTTCGATAAGTAGAATAAGTAGGATAGGAGGTTTCCTATCGATAAAGTAGAAACAGGGAAAAATCATAGGTAAAGTTCTTCTACATTTTCACCGAAAAATTTAGGGTTCACAGGTTTTCTGCCTGAGCACACCAGCCAATATGGTAAAGGCCAGCCCTTATTCTAAGGAAAATATGACAACGCCAAACGGGAAATTAACTTCAATTCTGGGCGTCTCGGCCTATTATCACGATAGCGCGGCTTGTCTTATACAGAATGGCAAGATTGTGGCGGCTGCTCAAGAAGAACGGTTCACGCGAAAGAAACATGATGCCGGGTTCCCGAGCCATGCGGTGGAGTTTTGTCTGCGTCAAGGCGGGGTTGGCATGCGCGACGTCGATTATCTGGTGTTCTATGACAAACCTTTTGTCAAATTTGAACGTTTGTTGGAAACCTATTTGTCCTATGCCCCGAAGGGACTTGGATCTTTTTTAACCGCCATTCCGGTTTGGATTAAGGAAAAGCTGTTCCTGCGAAACTTACTAGAAAAGGCTTTTCGTCAGGTGGGTAATTTCGAAAAAAAAGAGAAATTGCCTCCTTTGCTCTTTGGGGAACACCATGAATCACATGCGGCTGCCGCTTTTTTCCCTTCCCCTTATGAGGAGGCTGTTGTCCTATGTATGGACGGGGTGGGCGAATGGGCCACCACTTCAGCATGGGTCGGGCGAGGGAACCACTTAACGCCTCTATGGGAAATCCCCTTCCCTCACTCCATCGGGTTGCTGTATTCCGCCTTTACATACTATACCGGATTTAAGGTGAATTCCGGTGAATACAAAGTCATGGGGCTCGCTCCCTATGGGGAGCCCAAGTATGTGAAGACGATTTTGGACAATGTGGTGGATGTGAAGCCGGATGGCACTTTCCGGCTCAATATGGATTATTTTGATTACTGCACCGGTTTACGGATGACCAACAGCAAATTCGACGCCATATTTGGTGGTCCTCCGCGTCAGGCCGAAAGCACCCTCACCCAGCGGGAAATGGATCTAGCCAGGTCTGTACAAGAAGTCACCGAGATGGTCATGCTCCGCCTGACTAATAGTCTTCAACGAGAAACAGGCCTTTCCAATCTTTGTCTTTCAGGGGGGGTGGCCTTGAATTGCGTTGGAAACGGGAGAGTGCTGCGGGAAGGACCGTTCAGTGGGCTGTGGATTCAGCCGGCGGCAGGCGATGCGGGGAGCGCGTTGGGGGCGGCGTTAAATGTCCATTACGGCTATCTGAACCAACCTCGGGAATGCCAGGGCTCTAGTGATGCGATGCGAGGCAGTTATTTAGGCCCACGTTTTTCCAACGAGGAAATAGAATCCAAGCTCCAACAACTTGAGGCAAAATATGAGCGCGTGGAGGATTCGGACCTGTATCGTCGAGTGGCGGAGTATTTAGCTGAGGGCAAGGTCATCGGATGGTTACAGGGGCACATGGAATTCGGTCCTCGGGCTTTAGGAGGACGAAGTATCCTGGGAGACCCTCGTAGCGAGAAAATGCAATCTGTCATGAATTTAAAAATTAAATATCGTGAATCCTTCCGTCCTTTTGCACCATCGGTTTTAAGAGAACGAGTGTCCGAGTATTTTGAGATGGATACTGATAGTCCTTACATGTTGCTGGTGGCCCCGGTTGCTGAAAAGCGACGTCTAGCGGTACAACCGGATCAACAAAAACTTTGGGGAATTGATCTGCTCAATGTTCCCAAATCGGATATTCCAGCAGTGACCCATGTGGATTATTCCGCCAGGGTACAGACGGTGTCACCAGACACCAATCCTCGGTACTATCAATTGTTGCAAGAGTTCGAAAAGCAAACCGGGTGTGCGGTATTGATCAATACTTCATTTAACGTTCGAGGCGAACCGATTGTCTGCACGCCTGAAGATGCCTATCGGTGTTTCATGCGGACTGAAATGGACGTACTTGTGCTGGAAAATTGTCTCGTCTTGAAGGAACATCAAAAGCCGGTGCCTAAGGATGAAGCGTGGATGAAAGAATTTGAATTGGATTAAGCGTGAAAGAGTAACGACATGACATCAACGATACATCAACCAACAGCCAAGGATCTTCGGTCGTTTGGACTTCTCATGGGGGGAGTTTTTTTGATAGTAGCGGTATGGCCCCTGGTCATTCATGGAGAAAGCCTTCGAGTATGGGCCAGTCTAATCGCCGGGATCTTTGGGGCAATGGGAATGCTTTTTCCAAAGGGTCTTGGGCCCTTGCATCGAGTCTGGATGAAGATCGGAGAAAAATTGGGCTGGATCAATTCCCGAATAATATTAAGTATCCTATTTTTTGGGATGTTCACTCCTATGGCGTTTATCATGGGGTTATTAGGTAAACGACCATTGGAGCTTGGGTATGACCCCAAGGCGACCAGCTATCGGGTGCTCAAAAAGGCCAGAGCCGCAGACCATGTATTGAAACCCTTCTAAGGAGGAACAACAGATGACAGGTTTTCTTGGGGAATTGTGGGACTTTATGCGGGAACGAAAAAAGTTCTGGCTCGCCCCCATCATCATCATGCTTTTATTGCTCGGCGGTCTTATAATTCTGAGTGAGGGTTCAGCCGTTGCCCCCTTCATCTATACCTTGTTCTAAATCGAGGGGGAGGGTTGGAGCTACTAGGAAATCTGATTGAGTGGCAGGCAATAGCTTGCATAGAAAAAAGGAGGGAGTTTTAATCTCCCTCCTTTTCAGTCCCCCTGTTTCTCCCGATAGTTCGGGGACGGTTTGCGGACCTATCCCCTACTTGCTGGAATCACTCTTAGTGTTCATGGACTTTGATCCCCCAGGCGGCACAATATTCGGGCGTTCTTCCTTCCCAGGATTCATCGCATGTGAATCATGAAATCCAGAGGCCTGTTGGAGCGACTCTGTCACGCTGTGTTGAGATTGTCCCGGGTCATTGGCCACCGACTGCCCCGTCACGGGTGATTTGGCATCTCCCATGGGATAACCCGGATGATCTGGCAGCATTCCAGGATTTCCCAGAGCTAATGTACTTCCAAATACGACACTCCCTATTACGTGAATTGCGCATCGTTTACGGTTCATGATCATCCCTCCTTTTTGTTCCACACGATCGGGAATCAGGGGTACAGAACTAGAGCTTAGTCTATTTTTTTATTGGAGACCTCTTTGGTTGTTTTCCAAATTTAGGGTCCCTCCCGTTTTATTGTGGGTATGACCGACTTCGTTGGGAACAGGCAATTAGGCCATTCAGTACTTCACTTGTCTTTGCCATTCCTTCTTTTGGTTTGAGGGTTTAAAAAGGAAGTAATCTTAGACCAATGCTGGACCCCCTTCTTGTCACCTTTTCTGAAGCCAGGAAGGAAGCTGTCCGGATTCACACCCTTGTAGGACTTGATCTCGGCTAAATCTTGCTTAACTTCTCTTGAAGAGGATGAGGAGGATTTCTGGATGGTGTACAATACAGCATAGGTTCACCGCATTGATTGAGAGATAATTAAGTCTAAGCCTTTATGCTAAAACTGGACTATGGCAATGGGCAAGTAGCGCAAAATGGGGCAGAACTGTTGAGTGAGGGAAATAAAAACTAGCCTGGGAAAGTGCCAATATTTCAATAGCTTTTGAAACGTAAACCCCAAAGACTAAAAAAAGACGAAATGAAAGGAATGGCGATCACAAAAAGATCGAATTCATAGAAATAATGAAATTAGAAGAAGAGAATGTTAAACATCACCGTTTCGTGAATGAAAAAAACCTGAGGGTTGTGGGCAGGCACTGTGCGAAAATTATTCTGGGATTATGCTTGTTAATGAGCACTTCGTGGGCGTGGGGTAGTTCCCCATTTTCAATTTTAATTGAGGGATTTGCGCCGTATTTTACTCCTCAACAGGCTTTCGTGACTTCAGGAATTCCCATTGTATGGAAGAATCCCACGGCCACCCCTCATACGATTACGCATGACGGTTGCAGAGAGGGTGGAGTATGTGTATTTGATTCAGGTGCCATTCGCCCTCATGAAACCTTTGAAATTCCAGGTCTTTCCCCAGGACATTATCCCTACCATTGCACACTGCACCCCATTATGCGGGGTATGATCGAAGTTGGCATCCCGCACGCGTCCTCATCCATCTGATTCTCAAAGGATTCATAAAGGGGAAGGGATACGTGGTTTTTGGTAAGAATACCGTTTTCCCGCAATTCCCCTTGACTCTCAAAAATGGTAAATTATTATAAATAAGAGGACTTGAGACTCTGAAGGGTGACGTTGCCCCGGTGCCATCAAATAAGGGGAATCATTAGTAATTTGACTACAGGAACCCACCGGGTTCATATCAAGACACATGTCTGGATCTGAACACGAGCAGCTATCAAGGCTTCGAGCCTTCCTGAATCAACAGGTAATTGGACAAGAGGGCCTCACCCTCAGGCTGTTGATTGCCCTGATGGCTGATGGGCATCTTCTGGTTGAAGGTGCGCCAGGTTTAGCCAAAACCACTGCCATTAAAACGTTGGCCTCTGGGATTGAGGCCGATTTTCACCGGATTCAGTTTACCCCGGATTTACTCCCCGCTGATATTACCGGGACCGATATCTATCGTCCCAACGACGGCTCCTTTCGCTTTCAACCAGGTCCGATTTTTCACAATCTGGTCCTCGCCGATGAAATCAATCGGGCTCCGGCTAAGGTGCAGGCAGCCCTATTAGAGGCCATGGGTGAACATCAAGTGACGATCGGGCGGACCAGTTATCCTTTGCCCGAGTTGTTTTTAGTCATGGCCACACAAAACCCCATTGAGCAGGAAGGCACGTATCCTTTACCCGAAGCCCAATTGGATCGCTTTCTTCTCTATGTCCGGGTGCAATATCCCGATGTGGAAGGAGAGCGAAAGATTGCCGAGCTTGTACGTCGACAGGCGAGGGCGATTCCTGGGGATGAAATGACAACCCCCACGCCGGTTCCTCAAAAGGTGATTCTGGCGGCTCGTCGGCAGATGTGGGATATGTATTTCGCCCCCACACTCGAAGAATATATCGTCCAATTAGTCATGGCCACGCGTGAGCCAGGCCCCTATAGCTCCATGCTGAAGCGGTGGATCCGGTTTGGAGCCAGTCCCCGGGCGACCATCGGAATGGAGCGGTGTGCCAGGGCGCATGCCTGGTTGGAAGGACGTGATTATGTCTCGCCAGAAGATATACAGGCCGTGGCTCATGATGTATTGCGCCACCGTGTCTTACTGACGTTTGAAGCCGAAGCGGAGGGGATCAGGATCGATCAGGTGATCTCAGAAATTTTGAATCATGTGGCCGTTCCGTAAAACGCCCTCACCATCAGAATTCCGGCCGAACCCTCCTCGAGGATTTCAGGGGGTAGAGGTTCGGCTCGCCGATCTCATCAATATGCGTCACCAGACAGGGGTTTTGGGAATCAGGACCCGGAAGCGGGTGCATACCCTTTTGGCTGGCGGAGAGCGTTCTCCATTCAAAGGCAGAGGCATGGATTTTGAAGAGTCTCGCCGGTATCAACCGGGCGATGATGTGCGCCTCATGGATTGGCGGGTCATGGCGAGAACTCATGAACCCTACCTCAAGGTCTTTCGCGAAGAACGGGAGCGACCCGTCTTTTTCGTAGTGGATAATAGAAAGGGAATGCGATTCGGGACCAAAGTAGCATTTAAGTCAGTCATTGCAGCCCATGCTGCGGCATTATTGGGTTGGGCATCGCAAGAGCGGGGAGACAGGATTGGGGCGGTGGTTTTTTCGGATGTGGACCATGTGGAACTCCGACCCAGAGGAGGAAGAACCGGAGTCCTTCAACTCCTCAACCTCCTGGCTCAAGATAGTGCTCACCCGTCAGAGGTGAATGAACGCCAGAATTCCTTGACCTCACCTCTTCAGTTGGCCTTAAATCGAGTCCAGATAACCGCGAAGCCCGGAAGCCTCATTTTTCTTTTGAGTGATTTTCGGGATTGGGACCAGCAGGCGAAACAGACCCTCATCCGGTTGGGCGGGCACCAGGATGTGGTGGTGATTTTCATGTATGACCAATTGGAACAAGAGCCGCCACCTGCCGGCCAATATCCTGTGACGGACGGTATTCGAATGGGAATATTGAATACAGGATCTGCCAAAACAATCCAAGCCTATTCAGCGTGCTTTAGGGAACGGTATGAAGATGTTCGGACGCTGTGCCTGACCCGTGGAATTGGATTCATTTCATTGGGAACCCATGACGATATTCTTTTCCAATTACGGGGTGGGTTACAGGATCTGGGACATCGCCGAAGCGCCCAACACAGCATGGCATAACAACGGGAATGGGCTAACATGCCGACAACAAGTTCTCCCCTACAAGAGCTTCGGGATGTGCATCTGCCAGACCCGATTTCTCTGTGGCCTCCTGCCCCCGGTTGGTGGAT
>CABVRQ010000013.1:26813-35629 GCA_902500695.1 uncultured Nitrospira sp. | reverse complement strand
GTTGGCCATCTCTTGAGTTCAGGGCCATATCAACGGCAGGCGGTCGTGTCGGCAACCGAGCTGGTGCAATTGGTCGAACATTGGATTCAGCACGTGACTCCCCCTAAAGGAAGGGAGAGGACATGATGACATTCGCCTGGCCGTGGGTATTGGCCCTTTTTGTGTTTCCCTGGATGGTGCGTCGCTGGGCACCCCCTGTGTTTAATTCATCCGGCCGAGCCATGAAGGTGCCGCATTTTGAAGACATCATGACACTTCAGTCCAGCCAGTTGATAAAAGTGACTCAATCCAGGCACTCAACGCTGCTTTGGGCGGGAATAGTCGTCTGGTCCGCTCTGCTTCTAGCGGCCGCTCGTCCTCAGTGGAGCGGTGAACCGATTGGTTTGCCAACCAGTGGGCGTGATCTGATGCTGGCGGTCGATATTTCAGGCAGCATGAAAATTCCGGATTTTTCTGTGAAGGGACAGGAAGTCACGCGCTTGGAGGTTGTGAAAGCAGCGGCGGGAGAGTTCATCGCTCGCCGTACAGGCGATCGTGTTGGGTTGATTGTTTTTGGGTCCCAGGCCTATGTGCAGACACCTCTGACATTTGATCGGGACACGGTGAAGGCCATGATGACGGAAACTGAAATTGGCCTGGCGGGGCAGGAAACCGCCATTGGCGATGCGATCGGCCTTGCCGTGAAACGACTCAAGGAACAACCGGCGGGAAGCCGGGTATTGGTGCTATTAACCGATGGGGCCAATACTGCGGGAGAAGTGTCGCCCACACAGGCGGCGGCGTTGGCTGAGGAACAAGGTATTCGAATCTATGCCATCGGGGTTGGCGCGGATCGAATGGAGATTGCATCATTTTTCGGCACACAGACTGTAAATCCTTCTCGCGATTTGGATGAAGATACGCTTCGCCATCTTGCCCAACGGACCGGAGGGTTGTACTTGCGTGCGAAAGATACCGAGGGACTCAGGAAGGTATATGAAGAATTAGATCGTCTTGAGCCGGCGACAACTGAAACGGAACTATTTCGACCGACGACCGAATTATATATATGGCCGTTAGGATTTGCCTTGGTCCTCTCGTGTGTAATGGCCATGTCTTTCATCTGGAAAAGGGAATGGGTTCTCAGACCGAGATGGAAGGCGGAAGGGATCCCAGCACGAGCAGGACGATAAGATGTCTATGTTTCATTTTCTACGACCGGAATGGTTATGGGGATTGTTCCCCTTGTTCGGGCTCTTCCTGCTAGTAGCCAAGAGGGGGAGAACAGCTCAGATATGGGAATCGGTGTGTGATACCCATTTACTCCCACATTTATTGGTGGGCACGGAGGGAGCGACGCATCGCATGCCTCTCGTGCTTCTTGGATTAGGGTGGACCGTGGCGGTCTGTGCCTTGGCCGGTCCCGTCTGGTCCCAATTACCCCAGCCTGTGTTTCGAGCAGAGTCGGCGTTGGTGATGGTCTTGGATTTATCCCGTTCAATGGATGTGCAGGATGTGACTCCTTCCAGGTTGACACGAGCCAAACACAAAATTCTTGATATGCTTAAGGCCAGGAAGGAGGGGCAAACCGCCCTGGTGGTCTATGCCGGTGAATCATTCGTCGTGTCGCCATTGACCGATGATGTCAACACCATGGTGCCCCTTGTGCAATCTCTTGAGACGGAACTCATGCCATTCCAAGGTAGCCGTGCTGATCTCGCCTTGCAGAAGGCCCATGAACTCCTTGAGCACGTCGGGCAGGCGAAGGGAGATGTGCTATTACTGACGGACGGCGAGGGAGATCCTGCAACATTGAAAGTGGCTGAAGCCTTACGCAGTCAAGGGGTGCGTGTGTCTGTGCTAGGTGTTGGGACGGTCGATGGGGCTCCTATTCCGGAGACAGGCGGATTCCTCAAAGATCAGGATGGAGCGGTAGTTATTCCCAAGTTAGATATTCCGTCTCTTCGAGGCATTGCTCAAGCGGGAGGCGGTCATTTTGCCACGGTGACGGCTGACGATCAGGATATCAATCAGGTCCTTCCTTCGGATGTGTCCACGAGCGCACTATCTTCTTCAACAGCCGAAAAACGAACAACCGATCTGTGGCGAGAGGAAGGACCCTGGCTTGTCCTCCTAGTCCTGGTTTTGGCATTGCCTGCATTTCGACCGGGATGGTTAGCCATGCTTCTGGCTTTTATGCTTATTCCTCAGGTCAGCGAGGCCTTTTCCTTGGAAAATCTCTGGATTCGTTCGGATCAACAGGGGATTAAGGCGTTGGAGCGTGACGCTCCGGAAGAAGCGGCAGCCTTGTTTCAAGATCCCGGTTGGAAGGGCATAGCCCATTATCGGGCAGGAAAATATCAGGAAGCGGAAGAAGCCTTTTCTATAGTGGACACACCGGAGGGTCATTACAACCGAGGCAATGCCTTGGCCAATCTCGGTCGCTATGAAGAGGCCCTGGCTTCGTATCAGTCTGCACTCACGAAGCAGCCGGATCACGCGGATGCTCAACATAATCTGGAAATCATCAAGCAGCTCTTGGAGAAACCATCATCTGCGGAACAGGCAGGAGATCAATCTCAACAATCGGATGCCTCATCTGCCAAACAGAAAAATGATGGGAATGAAACAGGAGGTGAAGGGAAAAATTCAGAGCAAGCTTCCTACTCAACCCAGGAACAATCTGAGTCGGACAAAGGTGACACTCAGAAAGGGAAACAAGAGGAATCAGACCAGGCAGTAGGATCAGGGTCTGATCCTGCCACGACCTCTAATCAGTCGAATGGAGATCAGCAAGCTTCGGAAGAAAATATTGAGAAAGAGGTCGACCCTTTGAAAGCGGAACAATCTAAAAAGCTGCTGTCTGCACCATCTGCAATGGATGAAAAGTCGGAAGATCAGGCGGAACATTCGGGAGTGTCTTCTGCCGTGGACGCGACCCAAGCACGGGAAAGGCAGAAATCTGAACAGGTCCTCCAGCAATGGCTTCGCCGTATCCCTGATGATCCCGGAGGATTGTTACGCCGCAAGTTTCTTTTGGAGCATCAACGCCGTGTAGAGGCTGGAGGGTCCACCATTTCTCAAGGAAAGCGCTGGTGAGAATTTTGAGATGGATCTGGGTGATGGTTGTCTGCCTTGGAATTATGGGACTTGACCCTCCTGTTTCGGCCCAAACGGTCAGGGCCTATGTGGATCGGAATCCGGTCATGGCAGATGAGACCTTCCAGCTCATCGTGGAGACGGATCAGACTGCTTCCGGTGAATCGCCAGAGTGGCATATCTTAGGCGCGGACTTCGATGTTTTTGGCACGACCCAAAGTCAACAAACTTCGATCATCAATATGCGAACCACTTCATCGATTCGATGGATTGCGACGCTTGCGCCAAAGCGAACAGGAGCAGTAACCATTCCTCCTATCGCTGTGGGGGCTCATCAGACTGGCCCCATTCAACTGATGGTCAATGAGCCGAATCACAGCAGCGGAGCGAACGAGGATCGAGATATTTTCCTCGAAGCGGATGTGGACTCACATTTTCCCCATCTTCAAGGGCAGGTTCTTCTGACGCTTCGTTTAGTCAGTGCGATTTCCGTTCAGGAAGGCCGATTAGATGAACCGGAAATTGATTGGGGCATTGTGGAGCGCGTTGGAAAGGATGCTTCCTACGAAGCCACTCGAAACGGGCGGCGGTATCATGTCACCGAACGTCGTTATGTGATCACCCCGCAACAAAGCGGGGCTCATGACATTCCCCCGGTCCTCTTTTCTGGAACGGTGCAGGGTGGACGAACTCGTGGAACGCTCTTTGAGGAGTTATTTGGCAATCGGTCCGGGAGTTTGGGGCGGGATCCTTTCAAAACCTCACAATCGATTCATAGGCGGAGTCCAAAGATCGGGCTCACGGTCAAAGACCTTCCGCCAGATCTGAATGGGCGCTTTTGGCTGCCAGCGAAAGCACTTGCCCTCACGGAAACATGGTCTGGTGATACCGATACACTTCAGATAGGGGATTCCCTTACTCGTACGATTGTGATGCGTGCAACGGGTCAGCGCGGAGAACAATTACCTGAAGTGACCGTACCCCCACAACCCATCGTGAAGATCTATCCGGACAAAGGCAAAACCCAAACAGATTTTGACGGGAAATGGGTTGTAGGGTCCAGGGAAGAAAAATTCGTGTTGGTGTCCAGTCAGCCCGGCACGGTGACGTTGCCCGCTATTCATGTTCCCTGGTGGAATATTGAGACTTCCCGGTGGGAAGAAGCCAACCTCCCCGCTAGGGTTCTGACGGTTCTCGGCACGCTTCCACCGGCATCCTCAGCACAGACTCCCCCGTCGGTTCAGGCCCCGTCTGTTGCTTCAATAGAGAGAGATCATCAGATGAATGCCCAAATGCCGGCTAACTTCGGCACCTCTGATGGTGCCAAGCCATTGCCATGGTCCTGGATAACGGGGGGATGCTTAATGTTGTGGTTGGTGACCCTGGCGGCCTGGTGGCGAGAGCGTCAAAAACGGAATGGACGGGGCCAGGAAATGGCAAAAAAAGATGATAGGAAACTTGAATCGGAACGAAAAGCCATTCAAGTCCTCAAGACGGCATGCTTTGAAGAGTCAGCAGAAAAAACGCGCGACGCACTCTTGCAATGGGCTTCTTTTAAGCAAGAAGGGCGTCCCTGTCGGAGTCTAAGTTCGGTGGAGCGTATATTGAGTCAGCCTCTTCCTGATCATGCAGCGATTTCTGCGGCCATTTGGAACCTTGATCGGACCTTGTATACTACCTCGGCAGAACAACAGACCTGGGATGGCCGGCAGTTTTGGGAAACCGTCAAACCAGCCATAACAGCCAAGCCGCCAAAATCTCACAAACACGCAAAAGAGTTGCCCTCATTGTATCTCCATTGAGTTGAGAGGGAGTGGATCAAATTGGGTAGCGAGAGCACGACACGTGCAACAGAACATTTCATAAATTTATTGCGATAAAGAGGGTCAGATGGAAAGTATGGTTGAAATTGAAAACTTGCGAAAAACATTTGGGCCGATTGTTGCGGTGGATGGTGTGTCATTTACCGTAGGAAAAGGAGAAGTGCTCGGTTTCTTAGGGCCAAACGGAGCAGGTAAATCCACAACCATGAAAATGATCACGGGTTTTCTTACGCCGACGAGTGGCAGGGTGCATATTTGTGGGCATAATATTGAAGATCAACCCATCGAAGCCAAAAAACGCATAGGCTATCTGCCAGAGGGGGCTCCGGCATATCAGGATATGACTCCAGCCTCGTTTCTCACATTTATAGGGGAAATGCGAGGATATCGTGGAGCGACGCTTAAGCGAACGGTTTCCGAAACGGTCGAAAAGGTGAATTTGCAATCGGTCTTGAACCAATCGATCGAAACCTTGTCTAAAGGGTTTAAGCGTCGGGTGGGATTGGCTCAGGCGATCCTTCATGACCCGGACATCTTGATTTTAGATGAACCGACCGATGGATTGGACCCCAATCAAAAGCATGAGGTTCGAACGCTGATTCGGGCCATGGCACAAGAGAAGGCCATTATTCTTTCTACACATATCCTGGAAGAAGTGCATGCCCTCTGTTCCCGCGCCATGATCATTGCAAAGGGGAAAGTGGTGTTTGATGGCACTCCAGGGGAATTGGAAGGAAAATCTCCCGATCACAATACGGTCCTGGGCACGATTGCCGGGGTGGATCCCCTGGTCTTACATCATCACCTGATGACGGTGAAAGGGGTCAAAAAGATTGAGGAGTTGGGCCGTGACGGTGACTTGGTGCAATTTCGTATTTACCCCGATGACGGGCAGTGGATTCTCCCGGATATTGGGCATTGTGCCAGGGAACAGGGATGGGAAGTGAGGGAGCTGTATCCGGACCGCGGGCAGTTAGATGAGGTGTTTCGTTTGCTGACGACTCCCAAGCAGACGATTTCGTAATGAGGCCTGGTTCTGGAAGGACGCCAACTATTGGCGGATGGGATGCTCGGGCAGGACATTCTCAAACCACCGGGATGCCATCTTCATGCGTCTCTGAGAGACTAATGAATTCTAGAAGAGAGTAGCTGAAAGAAAAATTCGAGAGTGAAGGAGGAATTGTGGGACGAATTGGAGTGATTTTTCAACGGGAATTGGCGGGGTATTTTGCCACGCCGATCGCGGCGGTCTTTATCGTCATATTTTTGTTACTCAGTGGGGCGTTCACATTTTATCTGGGGAATTACTTTGCACGGGGTCAGGCCGACCTGGTGCCGTTTTTTGATTTTCACCCCTGGCTCTATCTCGTGTTGATCCCTGCGTTGGCGATGCGCTTATGGGCGGAAGAACGTCGTTCCGGGACAATTGAACTGTTGCTGACCCTGCCAGTTACGATGTGGGAAGCCGTCGCAGGGAAGTTTCTGGCCGCATGGGGTTTCACGGGAATCGCCTTGGCCCTGACCTTTCCCATGTGGCTCACGGTGAATCTGTTGGGCGACCCGGATAATGGCGTCATCCTTGCCAGCTATCTCGGCAGCCTGCTAATGGCCGGGGGATTTTTAGCCATCGGCTCCTGTATCTCCGCTCTCACCAAAAATCAGGTGATCGCCTTTGTGGTCAGCGTCGTTATTTCCTTGGGGTTCATCCTGAGTGGTTTCCCTCTCGTTCTGGAACTATTCAGCGGGTGGGCGCCACAATTTCTGCTGAATGCCATTAGCTCATTTAGCTTTTTGACGCATTTCCAATCGATCAGCAAAGGTGTCCTGGATTTACGGGATATCCTCTTTTTTCTTTCGCTGATTGCCTTTTGGCTATTTGCGACGGCCACGGTCATTGATATGAAAAAGGCTGAATCGTAAAGGGACGGATTGAAGGGTCTGGTGTGAAATTTTGCAAGTGAGGAGTGATGATGAATAAAAAAGTACTCACGGGAAGCGGCCTCATCATGGCCGCCGCTCTGTTCGGTGCCTTCAATATGATGAGTAACGCGGCCTTCAGTTCCGCACGCTTCGATCTGACAGAACATGACCTGTATACGTTGTCTGATGGCACCAGAAATGTTCTTAAGGGTTTGAACGAACCCATTACTCTCCGGTTTTATCTTTCCAAAACCCTGGCGACGGGCTTGCCGGGTATTAAAAGTTACGCAACCCGCGTCGAAGAAATGTTAGAGGAATACGCGCAAGTTGCGGGTGGGCAGCTGTATGTGCAGGTGATGGATCCGGAGCCGTTTTCAGAGGAAGAGGATCGAGCCGTGGCGTATGGTCTTCAGGGTATCCCCTTGGACAATGGCAGTCGCCAGTTTTACTTTGGATTGGCCGGGACCAGTTCCACCGATCAGTTGGAAGTGATTCCATTTTTTCAACCTGAGCGAGAAGAGTTTTTGGAATATGATCTGACGAAGATGATTCACACGCTGGCAAATCCCAAGAAAAAGGTTCTTGGTCTGTTGAGTACGTTACCGATTGATGGGAGTGGGGGCATGCCGTTTATGCCACAACAAGGAGGCGGTCAACCCTGGCTGATTCTTTCTCATATCGAACAAATGTTCGAAGTGAAAAAAATAGAACCGACGGCGGTGGCTATTCCTGCAGAGATTAGTGTCTTAATGATTGTGCATCCTAAATCCCTGAGTGAGACGACCCTCTATGCCATCGATCAGTATGTGTTGGGAGGCGGGCATGCCATGATTTTTGTGGATCCCCTTGCCGAATCCGATAGTGGAGGTGGCAATCCCATGAATCCGATGGGAGGAGGAGGTCCCCGAGATTCAAATATGCCTAAATTGTTTGGAGCCTGGGGTGTGGAACTGGTGAAAGGGCAGGTGTTGGGAGATTTGCCATTGGCCAAAAAAGTGCAAGTTCAACAGCAAAGCCGGCTACAGGTGGTGGATTACCCCGTCTGGATTGATTTTCGTCAGGAGCATTTCAGTGACAAAGATATCGTGACGGCTCAAGTGCCATCGATCACGGTGGCATCAGCAGGAATCATTCGAAAGAAAGGGGGGGAGACCGGGACCACAGTCGAGCCGCTCATCCAATCGGATGAAGCCGCGATGCAGATTGAGGCATCCCGCTTGTCAGCCATGCCGGATGTGGCTGGATTACTCAACAGTTATCGTCCCGAGGGAGAGAAGTTTATCGTGGCCGCCAGGGTGACGGGAACCGTGAAATCGGCTTTTCCTGAGGGAAAACCAAAGGCGGTGCCTAACAAGGATGAGACTCCGGATACGGCTCCAGAAACCCAAAGCCAGACCAATGACCACCTTCAGGGATCGAAGGAGCCCATCAACGTGATTGTGGTGGCAGATACGGATATCTTGCAGGATCGGTTTTGGGTTCAAGTGCAAAACTTCTTCGGGCAACGGATTGGCATTCCGAACTCGGGCAATGGCACGTTTGTCACAAACGCTTTGGATAATCTGACGGGAAGCAATGATCTCATAAGCGTCAGAAGTCGGGCCGGGTATGCCCGGCCATTCACACTCCTGCGAGTGTTGCAACAAGAAGCCGAGCAGCGATTCCGGCAAAAGGAGCAAGTGCTCCAGGAACAGCTCAAGGCCACGGAACGAAAAATTCAAGAACTGCAGAGTCAAAAGCCTGAAGGAAATGCCATGATCCTGAGTGTGGAACAAGAGGAGGCCATGGGACAATTTCGCAAGGAATTGCTTCAGGTTCGCAAGGAATTAAGAGGCGTGCAGCATGAGCTTGGCAAAAATATTGAGGGTGTGGAGAGTTGGGTGAAATTTATCAATATCGGGCTTGTGCCATTGTTGATTGGTATAGCAGGTGTGTGGATCAGTTCCTCCGGGATCAGGAAGAAGCGGCCAAAAGCCTAAGTCGCTCAGTTGCCGA
>CABVRQ010000013.1:0-26713 GCA_902500695.1 uncultured Nitrospira sp. | reverse complement strand
AATCAACGTCCTGCCAAGGGGAATCCGCGGATGAGTGAAATCTATGTGCGGAAACCAGGAGATCCCCAAACCTGGCTGACAATAGGGAATTTGCCGTTGGAAAAGGTGGCGGGAGAATGGCTGGACACGGAAATAACGACACTAACGACCAAACGTGTGCATCGAGTGACGGTCACGCATCCAGGCGGGGAAGTTCTTCTCGTCTCAAAAGAGAAGCCGGAGGATCTTGATTTTCAACTGGATGCGATCCCTGCAGGTTCCAAAGTGGCATCTCAGTTTAATGTGAATAATGTGGTGGGAACTCTGGTGCAGCTTCCGTTAGAGGATGTGACAAAAGAACAAGAAGTGAATTTTCAGAATCACACAGGAGTAACCGCTGTGTTGGAAACCTTTGACGGTCTCAGACTTCATGTACAAACAGCCAAACAAGACGACAAAATTTATGGAAAGTTTTCTGCGGAATTTGATCCGAATCTGGTTCGACCTGTGGATGTCACCTCTTCTTCGGAAAAAGGAGAAACGGTCCCAGCCCAGGATTCTGCTCAAGACGAAAAGGCCATGAGATCGCCGGAAGGGAAGCAACCAGATGAGGAACAGGAGGAGCGTTCCTCCAAAGAAGAATCTATATTAAAAAAACCGGAAGAGGTTCAAAAAGAAGTTGAGGCGTTCAATCAGCGTGTCCAGGGGTGGGCGTATGAATTGCCAACGTTCCGGGTCGAGAACTTTTCAAAAGCCAAGAAAGATCTTCTTGCCACAATTCCCTAAACTGGACCATTCAGGGTCATATAGGAGGTGATGAAAGGTTGTTTCTCTACGTTTGAGACAGCTTCAGGCCTTCTGGGCCTTATCCGAACCCTTTAAGGGAGGAGCGGTCAAAACCTCCAGTAATTCCTGATAGACCTGCATCAGGCGGGAATCCTCAAGCCGGTAGGCAAAGGATAACAGGATCAAGCCTCCTGCCAGCACTAATATGCCCAAGGCGGTTATCCCGACCACCCAAAAAATTCCCCCAATTGTGCTCATCCCTCCATCAAGAATAAACAGTACGACAAAGGTGAGGGTGCCCCCAATGACAAAGATTAGCCATAACAGGGTGAGAATAGTTGACGACCAGGGAATACGCTTGGATAAATGAAGCAGGAGTTGGCTGCCATCCGAACTTACGTCGATTGTCCCCTTCAATGGCCATGCGGTGCGAAAACTCAGCGAAAAGAGTTGGTAGTATGGGCGGATCACGATGACCTGTCTGTCTTCCACCCAGCGAGCAATCCCATGAGGCAAGGGCAGTGCGTCAGACTTGTGAAATGCATGGAAAATGGGGTGGGCTGGATGAGAATCCAGAGCATTCCGTCTGTGGGCCAAGGGACATCCATACCGGCAGGCCCAACTTTTCAATGTGGTGAATTGAAACCAGTCGCCAATGATTAGACCAAGAAATAGCAGGATGGCAATGATTCCGGCAAACATCATAGGAGGGAGAAGATACCATAGTGTCTTCTTCTGCTAAACTCCTGTTTTTGCATTGACTTCTCGACCGCCCCTCCTCTACTATCGACTCGCGGGGTGGAGCAGCCTGGTAGCTCGTTGGGCTCATAACCCAAAGGTCGAGGGTTCAAATCCCTCCCCCGCAACCACCTCGGTTTCCCATCAAAGAACTCACTGGTTTCCACCATGCTTTCCTACGGATTTTCCTGCTTTGAAACTCAAAAATGCATTTCTCCTGAGCCTGGGAGCCGTAGTCTCTCTTGAAATTGACCCTTCTGAGCGCTGATTTCTCTTGGGTTTTCGTTTTGGGAACCGATAAATTTCTGGTGGGGGTGAAAGCAGCTCACTAGAGGACTTGTCGATAGATTAGCTTCCAATTGAATTTGAAATGGTTTGCCTCACTTTTTGACGCCAATGCACGCATGGAAGAGAATTGCCCATCCAGGCTGGATCTCTTTCTGCAAAGTGGATCTTGCCATCCCGAAATTTTTAGGGTAATTGCCACTAGTTTTGTATTTAAGTGCCTGTGAAGGACTTTCTTGAGCCGAATGTGTTGTCAATCAAAATATGATTAGGGTATGAACGAAATTTCTCAAGATGATAAAGGTCAGAAGGTCAGTGGTACCTTGAGATCATCCATACAGGGAATAACAATTTCAATTATTGTACCTGTGTACAACGGGGGAGAAGCCTTCCGTCAATGCCTGATAAGTCTGGCCGCCCTACAACCCCCTCCCATGGAAATCATCGTCGTTTCCGATGGTGACACCGATGGATCCTGGCAAATGGCGAAGGAGTTTAATGCTCAGGTCATTCGACTTCCGACCACCTCGGGAGGACCGGCACAGCCCAGAAATATTGGGGCACTTCAGGCCAAAGGCGAATATCTTTTCTTTGTCGATGCTGATGTGCGTGTGCATCCGGATTCCCTGCGACAGGTGGCAGAAGCCTTTCACCATGATCCGGACCTCACTGCGTTGATCGGATCGTACGATGACGCCCCTGCCGAAACAAATTTCTTGTCCCAATACAAAAATCTCATTCACCACTATGTCCATCAACATGCCCAAAAGGAGGCTTCAACGTTTTGGGGTGCTTGCGGAGCTATCCGCCGTGAGGCCTTCCTTGAAATAGGTGGATTTGACGAGAATTATCGGCGCCCTTCCATTGAAGACATTGAGTTAGGGTATCGCTTGAAAAAGGCTGGTCACAAGATTCAGTTGTGTAAAGATATCCATGTCAAGCATTTGAAACGATGGGGTATCCGTTCAATGCTCAAAGCTGATTTTTTTTACCGTGCAATTCCTTGGACAGAGTTAATCCTTCGGGATCGCAGGTTTACCAATGACTTAAACATCAGGCATACGGAGCGCCTTTGTGTGGTGTTGACGTATGGGCTCGTGGGGGCCCTGATCGGAGCGATTTGGTGGGTTCCCTTGCTGGCCGTGGCGGGGTTGATCATGGTTTCGCTCGTGATCATCAATGCGCCCCTCTATCGCTTCTTTCTAAACAAACGTGGGATTCGATTTGCCGTGCAGAGTGTTCCCTGGCATTGGCTCTACTACCTGTATAGTGGCTTGGCGTTTGCCATCGGTTTGGCGCGCCATATTTTTTGTGGGGGAAATCGGAAAGGGTCGACCAAGCCGGCGCTTGCTCTGGAATCCTTCGACCAAATCAGAAAGTCAGGGAGGCAGTAGTGGCATCTCATCCTGTGGTGGTGATTGGCGCCGGTCCTGCGGGTCTTACAACCGCCTATGAACTTGGGAAAAATAGTTCTTCCTCCCTTATCCTTGAGGCCGGGAAACAGGTAGGTGGTATATCGCAAACGGTCAACTATCGGGACTTTCGTTTTGATATCGGTGGCCACCGATTTTTTTCGAAAGTGCCGATGGTGACTGAGTTATGGAATGAAATTCTCGGTGACAACTTTCTCCTCCGACCTCGTATAAGCCGAATCCATTACAACCAGCATTTCTTTGACTATCCCCTCAAGGCCACCAATGCGTTGGCCGGACTGGGAGTCGTTGAGGCTCTTCTGGTCTGTTTCAGTTATGCCAGGGTCAAGGTGTTTCCCAATGCCCAGGAAGAAAATTTCGAACAATGGGTCATTAATCGTTTTGGATATCGCCTGTATCAGATATTCTTCAAAACCTACACGGAAAAGGTCTGGGGGATTTCCTGTACCGAGATATCCGCCGATTGGGCTGCGCAACGAATCAAAAACCTCTCTCTGAAAGAAGCGGTTCGCAATGCCCTACTTGGTCAAAGGGGTGGGAAGAAGGGTGAAATCGTAACCTCGCTCATTGAGCAGTTTCATTACCCTCGCCTGGGTCCTGGGATGATGTGGGAACGGTGCGAGGAATTGGTGGCTGGTTTTGGATCTCAGACATTAAAAGGCGTTAAAGTCGAGCGTATCAGGCACCGCCATGGGCGTGTAGATTGTGTTTCCGCGCGAGCATCATCAGGGGAACATCTAGAATTCGAGGGCAGCGATTTTGTGTCGACGATGCCTCTCCGCGAGTTAATCCAGGCCATGGACCCTCAACCCCCGGAGAAGGTCGTGGAGGCCGCCCGTGGTCTGCGGTATCGGGATTATTTAACCGTGGTCCTGGTGGTTAATTGCGAAGACGTATTCCCTGACAACTGGATCTATATTCATTCACCTGAAGTCAAAATGGGACGAATACAGAATTATAAAAATTGGAGCCCGTATATGGTGCCGGATCCCTCACGGACTTCGCTGGGCCTTGAGTATTTTCTCTGGGACAAAGACGATGAGTGGACATGGTCGAACGAGCGGTTGATCGAATTCGGTACACGGGAATGCGCGCAACTCGGGCTCATTAATCCTCGAGATGTTGAAGACGGAACCGTGGTTCGTATGGAAAAGGCCTATCCGGTTTACGATCATCACTATCAGGATCACGTCCAGACCATTCGACAGTATCTGGGAACATTTTCAAATCTTCAGACCATTGGACGAAATGGTCTGCATCGCTACAACAACCAGGACCATTCGATGGTGACAGGGGTGTATGCCGCGAGAAACATCATGGGTGGATCGCATCATGATGTATGGGCGGTGAATACTGAAAAAGAATACCATGAGGAGGACCGTACGGCTTCGGCCAATGCCGGCGATCGAATCGTGCCGATGCGGGTTCAGGTGAACGTTGATGAACTCTCCATGGGAAACGAAGATGAATTAATTGAAATCGTATTTGCTAAGCTGGACCCTGTCGCCCTGGGTGTGGCTGTCGGTACCGTGAGTGGTCTCCTCATCTTGATTGGGACGGCAATTCTGGTTCTCAAAGGAGGACCGGTTGTGGGGCCCAACTTGTCTCTGCTTGGGAATTTTCTATTTGGATTTCAAGTGACATGGGGTGGTTCTATTGTAGGTTTCCTAGAGGGAGGAATCGGGGGATTTGCGATAGGCTACTCAGGAGCCTCACTCCGAAACTGGAGCATGAAAGCCTATGCGAAATTCATGTGGTGGCGAGAGGAAGGGAATCGTCGTCGCAATCTTCTAGATTAGCTATAACCAAGAGGCAGAGTCCTGGAGGGAAAGTATGGGAACGGATTCCAAGGGTGATGAAGAGCTTAGCCGGGTTGTGGCCAAAATTCAGGGAGGGGTGTTGGCAGTAGTTTGTGGGCTGATGGGTGGATTAGGCCTTTTTATTATGACGGCCTGGCTTCTTCTCGAAGGGGGGCCAACGGTTGGCTCCCATCTTCAGTTACTTTCCAACTATTTCATTGGGTATTCAGTCACATGGAAAGGGAGTCTGATCGGGCTTTTTTACGGAGCACTAACCGGTGGGATTCTGGGATGGACCATCGGGTTTATTTATAACAGAGTGGTCGGAATCCGAGGACGGTAAACTGCATTCCTCTAGGATTTTCTTGTTGAATACAGATGGGGGAACGATTTCATCGTTTGCCTACCTGTAAAGGGGAAATCGTTAGGGACTATCGTGTGGGGAAAAATTCAGAACACAAAAAATAATAAATCGTGAATAACCCGACCACGAAGCCAGTCGCTTTTGTGAGTAGCCATCTGGTTAAAGGTTTGCTGAAAGCGGATCAGGCAGGACGAAGCTTTATTCGATCGGCCAAATATACCTCTGTTCTTGAATCACCTTGAGTGGATTGCACAAAAATAAGATTTTGCCGATTACTGTCTCAGTAAAACGGGCCATTCATAGATACAACCAGGTTTACCATTCAGTTGCTCGGATATACAGGCACAATCCCTCTCGAAAAGAGGTGATGGTCCTGATTTGCGAGAGTACCAGGCATGTAAGCGCCGGACCACTTCTCGTGCCGCCGAATCAGGCCTTTCCTATATACACATGAAGACAAAGTAGGGAAAATTCTCATTCGTTTAAACGGAGGGCTGCTTCACCCTCAGACGGATTTGTCAGTGTAAGGCTGAAGAACCTACGTGTTGAAATACCAACTGCACTTTGCAGAGAGTCCCTACTGTCTGGGCGGCACTGTCGCGGGCTGGGCAAGCGAGGGGAAAGGTATCTTGGGTCGGATCTAAGGGCTCTCCACTCCTATTTTTCAAGCAGGGAATCAACGTCGTGAAAACCGAAGGGGCCAGCTACTGGGAATCCATTGCAGACGAATGGAAAAGGACAGGCCCGGATCGGCTCTGGAGAAAACATAGTGATACGGTTAATCAATCCCTTCTCCTCCGTTGGCTTCCCGAACAGCCATCTCCTCGGTTGCTAAAGACTGATACATTTGACGAAGCGGTGGGAGGGGGCCTTATTCAATTCCTGAAGACACGTGCGCACACGGTCGTTGGAATGGATCTGTCATTCCAGAATGTGCAATTGGCCTGTCTTGAGGAGATGAGCATTCGTGGAGCTTGTGCAGATGTGCGTCATCTTCCTTTCGGAGAGGAGTCGTTCGATGTGGTGGTGTCCAATTCCACCCTGGACCATTTCCAAACCTTAGA
Source organism: uncultured Nitrospira sp. (assembly GCA_902500695.1). GTDB lineage: Bacteria > Nitrospirota > Nitrospiria > Nitrospirales > UBA8639 > Nitrospira_E. The sequence continues at coordinate 20,265 of CABVRQ010000013.1, read as the reverse complement.
TGAGATCATAGTGAGTTTGCGGGAATTGCACCGGGTGCTTCAAAAAGAGGGGAAGCTAATACTGACCCTGGATAACCTGGCGAATCCCATTATTGTGGCTCGGAACTTTCTTCCGTTCAAACTATTAAACCGGTTCGGTATCCTTCCCTATTATGTTGGTGCCACCTGCGGTCCCTGGCGGTTACAGAAGTTGCTTCGGGAGGTAGGTTTCGAGGTGAGGGAGGTCACAGCAGTGCTCCATTGCCCGCGTATTTTAGCCGTACTCGTCGCCAAACTCTTGTGCTCCTGCGCGAAGGGTCCTGTGCAACAACGATTTTTGCGTTGCCTGGAGGCATTTGAACATATGTCACGCTGGCCCACGCGGTATGTGACAGGGAATTTTATTGCTGTCAGAGCTGAGAAGAGATAAAGCCATCCGAGCGGGGCGTACAAGAATTGAAGGAATTTTCTATAGGATGTATGAGCGTAGAGTCGTAACCGCGAACTTGGTTGGTCAACGAGGACTTTTTATTGTACATATGTTTTGTTGAATTAAAAGAGATGTGAGAGAAGAGACGCTGCACTAAAACGAATGATGTTGTTGGACGGATGGAAAACTTTTCGGTTGATTCGCCAATCTCTGGCTTCCAGTCGCTGGAGGCTTGAGGATCTACGCCAGGTACAAGAAGAGCGGCTTCGTAGGCTTTTGATTCATGCCTATCATAACGTTCCGCTCTATCGAGAGCTTTATAAGGAGGTAGGGTACCACCCTGAGGAATTCCGTTCGTTGGATGATCTAGGCAAAATCCCTATTCTTCAAAAGAATCGTCTCAAGCAAGCAAGTCCGGAAGAAATTGTTGCACGGGGGGTTGATCCACATCGATGTGGAGTCGTTGAAACGAGTGGTTCGACAGGAACTCCCTTGCGTATCTTTCTTGGAGCCATAGATCAGCAGTGGCAGCGGGTGGTTGCCTGGCGCATTCTTTTTGAACATGGTTTCCGCTGGACTGACCGAACGCTTGAAATTCGCATGACTTTTGGTCGGCAGTTTTTCGTCCAACGGCTTGGTATCGCTCCTAAAGAGTGGTGTTCGATTCTGGACCCACCAGAGTTCTGGGCACAATGCATGGTTAAGACGAGGCCGGACGTGATCGTTGCAGGGGCGGGTACGCTGCATGCCTTGGCGGAAACTGTCGAAACCCTTGGGCTCAATCTGCCCGAGCCCCGGCTCATCATCTCCGATAGTGAAACCCTCTCGCCGGCCACGCGTCAATTGGTTCGGCGTGCGCTGGGATCGGATCCTGTCGATGTGTACGGGTTGGTTGAGCTTTCAAATTTCGCGTGGGAGTGCGAGCGTCGTTCTGGATTTCACGTAAGCGCTGATAGCCACATTGTGGAGGTTGCTGCGGCTTCAGGGGAACCTGGCCCAATCATCACCACAGCATTAGGCATGTGGACCATGCCGATGATTCGCTATGAAACAGGAGATCTGGCTGAGGTTGAGACTACACCATGTCCGTGTGGGCGCACTCTTCCCCTTCTGAGACGAATCTATGGACGCAGGGTAGATTCAGTGGCTTTGCAAGATGGCAGGCGCATCTTCTGGCCATTTTTTCACGAGTTCCTTGGGCGCTATGACGAGTTGCACCAGTGGAGAATTTTGCAAGATACGTTGAACGAAGTCCTCCTCCAAATTGTTGTGACCAATAACGCTCAAGGTCTTCTTTCGAGGATAGAATCGGATCTTCAGGCTGTCTTACCTGGTGAAATCCATCTGCGGGTTGAGCCAGTCGAGAGGATTCCAATAAGCCCCGGAGAGAAGACCAGGATGATCATCTCGAAGGTCGGGACTACAATTGAGCAGCAGCCTGACATTGGAAGGCAAGGGCTCTAGATGGAAATTCTGCGAACATGGAAGTGCCTAAGGGATCTGAGGTCGAACGTAACACGCTCTCCCGCAAATCTCAGATCCTTGCAAGATCAGTTGTTCCGCGCCGCTATCATCCATGCCTACAGCAACGTCCCCTTTTACCGGCGTGTGTGGGACGAAGCGGGGGTAGATGTCCAAGCCATTCGAGGCATTCAGGATCTGGATCATATTCCAATTATCACCGCTCCCATTGTGAGAGAAGCTGCAAAACTTGGTGAGTTGCTGGCACGGGGAGTGGACCCATTATCCTGTACCTATCTTGATACAAGTGGCTCATCAGGTGCGGCACTACGGATCTGGAAACGGCCACTGGAGGAACGTGTGCGAAGAGCCGTGGGACTCCGGATTTGGTTCGAACACGGATTTCGTTGGCGCCATCACACGGCCCAATTCCAGATAAAACCGGGTCCATCGCACATGCTGCAGCGTTTCGGCATCTCTCGGAAGACATGGATCTCAACGGAGCGATCCATCGAGGACCAGTTGGCTCAATTGTTGGAGGCGAAGGCTGATGTGGTGGTTGGTACGGCGACAGCGCTTCGCCGCATTGCGCGAGCAAGCGAAGCGGCCAATGCCATACTCAAACGGCCACATGTGGTCTTTTGCGCAGGAGAGTTGGTGGATGCTGAAACCCGTCAATTAGTCACGCGAGTCTTCAGCCGCGAACCGGTCGGGCTGTATGGCCAGACTGAAGTCGGATACATCGCCTGGCAATGCGAGCAGCGTGGGTCGTTCCATGTGAATGCGGATACACATGTTGTCGAGGTATTGCGGGATGGGATACCGGCCCATCCGGGCGAATTGGGAACAATCGTGGTGACAGATTTGCGAGCCAGGACGATGCCGCTCATACGGTACAACACGGCTGACCTAGCCATGGCTGCCTCAGGTGGATGTTCCTGCGGTCGGGAACTTCCTTTGATAGGTTCAATTGAAGGGCGGGAGAGAGCCTCATTTTTACTCGGAGACGGGCGTATTCTCACAACTAAAATGATACTTGATCATCTGGCGGGAACACTCCGTCTTGGAGAATACCGCCTGTACCAGGAAAGCCTAAAGACGTTTCGTCTCGAACTCACCTGCCACGCCGTCGACGACCATCCAGGGCTCGAGAACGTGGCCCAGGATTCGCATGACCACCTGACAGTTCTGCGTCATCTCCGCAAGCTCCTTGGCGGGGTCGATTTATCGATCAGCATTGTTAAGCCATGGCCGGCAGAAGGCACGGGCAAGACCCAGGCAATTTTCTCGGCGGTCAATTTAAAGGATGGTTCTCTCAAGGGCACCCCGGGAGCGGCGTTCTGAGACACGACATAGTATGGTTCCCTGGAGGCCACGAATAGGATGAATCATCTAAAAAGTATGATGATTGAGTGGGTCATCTCCCGTCTTTCCGGCAAGGCACAAGCCTTGATTCCGCGCTATGGTTTTTACGCGTGGGCGTGCCTGGGGTTACGAGGGGTCCCAGTTGTGTTGCTGAGAGGGCTAACCAATTCATCCGGTCAAACAGGGACACTGTTGGTGGCGGGGCATGATCCATGGGTTGGCTATTTGCCGGGCAGGTTTTTCCTTGGAGAGCCCCAACGCGAGTTGGTAGCAAATGTGTCGTTACGGAAACTGCCCGCTCTGCTAGATCGCCTGCGCGGATCAGCCGATCTGACTATCGTCCGTGCAGATCGATTGTCAGCGCAAAAATTCTTTGGCAAGGGCTATCTCGCAGTTCCTGAATGGGTCTGCATGCGGTTCGCCGTTCCTGACGATCTCGATGGGTTGGTGCGCAGCAACCATAGTATCCGGGAGGATATGCGTCTGGCCTGGAGACATAAGTTGTATCCCTTCGTGACTGAGGGGGAGGAACGGTTTGACGAGTTCTATGATTCCATGTACGTCCCGTTCTCACGAGTCCGTCACGGAGCAATGGCCATCATCAGAAGCCGGCAGTATTTACGACGGCATATCCGAAAAGGGGGGATCCTGTGGGTTATGCGAGACAATCTGCCGCTTGCAGGTATGCTCTTTGAACGAAATAGCGACGTACTCGACATGCAGGCCATAGGCATGGTTACGGGTGAACTTCCTCTGAAGATGAGAGGAATCATGGCGGCGCTCTACTATCACTGCATTGCGCATGCCCGCCAACTGGGGTGTGTGGAGGTAAATTTTGGAGCAGCTCGGTCCTCGCTGCATGACGGGTTGCTTCGCTACAAACGCAAATGGGGAGATGCTCTCTGTGACACTCCTAATTCGTATTATGATCTGTTGATCCGTTGGAATAGTGTGAATGGTGTGGTAAAGAACTTCTTTTCTCACACGGGTCTTATCTTTCGGGACGACGGAGGCTTGTCTGCAATCTATGCGGACGAATCTCAAAGTTGGCAATCTCTGTGGATCGGAGGGTTACATCGTCTCTACCTCCTGACTGAGTCGGGTCGCCAATTGATGCACGATGAGAAAGGGTTAACGAATACTGTCAGTGCCCATCAGCCTGAAAATGCGGAAGTTTCTTGTCCGAAAGCAAATAAGCGCACGACAGGGGCGTTTTAAATCTCATGTTGGACATATGCTTCAACTACATCAAAAAAATCCAAAACATATTTGGATGAGACCTAAAAGGAGCCATCAAAGAACTACCAGGCCATGACCTATTAATTCGATAGAGGCGTCCATCGTGAAAGAGATGAGGTTTTTTGCCAACTAACCCCCTGTCGACCCTCTATGCCATGCTCCGCCATCCTTATGTCGAGCGGGCACAGCTTGAGGCCTTCCAAAACGCCCGTCTTCGGCGTTTGGTGGACCATGCGTATCGCCATGTGTCTTATTACCGTGAACTGTTTGATCGACATGGACTAAAACCTCAGGACATCCGAACGGTCCGGGATTTGGCCATCGTGCCCATCACGACGAGGAGTGTTTTCCAAGCCTTGGCGGTCGAAGGGGTAGTCTCGGGCCAGGTGAGGCCGGGGTCTTTGATCACACGGTCTTCAAGCGGGTCCTCCGGGCGACCATTTATTGTGCGCCGGACTTGGTTGGAAGAACGTCTTCATGGCGCCCTTCGGTAACGTGCACTCCATGCGTTGGGCCTCCGGGCGAGCGACAAAATTTGTTATGTCATGGGAGCGTGGAATACCCAACGGCAGGACCATCAACTAGCCAAGCGTATCCTGAATACCTTCGGGATTGCCCGTCGAAGGGTTATCGACGCCTTGCAACCACCCGAAGACATTGTCCAGGCTATGCAGAAGTTTAGACCTGCGGTTGTGGCGGGATATCCCGGGGTCTTGGCCAGAATTACGCAAACAGTGAATCGCGAAGCATTACAGTCTCTTCGACTCCGCTTTGTGAATACCGGCGGAGAAGTACTAACACCGCTCATGCGCCAACAGATTCAAGACGAATTCTCCGCGCCAGTCTATGAAACGTATGGAAGTGTCGAATTCTACCTTCTGGCCTGGGAATGCCAAACAACAGGGGAATATCACTCGTGTGACGATGGCTTAATAATCGAAGTGCTGCGAGATGGGGCACCGGTGGCCGAAGGAGAGAGGGGAGAGGTTGTTGGCACCGATTTGCATTCGTTTGCGTTGCCGCTGATCCGATATCAGCTTGGCGATGTGATCACAAAGGGAAGCCAAACCTGTCGATGCGGACAACCGTTTTCGACGATCCGATCGATTCAGGGACGTATGATCGATTAATTCGTGCTTCCCGGTAACAGGGTTGTCCATCCTTATGAATTCGGGGTTCTTAAGGTTCCCTGGATTCGAGAGTTTCAGGTGACCCAGGAGAGTTTGAATTCCATTGTGATGAGAGTGATCCCGTTTCATACACCCTCCACTCAGGAGATGGCAGCGTTGGTTCAACCGGTGATCGCGTTGCTGGGTTCGGACGTGCAGTTCCAGGTAGCGTTGGTGCCCGAAATCCCGATAGATGGAAACGGGAAGTTTCGAGTCTATCGGTCTCATATTCGATCGGCTTATGACGGCTATGAGTGGCCCGATCAAACGGAAAAGCCTCCTTGTGTCAGTGAGTTTATGTCAGAATCGCATTGGGGTCCCGATGTGGACAAAAAGAATACGAGGTAATGAATGTTTTCCGGGTATCGCGATATTTTCAAAAAACGAGGCCATCTATATCATCAAGCAATGACCATGTGCCCGAGCGCTCGTGCAGAAGAATCCTTTCATATGATCCGTATGGCCGACATGAAAGACGGAGATATTGTTTGTGATATTCCATCGGGCGGTGGGTACCTGAGGAACTTTGTCGATCGAACCGCGTCGCTTTTCCATGTCGAAACATCAGAGGTGTTTGCGGGCCTCTGCCGCGATAATGGCACGGACCACATGTTGCTGGGGACGTTGGATAATATTCCTATCTCGACCGGCTCAGTGGACAAGATTATCAGCCTCGCGGCATTGCACCATGTCGAGGCGAAGGAATGGTTCTTCTCCGAGGCCTATCGAATGTTAAGAAAGGGAGGGACGCTCACCATTGCTGACGTGCAAGCGGGGTCGGCAGTCTCGGAATTTTTGGATGGTTTTGTCAACGAACACAATGCGATGGGGCACAAAGGAGATTATATCAACGCCGAAACTCAAGAAGAGATTGAACGATGTGGGTTTACTGTGAAGGAGTCATCGTTGATCCCATTTCACTGGCAGTTTGATTCTCCTCAGGCCATGGGACGATTTTGTCGCATGTTGTTCGGGATCGATAAAGCAGACTCTGCCCAGGTAGTTGAGGGTATCCAAAAGCACGTGGGCTATTACGTCGACAGCAACGGGTGTCGCATGAATTGGAAGCTGTTATTCATCACGGCAAAAAAGCCCTAGACAGAAATCTCGTCTGGCGATATTGGGTGCCAGGTAAGCGGACAATAGCTCCGTAAGTGGGTGCTGTGAAATTATGGAAAGTTCCATTTGAACAAATGTCTTGTCTTTGATGATTCCTTTTAGTATGAAGGTTGGAACTTATCTCATAAGCCGCGAGAAAATCGCTAAAACGGTTCTTGCGTGCGCAAGGTTCCACAGCCTATCAAGACATCCGATACGCTTTCCACCCAGCACTTCATTTCTGTTCAAGTAGTGAAGTCTTGAAAGGATTTCTCTATGGTATCTTTACTCAGGGGAAATGATTGCGTCGATGTGCTTTGGGAGACGAGGGATGACAACCAACTCGTCTGCACGGTCGCTCGAGGTTCCGAGGTCATGGGTTACGTCGTCGTTGATTCGACTGTGGGTGGTATCTCGCGCGGGGGACTTCGCATGTCTACCAATGTGAGCGAAGCTGAAGTGCGTGGTCTGGCCCGCACGATGACGCTCAAGTGCGGCTACTTAAGACAACCACAAGGTGGCGCGAAGGCAGGCGTGCGCTTCAACCCTGAGGCCCCGCTCGCCGAACGCCGGCAACGCTTGGAAGCGTTTGGGCGAGCGATCGCTCCGCTTCTGAGCAACCGCATCTTTATCCCTGGCCCTGATATGGGTACGGATGACACAGACATCCGCGCGATGCTCAATGCGGTTGGAGTGAAGCTCAAGTGGCGGGAGTTGCGTGACACCCAATCGGGACAATACACGGCTGCGACCGTGTTCATCAGTGTCAAACGCGCGATCCAGCATCTCGGCTTGACGCTTTCTCGCTGTAGGGTAGCCATCGAAGGCTTCGGCAAGGTGGGGAGCGCGTTAGCCAGCCTGTTGGACGAAGCGAATGCCAAAGTGGTGGCAATCTCCACCGAGAGGGGAGCAATTGTGAACCCCCATGGCCTGAATGTGAAACAGCTCAACCAGCTCGCCGCCAAGTACGGTAGCCATTTGGTGGATTTTTATCCAGATGCCGAACGCATTCGCTGTGCTGAATTGTTTGAGTTGCCCGTCGATCTGCTCTGCCCTTGTGCGACACATCACAGCCTTCATGCTGACAATGCTCCTCGTGTGCTCGCGCGTCTCATCTGTCCCGGAGCCAATAACCCAGTGACGGCCGAAGCCGAGGAAATTATGTTTGAACGGGGACTTGTGTACCTTCCAGATTTCGTGACCAACTGTGGCGGGATCCTTGGCAGTACGATGGCCTTCGCGTCGATGAAAAGGGAGCAGATCGTTTCGGTTATGGAACGTCATCTCGGCGATCGAGTCGCCTGGTTGCTGAAGGAGGCGACGCTCCGGCAGGTACCGCCGCGCGAGATTGCCGAACCGTTCGCGCGACAACGCTTCGAGGAGATTCAGCGAACCGCTGCCCACCCTTCGCTGCGCAATACGCTCGTTGCCGCCGGGGTAGAACTCTATACTCGGGGGTGGGTCCCTGGCTCTCTTGTGGCCGCCCTGGCGCAGCCTCATTTTGCAAAGAGGTTGGGTTAATTGGCGGTGAATGAGACGGTGTTCAAGTGGGAAGTGGTTCTTTGTCGGTGGTCTGCGATATTTACGGTTTCCTTGTGCCGTGCCCGGCACGGTAGAATTTTTTAACACTTCCATTGTTGGTATTACTTGTGGAGAAGCGTGAAAGAGATCAATCGGGCCCAGAGCGATTGCGCGTGGCATCCCTTGTAAATGCTGGTGAAAGAAAAGGCAAAGGTGAATAAAGTGGACGATCAACAAGTTCATGCACGTGATAGGGATCGGGGCAAGACTCCGCTTCTTTCCGTGATTCTGGCAACTCCGGCGGGATACGGCACCATCCGAAAAACCGTCTCGCACCTTCGCTCTCAAACAGCCTGTGGATCACTAGAATTGATACTTGTCGGCCCTCCGCAGGCTCTTCAGGGTCTGGGGGTGGAGGAGTTGAGCAGCTTTGCGAGCTATCAGGTCGTTCGAATTGAAAAATTTCAGTCCATTGGCCAGGCCAATGCGGCTGGTATTCGTCAGGCAGCAGCCCCGATTGTGGCATTGGCTGAGGACCATTGTTTCCCTGATCCGCAATGGGCGGAGAACCTCATTGCCGCGCATCAGGGTCCCTGGGCTGCCGTGGGTCCGGGCGTCAGAAATGCCAATCCAAATACTGCCGTGAGTTGGGCCGATTTGTTCATTGGCTACGGTCCCTGGCTGACACCCGCTTCTTCCAGGGAAGCTGAGTTTTTGCCAGGGCACAATACCAGCTACAAACGAGAGATTTTGCTAGGCTATGGAGATCAACTGGATACCATGATGGAAGCGGAAACGGTCCTCCACTGGGATCTTCGTGAAAAAGGGTATCGATTGTATATGGAGTCGACAGCGAGCGCCGCCCATACCAATTTTTCTTTATGGTCCTCCTGGGTCCCAGCCCAGTTCTTTAACGGCCGCCTCTTCGCCGGTGCTAGAGCCCGGCAAAAGCCTCTCCCGTGGTGCATCGTGTTTGCTCTGGGGTCGCCGCTTATTCCGATTGTCCGGCTGTGGCGGATTTGGGCGGGACTCCCTTCTCAGGACTTAAAGATTCGATTTCTATCGTGTCTTCATGCCTTGATGATTGGTTTGGCGATAGATGGTATGGGCCAAATGGTTGGCTATGCGTTTGGGACAGGTAATGCCCTGGACAAGGTAGCCAGGTTTGAGGTTGATCGGTTCAAGCACATTCGAGAGCAGGATCGTTTGGATATCTTGGGGAATTGAGAAATTATGGAGAATGCATGAAATCTGCTAAGCACATTCCAGTCAGGATCGGGATTATCGGGTGTGGCCGAGCCACCACCTCGCTCCACATGCCGGCCTTTCGATTCGTGTCTGGGGCAAAGGTGGTGGCGTTAGCCGATCCCGATCCAGAGGCCCTACGCTGCGCCTCCAAGCAACTCGCGATAGAACAGTGCGTTCCGGACTATCGAGCCTTGCTTGAGAACCCGACAATCGAGGCGATTGCCATTTGTGTCCCGGCGCAGTTCCATGTGGAGATTGCGTTGGCCGCATTGGATGCGGGGAAACATCTTTTCATCGAAAAGCCGCTAGCCCTGACAATTGAGGACTGCGATCGACTGATCGAAAGGGCCGCAGGTGTACCCCTACAGGTCATGGTGGGCTTTAACACTCGCTTTCATCGGCTGGCACGGGAAGCCCGGACCCTGTTTCGTCAGGGAACCTTTGGACCCCTTGAAGTGGTTCGCAGTGTGTTGACGAGTTTCCATAAGGATCTACCCGAGTGGAGAAAGAGGCGAATCTCAGGCGGGGGAGTGCTGCTTGAGATGGCGATGCATCATTTTGATCTTTGGAGATATGTATTGGATGAGGAGGTGGAGGAAATCAGTGCACACAGTCGGTCGGGGACCTGGGAGGATGAATCCACCACGGTAACCGCTCGTCTCAGTTCCGGCGCCCTTGCCTCTGCCATCTTTGCAGAACGTACAAGCCAAAATAACAGCATGGAAATCTATGGACGAAAGGGATCCCTATGTGCGTCTTTCTATCGGTTTGATGGTTTGGAGACGGCAAACACCTCCGATATCCCAGGAAATATCCCAGCACGTATCAGGGGTGTGAGAAGATTTGCTGAAGAATTGCCAAAGGCGATCGCAACCAACCGGCAGGGCGGGGAATGGTTTCAGACCTATATAGAAGAATGGCGGCACTTTATCGGTTCAATCCGGGCAGGTCTGCCTGTGGAATGCGGTTTAGAGGATGGGCGACGGGCGCTGGCTGTTGCCCTGGCAGCGATGGAATCGGCGGCTACCGGAAAAGCGGCCACCATTGAAAAAAGATGATACAAGAGAGTTGTCGGACCCATTGTTGAAGTCGACGGCAAGTGCGTTCTTATGACCACTCCATTTTTTTCCATCATCATTCCGACATTCAATCGCCCCAAGGCTCTCACGGCTTGTGTCCAGGCAATAAAGAAACTTGACTATCCCCAGGACCGCTTCGAGGTCATCATCGTGGATGATGGGAGTCCAGTCCCTATCCAGCCATTCGATCAGAATCTTCGAGATGGTGCAAACATCACGTTTCTGCGCCAAATTAATAGCGGTCCGGCTTCCGCCAGGAATACAGGTGCAGAGCATGCCAAGGGGGATATTTTGGCATTTACCGACGATGACTGCCTGCCGACTCCACAATGGCTAAGGGAACTGGCCCGGTCATTCAATGATAGTCCCCTTGCACTGGTCGGCGGACGGACCGTCAATGGGCTGACCGACAACCTGTATACGACGGCCAGTCAAATGATCGTTGAGGAGGCCTATGCGTTTTTCCTTAGCCGGGATAGTGACCTTAGGTTTTTCGCGTCGAACAATATGGCAGTTGCTGCCAGGCTCTTTCACCAAATAGGAGGGTTCGACTCCACCTTCCGAACTTCGGAGGATCGCGACTTTTGTGACCGGTGGTTAGGCCAAGGACATCCCCTGATATATGCGCCTCAGGCCATGGTGTTTCACCATCACCATCTCAAAATGACCACGTTCATCCTGCAACATTTTTATTATGGATGTGGTGCCTATCGGTTTCATCGGGCACGAGCGAAGCGAGGAAGCCGAATGTTGAAGCCTGATCTCCAGTTTTATTTCTCGGTATGCCGCAGGGCCATTTTTTCCCCGTCATCAAGGAAATCACTTCGCATGGCTGGGTTGCTGGGGTTGTGGCAGGTAGCCAATCTGGCTGGTTTTTTGTGGCAAGCCGCTCATCCACCTCCCCCGTCATCAAAAAGCTCTTGCCCTCCTAGATTGGCCCAGACAGAGGATGCTGCCAGGGAAGCCGGGAACTCCGAGGGACCACGGAAATAACCGTCCATGCGCTTTTGTATGGTCACCACATTTTATCCGCCTTACCATTTCGGGGGCGATGCCACCTTTGTACAGGCATTGGCCCGGGCCTTGATTTCTGAAGGGCATCATGTCGAAGTGGTGCACTGCGAAGATGCCTACCGTCTGCGTGACAGGGAACAGGTAGCTGTGCAGGCTGGGGATGACGGGGTTGTGGTGCATCGTCTCCGAAACACCTTCGGGATGCTGTCTCCGCTGATTACCCAGCAAATAGGCAGGCCGGGGGTTAAAGCCGCACAACTTCGTAATGTTCTCGAACGGGAGTTTGACGTTGTGAACTTTCACAACATCTCACTGATCGGGGGGCCCGGTGTGCTTCAAATGAGCCGAGCACCTGTGACGCTGTATACCTTGCACGAACATTGGCTTCTTTGTCCGATGCACATCTTTTGGAAAAACGACCAACAGGCATGTGATAGCCCACAGTGTATTCGCTGTTGTATCCGTTCTGGCGTACCGCCTCAACTCTGGCGATACACCGGTCTCATTGAGCGGAGCTTGGTCAATGTTGATGCCCTCGTCGCGCCGAGTGAATACACGGCAGAACGGCATAGAGCTCTTGGACAGACGCCACCAATTCATGTCTTGCCAACCTTCTCCAGGTTGGCCCCGGAATTGAATGGCAATGCCATCCCTCAAGAGCGAATATGTTTTTTGTACGTGGGCCGGGTCACGGCCTCGAAAGGCATTGCCATCCTTCTGAAGGAATTTGCGGGAATCAGCCAATATGATCTCCTGGTTGTTGGAGGTGGGGACCTCTTGCCCACGCTTCAACGGCAATATGTGGGGCAACGTCATATTCAGTTCCTAGGCCCTCTATCCGAAGAACAACTCGGGCCTTTGTATCAAAAGGCCACGGCCCTGATTCTCCCCTCACTCGCGCCTGAGGTGTTCCCCTTAAATATCCTGGAAGCCTTTGCCCACGGCACGCCAGCCATCGTTCATAATGCGGGGGGGAGTCGTGAGGCCATTGATAAGACAGGCGGGGGGTTGGTGTATCACTCTCGTGAAGAGTTGCATGACGCCATTACTTTGCTGGCAAAGGACTTTCAGTTTTGTAAGACTCTCGGACAACGGGCGCGTGCAGGGTATGAGCAATTTTATTCTCAGAAACGGTATCTGGAACGCTATCTCCAGCTTATCCAAGAAATAGGGAAGAAAAATGGGATCATCCTTCACTAATTTGGTAATGGAACACCAAGTATGAGCAACGACAACGCACGAAAGGAATCTTCCGGGCCGGCCGGGTATCCCATTCTTGGCCATATCCCTGCTTTTCTTTGGGATAGACTCGGGTTTCTTTCACGCTGTGCGGCGGAATATGGCGATGTGGTGAAACTGAAAATCGGAGAGACCACCTTCTTACTGAACAACCCTGAAGACATCAAGCATGTCCTGGTGACACATTCTGACAACTTTGAAAAAGGGCCACGCCTCACCAGTTCAAAAGGCAAGCGGTTATCCGGGGAGGGCTTGCTGACGAGTCTGGGATCGGCCCACCTCAGACAACGAAAGATGATGCAACCCGTATTTTATCGGACCTCCATTAAAGCCTTCGCCGAGACCATGACCCGTGGAGTCGAACAGAGGCTTGCCCGATGGAAATGCGGGACCGAATTGAATATCGGGGATGAGATGATGGCCCTGGCTCAACACAATATTATCAAAACTGTCTTTGGTCCGGACTTTGAAGATGAGTCCGGCGAGTTGGCCAGAGCCATAACCACCAGAAAGAAGTATCTGGAGCATGTGCACTTTTCACTGCTCCCGTTTTCCGAATACCTTCCTCCAAAGTTAAGGCGTGAATATCAGCAGGCGAGGAAGCGAATCGATGCTACCATTACCCGGGAGATTGACAAGCGCCGCGTCGCCCCTGAGGCTTCTCATGACATGTTATCTCTTCTCATGCATGCCAAATATGATGATGGGACCGGGATGACTGACAAGCAAATCCGTGACGAATTTTTGACCCTCTTTAGTGCAGGCTATGAAACTATAGGGGAAGCCTTAACCTGGACCTGGTATCTTCTCTCCCGGCATCCGGAAGTAGAAGCCAGATTTCTCGACGAACTGCGCGAGGTGTTGCGCGGTCGTGTCCCCGGTTTTGATGATGTGTCCAAGCTTCCGTATACCGCCATGATCTTAGCTGAATCGATGCGTCTCTATCCGCCAACCTGGATCTTTATCCGTATGGCTCGAGAAGATGCTGTCCTTCCAAGCGGTTTCACCATTCCTGCGGGTTCAAAGCTGTACCTTTGTCAGTATGTCATGCATCGGAATGCCCGGTATTGGCCAAATCCTGAACGCTTTGACCCGGAACGGTTCGCCGAGCCAGCAAAAAAAGGACGACCCCAATTCACGTATTTTCCGTTCGGAGGAGGTATCCGGGTCTGTATTGGGGAAGCCTTTGCCAAAATGGAATGCATTTTAGCGCTGACCTCCATCGCTCAGCGGTTCGCTCTCACATTAGTGCCTGGGCAAACGGTTGTGCCGAAGCCTCACATGACTTTGCGCCCACGAAACGGGATCATGATGCGTATACACAAGAGGAATGAGCATTAGGGAGCGTGATGCCTGAGGTAGCCCCGCTGATATCGATCGTAATTCCTACCCGGCATCGCCCTGATTTAGTTGTGCGAGCCGTACGAAGTGTGTTGGGCCAGACCCACCAGGCTCTTGAGGTGATTGTTGTCGTCGACGGTCCCGATGACCTAACAGTAAAGTCTCTTGGTGACATAAAGGATTCTCGATTACGAATCAAAGCTTTGTCCCACACTCATGGCTCTGCGGAGGCTCGCAATGCAGGAGTCAAAGAAGCACGAGGTCGATGGGTCGCGTTCCTGGATGATGACGATGAATGGCTGTCCCAAAAGCTCTCCAGGCAGCTTCAAGTAGCGCAACAGTCCCCCCACCGATATCCGATTATCGGATGTCGTCTGATTGTGCGCCATGAAATGGGGGATTTAGTTTGGCCGACCAGACTTCCTAAGCCGAATGAGCCTATGAGCGAATACCTGTTTTGCCGGACGAAACTTTTCGGCGGTGAGGGAATTTTACAAACTTCCACCATATTTACCGCCAAAGCACTTTTAAAGATTGTTCCTTTTAGAAAGGAAAGTCAGAGACATGACGATATTGATTGGGTCCTCCGGGCAACCAGGCGACATGATGTTGGTGTGCAATTTGTCCCCGAATCTTTCCCACTAGTCATTTGGCACAGGGATGATAATCGCAGCACGGTCAGTAGTAAGACGAATTGGCGTTATTCACTTGCCTGGATTAATCAGAATAAGGATTTGGTTACCAAGAGGGCCTATGCCTCGTTCCTCACGACCTGGCTGAGTGCAAATGCCGTGAAGGAAGGAAATCGAAAGGAGTCATTATTGCTTCTCCGCCAAGCCTACCGGTATGGAAAACCCTCTGTACTGGATATCATATTGTTTTGGGGAATCTGGCTCATGCCTCATCAATTGCGGGCCCGGATTGTTACTCTATTTTCAGGCAAACGTGCGTTTAATGTGCACGTTTCTCCAAGCCAGAAATAATGTGATTGGCATGATTAAAGGACAACGCAAAAATACAGCATGACCAGGTCTACGACCGTAGCGGGTGGCTTAGTTAAGAGAGAAGCAAGGATGCCGAAAAGATGGAAGAGGACTCTTTTGTATGCTGGTTATCTGCTCCTCGTGACCTTACCCCTCTTGGAGATGGGGGTCAGAATATGGGGGTATGCGGAGCGTCATATTTACGATCCGATTTATAGGTCATTTGAACCCAGCAAAGACATTCCCTATATCCATAAGCCCAATCTCCTACACGCGCGTGCTCGCGGACTTGCGGTCATCAATACGGATAGTTTAGGTCTGCGGGCAACAACCTCCGGGATGGTCTATGGCACCAAACCACCCCACGAATATCGGATTGCCATTGTGGGGGATTCCGTCACCTTTGGTGAGGGTATCCCCGGAACCGAGGATACCTATGCTCAAGTATTGGAAGATACCCTCAATCGGCAACAACAAGCCGTAGCGGTTAAGGTTTTTAATTTCGGGGCGTCAGCTTATAGCGTGAAACAGATGGCCGCTATGGTTCAATCCCGAATGGTGGATATTCAGCCGGATCTGGTCGTGATGGCCATTATTCCACAAGATTTCAATCTGTCCCGCACTCCCATCATAGATGCAGCGGGATATCTCGTTGATCAACGGATAGGTATTCTTCTAGATTCTCCGGTGCGAGAGGTCCTGCGGGGCGTACACCTGCTGTATGTGCTCAGAGAAATCGCCTTACCCTGGTTCTCCTCATCTCAAGACATTAGTTCACTGCTTTCATACGGTGAGATTCCCGACTCCTATCGATACGTTCAGCGATTCAAGGAGACAGCGGATCAGTACGGACTTCCCTCCTTGATCATGCTCCTACCACGAATGGAAGAAAATGCCTGGGGATCTCTTTCTGACCGACTGTCCAAAGACGCAATCAAATATCTAGATTTGTCTTCCTTGAGTAAAGAATTTACTAAGGAAGAGTATATGGCGAGCCGGTTCGACTCGCATGCGTCCCCTGCCGTTCACCATCGAATTGGGGAAGCCTTCGCGGAATATGTTCAAAAGGGTCCGATGGAGAATCCTAGGAGGGTGGGGCACAAGTAGAGTATGAGTGTCCGCAGTGGTGCGTCATTGTGGATTTTGGGAGGGACTATGCCTCGGTTCAGTATCGGAATGCCCGGTACTAACCAAACCCGGACCTGTTCGACCCGGAAAATTTTACCAAGCCAGCAAAGAGGACACGACTCCAGTTCGCGTATTTTTCCGTGTGGAGGAGGTCCCCGGGTTTGTTTTAGCGAAGCCTTCGGCAAAGTGCATGGTAGCACTAGCCTCAATCGCTCAGCATTTCGCTCTCACGTTAGTCCCTGGGCAGACGGTTGTGCTGAAGCCTCACATGACTTTCCGTCCACAAAACGGGATCATGATGTGGATACACCAATGGGATTAAGGAGGGGGTCTTTCCCCTGTCCAGGGAAAAACTGTCAAAATGCGATATGCCGCATGATGTTTCATCTGAGATTTGGGAGCGACCAAAATACATGTCTAGTGAGGTACGAAATGATACTGTGACCCAACCTAAAATTCTTTTTTTATTGATAGTCTGGGTACAGGTGGAGCAAGAGCTGGCTGAGAAGTTACCTCGCCTTCGATGTCTTGGGGTGGTAAGGGTTGTGGTGAGTCTTCGTCACTGTGAAAAGGGAGTTCAGGCGGAGCTTCAAGGCCAGGGGTTTGACGTGCGAATTTTATCCGCCAAAGGGTTGATCGGACGCGTGACCGCTTTGCGTGAAATAGTTCGAAAAGAACAGCCGGATGCGATTCAGACCTTCTTGTTCCACTCCGACATTGCCGGACGCCTATCGGCCTTTGGTACTCAGATTCAAGTTATCAGTCACGTCGTCAGCACGGATTATGATGAAATACGATTCCACGAACCAAATACTAAAGCTATAAGGCTGCGACGGCCTCGAGTGATCGATGGGTGGACGGCCCAGCATTTGTCACAGCATATTCTCGCTTGCTCAAATACCGTGAAAGCCGGGGTCATGAGGGACTTGGTTATTCCGTGTGAAAAAATCACCGGGATCAAACACGGACGTGATTCCATGCCCCAGTGTGCAACGTCGAAAACAGCCCAGTGGAAGCCACCACGGGCGACTGGATGGCCATCGTCGATGCCGACTCTTTCCCCCCAGCGGTCGTGACTATCGGTATTACGTGCCGCCATCGGCAAGCATTTGGTTTACTCTCTGGGCGCTGGTTTGCAAACAGCGGTTCTTGGGTCAAGTCTTTGGGAGTCTGCTTCTACTCGCACTCCTCGTATGTTGCCAGGAAGCGGGGGAATTCATGAGCTATATGGCTCGGCTCGGCCAAAATCCGCAACGGTTGGCTTAGTTAAGAAAGAATCATCGATGCCAAAAAGATTGAAAAGGGCTCTTTTGTATGCTGGTTACCTCCTCCTCGTGACCTTACCCCTTTTGGAAATTGGGGTCAGGATCTGGGGGTATTCGGAGCATCATATTCATGATCCGATCTATACGTCATTTGAATCGAGCGAAGACATTCCCTATATACATAAACCTAATCTTCTGCAAGCCCGATCCCGAGGCCTTGCTGTCATTAACACGGATAGCCTGGGATTACGTTCGAAAACGTCCGGGACGGTCTATGGGGTCAAACAAGCTCAAGAATATCGCATTGCTATTGTCGGGGATTCCGTCACATTTGGGGAGGGCATTCCCGATACTGAAGAAACATTCACAGAAGTTCTGGAACAAATTTTGAATCAGCAACAAAACATCTTGACTGTGAAAGTGTTTAATTTCGGTGTGTCGGCCTATAGCGTGAAGGAGATGTCCGCCATGCTTCAACACCGGATGCTGGCTATTCAGCCGGATCTGGTTGTCATGGCTATCATTCCACCAGATTTGGATCTCGACCGGACCCCCATTATTGATTCAGCTGGGTATCTAGTTGGTCAAAATGTCGCTATGCTTCTTGATTCTCCGGTCGGGGAGGTTTTGAGAGGAGTTCGCCTTCTGTATGTGCTCAGGGATATCGGCTCACGCTGGAGTTCCCCACCTCAATACATCGACCCACTGCTTTCACACGGTGAGATTCCCGACTCCTATCGGTACATTCAGCAATTCAGAGAGACAGCGGATCAGTACGGACTTCCCTCCTTGATCATACTCCTACCACGAATGGAGGAAAATGCCTGGGGTCCTCTAATTGACAGACTGACACAAGACACGATCAGGCATCTTGATTTGTCATACTTAAGTAAAGAATTTACCATGAAAGAATATATGGCAAGCCGGTTTGACCGACATCCTTCTCCTCCCGTGCATCGTCGAATCGGGGAAGCAGTAGCCGTGTATGTGGAACATCAACCAGAGTTTCCCCAGTGAGTCTCTTGTCTTCCCAACCAGGCCGTCATCTTGTTGATGGGACGGTCCGGGTCTTTCTCGCCGGGCTCCTGTTTCCCCTTACGGGACTCATTACCGCAGCGTTTCTTACCCGACGACTCGGAACGGATGGCTATGGCTTATTGGTGCTCTCCGCAACGTTGTTTGGATGGGTGGAACTCGGGATTAACTCATATTTTTCCCGTCCAGCCATTAAGTTTATTGGGGAAGCAAAAGATTGGCTTCCAATTGGTACCACTCTTATACGGTTGCAATTCGTTACCGGGGTTGCCGGAGGTCTGTTATTAGGACTGCTGTCGCTTCCTCTTGCCTGGCTGCTCGACGAACCTCTGCTCGCGCCGTATCTCGCCCTCTATGCCCTCCACATTCCCATCAGTAGCTTAGCTCAAGCGCATCAAAGCATCCTCGTGGGAATTGGTAGTTTTCGGCAAAAAGCCGTGACGAATGCTTGCCGTTGGATTGCCAGACTGCTGTTGATTTTGTTCCTGATTGAAATGGGCCTGTCCGTTCCTGGCGCTATACTTGGAAGCCTTGGGGCGGCCCTTGTTGAACTAGCTGTCAGCCGTCGATATGTCAGGCCTCCCCTCTTTGGCAAGATTGCCATTCCCACTCGCCCATTTTATGACTTCGGTACCCTCCTGTGTATCTCATCCATATTGTTCCTTATTTTCTCCAGCATGGGTTTGGTTATGCTGAAAATGCTTGGCGGAACACTGGAGCAGGCAGGAATTTATGGGGCGGCCCAGAATTTGTCGATCATTCCTGGTCTATTCGGGATGGCGTTGTCCCCGTTATTGCTCTCAACAGTGAGTCGTTTACTGTTTGAGGAAAAAGCTGATCAGGCAAAGACCATGGGATTGGGTGCAATGAGAATGGTTGTGGGTTTATTCCCATTTGGAGCACTCATTGCGGGTGCTGCTCCTGAGATTGTTACATGGGTGTTTGGCCAGTCTTTCGAGCCTGCTGGTCCAATCCTGGGAGTGTTGATTATAGGAGCCATCGCGTTTGTGATGGTCTCAGTGGCCGTTGTCATTGTGACGGCTTCCGGTGCTCCTCTATTCACTTTATATTTAAGCATCCCGCTGGTTTTGCTGGTGGTGATCGGAAATTTGGTGATGATTCCCAGATTCGGTGCCCTTGGCGCTGCCATGGTGACAGCCCTGTGTCAGGGAATTGGTGCATTGGCTTCCCTCTTTGCGATCTACCGCCTCTGGGCGATATTCCCACCAATTGGGACGTTTTTGCGTAGCGCTGTCATCAGCGTATTGGCCTATACGTTGGCAGTCATATGGCCAACCGCTGGCCTTTTGCTAATGATTAAAATTGGATGTATCGGAGTGGTGATTATTCTGGCGTACCTCGTCTTGCGAGAATTCAGTCACGACGAAATTGCACTCGCGCGTTCGTTTTTAGGAAGAAGAACGGTAACGATAGAAAAACAGAAGGAATTGTGAGTTCGAACTACAAGGGTAATCGAGGAATAGTGGACCAAATTCTTTGAAGGGGAATTACATGAGTTCAGTGGCAGCGCGCGCCACTTGTTGCCCTTCGACCTTTCAGACGTATTGTTGGTTCTAGCTGGTACGGGCTCAGCAGGGGGCAAAGAGATCGGCATGCCTACTTTCACGGTAAGATTGTAATCTTACGTGAGAAGACCTGCCTGAGTGTCTT
>CABVRQ010000012.1:32275-74416 GCA_902500695.1 uncultured Nitrospira sp. | reverse complement strand
CTACCGGAAGGCCCCTTTGCGATAGAGTCGCCAGAATGTCGTGAGGCCAGCCAAAATGGGATGCCGCCGTTGCGCTGGAGTTAATTCGATTTTCACCCCGGAATGCCGCTCGATTTTCCAGATGAGGTAGTCCGCCCCTCCCTGGAACGTAAAAGCGGCTTTCATCAGCCGCAAAATAGATAACACCTTCCCCTGCACTTTTCGAACAATCCAGGCGATTCGATTCTTGATGTAGTCCCACCTGGAATATTCCATTTCATACAGTATGAGGTCATTCCCCTGAATGACCTTGATCTTTGGAAAATGTGCTAGAAACGTCGCATGGGCGACCTGTTCATAATAGGCGTGGTTGCTGTCCCACAATGTGGCGATTCGGCCTTTTGATTCGGCACGTAACTCGGCGCTATAACTGAGGGCCAAACCAATATTCCATGCGTCTTTGGCAGAAAATTGTTGCGGCATTTGTGGAACGACATTCCCCAAAAATGTCAGGACCGCTCTTTCCAAGCCTGAAATAATCCGTTGACTCATCATGTAGCTGGGACAGGCCATCACGGCCGTCGGCTGCGCAAAGCGCCCCCAAAAGTATGAATGAAACCACTTTGAAGTCACACTTCGCTCAAAATCCCCTAACGAGAGCACGGCATACTTCATACGGACGATCCGCCCCTCCAGGTTCACTTCTCCATAGAACACATTCGGTGGGAGCCAACGATTGAGGAGGGCCAACCAAACGGATTGGTAGACCGAAGCATACTGATCCACAATGACATAACAATCGACTAATCCGTCTTGATCCGTTCCCGCCCGCAAGCAGGAGCCATACAATAAGATTCCTTGGACAGCCTTCCCGTATTTTTCAGCCAGGAAATTTCCCGCTGCTTCAATGGACACAGGAATGGGTCGAGCGCTCGGCTGGCTCACGACCTCGAGGACTGTTGGGGAACCGTCCATCACAGTTATTCGGTCTTTAACCGCACAAATGACAGCTCGCCAGGAGAATCCAGGGTTAAAGGCTCTTCAGGCATGGAAGACGCGTACACCTCACCATCCAAGACAAATCCGCTGTTAAACGCTAAACGAAGCTCTGAGAGGTTTTCACTGACATAGCCATGTTCAGTCGTGGCCAAAGGATGTGTCCTTCCACGAAACAATGTTGGCAAGACACGCCATAAATAGCGATATGGCACCCGAAGACTCGTATAGCGTAAAGGCCAGGATTGCTTGCCCCAAAACGGCTTCATCCCTAAAAACAAGCGATTCAAGGTGGTGACCAGCAAGACTAAATACTCATGCTGGAGAGATGCTGATTCTCCAGTTGCTACACGCACCGTGATTGGGTTCAATCCTTTTCTGGACCCGGTGGCCAGCGCCAATAAAAATTTCAGCAGAATCAGCCCGGCCCCCCATTCCCCTAACCGGCCTATCGACTGTTTGGTATCAAGGCCTAGTTGCGTGCCATGATAAATAGCCCCGGCCCCGAAAAACATCCCATGCAGCGGCTCTCGGCTTTCTGGAAATCGAATACGAAGAACTGGTCGTGTTTCAAAAGATAATCTCGGAATCATCGCTTTGGCTTGACCTAACAACTGTTCAAGCGTGTGTGGCTCAAATTTCCCTAAACCAACATCTCCCGCAATCAGATTGGCCGTCCCTGCGGGCAACACAGCCAACCGGGGCATGACGGCAAAAGGACGATGATGAAACAAAGCCCCCATGGTGGCTTGAATGGTCCCATCCCCTCCGTTGACGACCACACAATTCACCTGACGGTGGGCAAACGTCTTCAGAGCTTCGAGGATATCTGCAGGCGTGTTGACCTCAGCCCGCTGCATTTCGGGATATTTGATGAAAATTTCTTGAAAAAGGGCTGGCTTTCTCCTATTACGGCCACTCAGCGAATTATGAAGGATCCCCACACGCATCATAGACCTCGTGCGGCCGACCTCAAGCGACGGCAAAGATGGGATAGGAAGCATCTACATTGTGGAGTACTGGTAGATGTAAAAATATGTCATATCTACATGAAAGATCATTTGATGGTGACCGGAGGATTGGTAAACATTCTCACTGCCAGGGAATTTCGTTTATCGGGTTCGATCTCGGCCAACCACGAAGTGAGGGAACCCATAGTGGTTTTCCCCCAAACCCCCATAAGGAGTCTGGCCAAAAGAATCAGGGTTGAGCCAACTGTCCAAATCGCCACAGCCTCCAAGCCCAAATCAGGACGCCCCAAAAAAAGACTACCCGTCAGGAGGATAAGATTAGGATTCCGACGAGCCGTGATAAGCCTGAAATAGGAATCCAAGGGTTTCCAACAAAAGATGACAAATCCTCCCAACCACCATTGAAAAATTCCTTCAACCATACGTCCCAGAATATATCCGAGTAAAATAACCCCAAAAGTGATTTCCAGAGTCAACCAAGGAAGAAAAGGGGAAAATGCGGTGAGACCCACGCCCCAGGCTAAATACCAAAGAGGAGGATGGATTAAATCAATGCCATGATCAAAAATATTACCCCATTTACTGGAGGTCACCGTTACTCGGGCTAATTTCCCATCCACCGTATCAAGAAACGTCATCATCCATCCCAGGACGAGCCCCCAGAAAAACTGTCCGAAGGTAAACAATACTCCCGCCACAATGACCAGTAATAGGCTCAGCGATGTCACCTGATTAGGAGAAATCCCCCAACGCGCACAAAGCCGGGTGGCCCATTTGGCCGGAACAGGCCAAAGAAACTTCGTCACCAGATCAGTGACCCCTTTATATGACCCCGTAAATAAGTGTTCTTCCAGAGTCACCCGATTATCTTCACGAATGGGAAACACATAGGGGTGATCGGTTTTTCGCAATTCGTTTGAAAAAGACGTTGATAGATCTTGCAATGTCACAAATTGTAGGTTTGAAACATCTCTGGTGTCTTCTCGTTGTATCCCTTCACACGTTGCGGAAGCCAAAGTGGAATCCACATGAGCCACAACCGGGCGTAACCCACCTTGAGCCTGAACTTCCAGGACAACATTGGTTTGCTTCAAGAGGAAGGAGAATATTCGCGCATCAAATAAAAAATCTCCTCTAATAATAAGAAGCGAATGATCGGATGGAAGTTCGTTGATATTATTAATGAATGTTTCAACCCCCATTCGACTTAACATTCGTTGATAACGGGTATGGGAGGTCAAATTCCACAAACGGATATTCGGATCATTGATAATATATGCAGACACAGTCATTGAATTACCACGCCTTATTTCCCTTACGCATGAAAGAATAATAGAGTCGATCAACTACCCCATGAATTATTCGAGACAACCCTGCTTACGGCTCCAAACCGACCAATGGCTGCATGAGGAAGTCATTCCGACAAAGCCGTAAGCCTTATGCCTGAGATCCTGTGCAATATTGTTTATTCCAATTTCATGAGAATTCCCATGAGCCTCAGGCATACCCTACCGTCTCTTGGTATCTACCCACAAAAGGTGAAATTTTTTTTGATCATGCATGATCCCCGGGTCCACTTTCCACTACTTTTTAATTGAGGTAACGCCGCCACAAAACAACCGTGACAAGAGACAACATGAGGAAGGGAGCGGCCGTCGTGAAAAAAGGAGAGGCTCCAAGCAAAAGTCCAACATGTTTAGAAATTTCCGTCATCAAATGATAGGCCAGACCGACCAGGGACCCAATGAATACCCTCTTTCCTGCTGGAGACATTCGCAAGGGACCAAAGACAAACGGGATGGCCACTAAGATCATGAGACCGGTATTTAAGGGCATAAATATTTTGTCCCAAAAGCTTAACTCGTATCTCAGGAAATTTTGTTTTTTACGTTTTAAGAATTCCATGTATTGGTAGAGTTCCGAAGGGGCCAAAGTGGAAGAAGGAAGTGTCAATAACCGCACTTCATTCGGCTTAAGCGGAGAGTTCCATTCCAGGCTCGCCAACTGCTCCTGAGAAACATGATATCCATGAATGACCTGCTTTTTAATATTTTTCAGAGTCCACTTCTGAGGATTGACAATTTCTGCCTCTTGAGCATGCATATAGAAATCCAATTGTCCGTCATCATGGAATTCAAAAATATCAAGGCCTTGCGGACTCTCTCCGTAGCGAATCTGATGAATTCTGACGAAGCGGCTCCCCTCCCGAAACCAGAAACCCTGCTTTCCCTTATAGGCGCCTGTATCCGACAAGGCCATGGATCTCTTCAAATAGGCCTCCTGGTCCAGGGGAGGATTGACAACCTCTTCCAGAACCCCCACGAGTACCATAAAACATGCCCCAACCTTCATCACCGACCAGGCTATTTGATAGGGAGAAACTCCCCCCGCCTGCATCGCAATAAGTTCACAACCATTGGCAAGCCCCCCTAAGGCCATGATACTCCCCAATAAGGCGACAAACGGGGCCAAATACACCAATCGGCCTGGCATGGTCAGCAACAAATACTCACTTGCGCTCCAAAATGTATACCGGCCTTTCCCCACCTCATCCAGTTCTTCAACAAAAACAATTAAACTAAAAACCGCTAAAAAGATCGCCAGGATCGGAAGATATCCTTTTAGTAAACTACCCGCCAGATACCGATTAAGAGTTTTCATGTAAATATCGTGAAGCCCATTTACAGGGGTTCATCTCCTACCAGATATGAATCCCGATCATCTGAGAATATTGGAAGACCATGGACTCCAGCCGCTACGATAGGGACCTGGGGAAACGCGTGGGGGCCAGCCAATAGGCCAGTAAGGCTCCTAACCCAAGAATCGTCAACCAAAGACCGGGAATGATGGGGATGTTGCCTTGCTCCACCAGGGTCTTCACCATCAACTCGGTAAAGTAATAAATTGAAAAAATTACGGTGGCTGTGAAGGTTTTGGCGTATTTACCTTGTCTTGGAGAAGCACGACTCAAGGGCACCCCTAGCAGCCCCAGGAGAATAGTCGAAAAAGGTGCTATAAACCTCCATTGAAGTTCTGCGATATCCTTGCGAGAATCAGATGCGATTAAATTTTGTGTGGATTTCGCTTTGCGTCTATTTTCCTCTTCGAGCTCCTGAGGATAAATTGCTAACCGTGAAAAACCGGAAATGTGCTTGATCTCCCCCTCCCTTGTCAGTTTATATTCGAATCCATCAAAGAGAATTGGAATCGAGATACCACTTTGGGGATCAATCTGCTCTTGTGCGGTCTTTGCCGAAAAGACCTGCAAATTATCTCCGTTTTCACTTTGAACAAAGACCCTACTTAATTTTTGATGGTCTTGATCGATATCCTCTGCAAAAAACACCAGGGATCCATTTCGTCGTTCATAAAAATGCCCGGCATCTAAATTGCTCAAACGAAATCCAGCCTCTCCTTCAGCTTTTAATCGATAACTTTGCTCATAGGCCAATGGACGGAGATACAAAGAAAAGATGCTGACAATCACGCCCACAAAACAGGAAAGAACAAAAATCGCAAGAAGGATCCGATACGGATTGACACCACATGCCATAAACGCTTTCATTTCAGAGTCGGCAGACAAACGACCAAACCCCAAAATAACCCCGAAATACAATGAAATAGGGATAAGGACTTCAAGGGCAATCCCAACTTTTAACATGATTAACGTGAGAATCATATTCCCGGGCAACAACGTATTCATGCCTTTGGACAAAAAGGTGACCCAACTATATCCCGCAAACAACGCCACCAAAAGCCCACAGACGACAGCTGTGGGCTTCAGGACCTCTCGAACGAGGTATCTGACTAACATCGAACAGACCTCAACACAGCAATATCCAGTGAACATCTCATGATAGGAGATTTACCACGATGAAAGCCGTCATATTAAGTGCTGGACAAGGAAAACGGTTACTCCCGCATACAGCCGATAAACCCAAATGTACGGTTCCGGTCAATGGACAACCAATTGTGAAATGGCAAATTCAAGAACTTCTTCGCCTGGGAATTGATTCCATTCACATTGTGGTAGGATTTGGGGCTGAGAAAGTCGAAGCTCTTCTGGCTGACGATATCGCCTCCGGTTCTGTCCACACCATCTATAATCCATTTTTTGCCATGGCAGATAATTTGATGAGTTGTTGGGCGGCCCGAAACGACATGACTCAGGATTTTGTCTTAATAAATGGGGACACCCTATTTGAATCAGCGGTCCTAAAAGGTCTGCTGCAGGCCCCCTCTGCTCCCATTACCTTAGTGACTGATGAGAAAGTTCGTTACGATGCTGACGATATGAAAGTCATCGTGCATGGCACACAATTGGATCGAATTGGCAAAACCCTGCCAATCGAACACGTGAACGGAGAGTCCATCGGCATGATCCGATTTCAGGGCAATGGACCTAAAATCTTTCTTTCAACATTAGACCAACGAATTCGTAAACCGGAGGCGCTCAAGCAATGGTACTTATCACTCCTCGACGAATTAGCCCAACAGGGTCATGTGTCGACTTTTTGCATTAAGGGGTTGAATTGGGCCGAGATCGATAATCCATCCGACTTAGACCATGCTGAACGTTTGTTCAAAATTCATCCCTCGTGAAATGGAGCTCCATCGACTTTTTACTTTAAATGATTGTCGCGGAAGACGCCCATGCCAATCCCTCCGTGATTAGGCCGGAGCCACGCCCTTTTACATGTCTTCCTGTCGTTTGGCCAAGATTGCTTCGGCTAAGGCAAGATCCTCAGGAGTATCGACATCAATAGCCGCTTCGGGAAAAGGAAGCAGCACTTCTTGCACATGAAGATTGAGCTTCCGCCCAAGCCGATTCAAAGCTTCTGCAAGCGACAACCAACCAAGTATATAGCGGACCAGCGCCAGCCCCCCCAGGGTCCGAATCAGGCGAAGGGGATGCTTGCGCTCACGCTCAACCCGGCTCCAGAACTCCACCATTCGCTTAGCCTTTGGGGTACAGAGAACAAAAAGATTACACCCACAAAACCCTCCGCCCGTGAGGCGTGTGACCGTTCGCTTGGATTGAGGGTACGACGCCACAACTGAGGAATAGGGCACCAGCCCCACGGCCACATCCATCTGTTTTTCCTGCGCCGCATGGAGGAAATAATCAACCATCTCTGCCGTTAACAAGGCATGGTCCGCCGTCGTGACCAGGACAGGGAATTCTTGAGGATGTCTCTCTAAAAACCTCGCAACACTGAGACTCGGACCTTGTTGAGGTTCCACCCACTGGACCGCTCCTGACTCAATCAATGTCCCTAGAAACGGATTATCTTGGACCGTTTCCCATGAAGGCCCGCATAAAATTCTTTTCCCCACAGTGCGCGACTGGTCTAACGTCTGTAATACACGGGAAATCATAGGTTCCCCACCCACCTTTGCCAGGACCTTGGTTGATACCCCTGCCATCTGGGCAACAGGATCTCGGCCGGTTCGAGCACCAGCTAATATGAGGGCCGTC
This sequence comes from uncultured Nitrospira sp., assembly GCA_902500695.1. Taxonomy (GTDB): domain Bacteria; phylum Nitrospirota; class Nitrospiria; order Nitrospirales; family UBA8639; genus Nitrospira_E. Next base: position 66,991 of record CABVRQ010000012.1, on the reverse strand, counting down.
ACAGGTTGGTGGTCAAGCTCCATACGGCTCCATGAAACAGATATCTGCAATCATTGAAGATGCTTCTCATAAATTCTATACGTCTTGTATGGTTCGGCGCCGAGAGATTCTAAAATGTGGCGCATGCGTTTATTCTCTTCCAAAATCCAGGACATTTCGACATGCTGAATTTGGTTTCGAAGCCCTGCCTCCCTCACCGCCTCAATTAAACCATAGGCCATCGCAGCACCCATCGGACTGGATTGAAATCGTTTACGCACTCCCATGAGGGCCACCCGACCCGACCGGGGATAGGACGCTTTCAACCGCCATAAGATTTTCAGCCAACCCCATGGAAACAGATGCCCATTCAGATCTCGAATGACCTCATGGATATTGGGAAAGGCAACCAACATCGCCGTTGGTTCTCCATCGATTTCAGCGATCTGGACAAAATCATCTTTAACCAATAGCTTAAGCTGCTGTCCGATCTCGGCAAATTCTGCATCGGTAAACGGAAGAAACCCCCAATTATCTGACCAGGCCTCTTCGTAAATATCCTTGATAATTGCTAAATCTTCCTTCAGATGCTTCCGCCGTAACGGACGAATGCGCATCGAGGTTTTCGCTTTTTTGAGAAACAGAGAAACTCCAGGGGGAAAACTAAAATGTATTCCAATACGATAGGCCAGAAGATCTTGGGCCTTTTTATAGGCATTTTGTTCAACACCATACGCGTAGTAAGGCCTGGCGTGGCCCATCATAATCATGGGCGGTGAATCAAATCCATCGACCAACAACCCACACTCCTGATTGATTGACAGATTAAACGGCCCCCGAACGTTCGTCATCCCCTGGGTCCGAAGCCAGGTTTCCGCAGTCTGGAATAGCGAGTGAAAGACGCTGGCCTCCTCCTCTGCTTCAAGCAAACCAAAAAACCCCGTCTGATCCTGATAACGGCTGAGATGCAGGTCATCAATCTGGGCGCAAATTCGACCAACGGGTTCCTGTCCGCGATAGGCCAGCCAACATTGCCAACGAGCATGCTGAAAGTAGGGATTTTTCCGGGAAAAGGTATGGAGCCGTTCGACCAATAAAGGCGGAATCCAATGAGGATCTGAGTGGTACAACTTCCAGGGAAGGCGAATAAACTCTTTGAGCCCGGCGCGGTCGGTGACCGGTTCAATACGAATCAAAACGCCTTTTCCCAACCATCTTGGCGCACCACTCTGCTATAGGGAGTGCGGACTCGTGAGGCAATGTGAGGGTCACTATGACGAATGTCCATGAGTCTCTTATGGCTTCTGTTCTGATAGTTGAGCCACCCAAGGATAGTGTGATCGTTCCTCATCCGCATAGCCAAGATTGGAAACAGTCTGACTGAACGGCACATCCTCAGCACTCCCATACCCACTACCGAAAATCCTGTCACACAACAGACTGGTGATCCCAAAGTTTCCTTGTTCGTTATGAAAATGATGCAGTAAATGATGTCGCTTGATCCTCCGTAAAAACTTGATCTTGGGATTCACGCGCAGGTGCTGCATGCAATGACAGAGTTCATACACCATAAAACACGCCAATCCTGTCGCAAAAGAAAGGGCCGCCCCTACCCAGCCTCCAACACTCATCCCAATAGGGAAGGTGGCCACAACAATCGTGGGCAGGGTGGTTGAGCCTGCCCCAAACAACACCCGCAAATCATTGGGATCCTGGTGGTGATCATAATGAATCCGTTTCCACAAGGCTGCGGTCCATGGCGACCGATACAGGTATCGCCCATGTAAAATAAACCGATGAACAGCATATTCCACGAAGGGATAGGCAAGCAGGGTCAGAACAATACTTCCTGCCACGCGAAATGGAGAAACCGGGAAATAGTGGGAAAGGACAACAGCACCGACGATACTACAGGCCAATAACACCGCATATATTTGAATACTCGGGTATAGGACGTACGCCCACATCAGATCGCGAAACGTCATGCGATCAAGGAGATACTTTTCACGATACCATTGACTGGTTAACACCACGAAACCTCCATCCCTTTCCTCATTTGCCTGTTGTCCTCAATCGACCCCACACCTTAATCTTCAGGATTAACCCCTGTGGCAATTATAGAAACCTTCGGAAGAAGCCACAAGAATAGACGACTGGAAACCAATACCTCCAATCAAAAAGCCTGAACGATTATAACGGAATCCATTGATTCCCTCACCAACGCCCAAAGCCCTCGTTCAATCCTTTACGGGTTCAATGCCTAACATTGCCACATGATAACGTTGGAACCCCTGGCACAAAACCCGTGTATATTTCGATGTGCCGCTCGGGATGCCAACATAGGCCAATGGGGACGGGAGAGACTCATTGCCTCATAGACACAAGAATAACTCTTTGGGTATAAGAGCAGGCTCATGAACACCACGATGAAAAAATTTGGGTATCCCAATTCCTGCCTCAAAGAATTTTCCCAGTGGGTCATTCTCCTACGCCCCCAACAGGTGACCCTTGGCTCACTGGTATTAATTTGTCGAGAGGAGGCCACAGCGTTTTCCCAAATTAGTGCCGATGCATTTACAGAACTGCCAGGGATCATACGTGAGATTGAGACAAGTGTCTCACGCACTTTTGGCTATAGCAAAATAAATTACCTCATGTTGATGATGGTTGACCCCGAGGTTCATTTTCATGTCATTCCCCGATATGACACGCCTCGATTATTTTCTCAACAGCAATTTCTTGACCCTGGATGGCCTGGGGCACCTCTCCTTAAGAATCCAAATGACACATCAGAAGAGGTGCACCAAGAAATTTTCAGCCACCTCAAAAGCAACTGGATTCATGGAATTTAAATTTAGCCAAAAGTACTTAAATGCCAGAATCTGCCTGTTGCAAAATAGACTCAAATTGCGGTTTTTTTGCTACAACCTAAACCGAATAGGAACATTTACTTTCGCTTTTCCTTCGTTCTTAGTCATTAATAAATAAATTGTCATGGCATTATAATTGCTTACTTAATTAAATGCTTTTTAGCAAACCATTTGGAATAATACTGCCTTTAATCATTGAGATAGAATGAACGCTACACCAACTCAGCACCAACTCAGACTTAAACATGGGAACTTCTCCACCCTTTCAGAGGCCCTTGATTATGCGGCTTCAGGAGAAACCGGCTGTAATTTTTACTCAGGGAGAGGCAAGCTCACCCACGTTCTGACATATGCCGGCCTTCAACAACAAGCACAAAATTTAGCCAGAAGACTGAACGGATTAGAACTAGCACGTGGCGCTCGGGTGGCCCTCATTGCTGATACCACCCCAGATTTCATTCGATTCTTTTTCGCCTGTCAGTACGCCGGGCTGGTTCCGGTTCCTCTCCCTATTTCACTGCATTTAGGGGGACATCAGGCATACGTCACCCAACTTAAACGGCTGCTCGAGAGCTGCCAAGCCTCTATCGCTATGGCACCTGAAGGCTTTTTGCCATTTTTAGAGGAAGCAGCAGCCGAGATGGACCTGGTCCTCATTGGAGGTCCGGAAACATTCGCCTCATTGGAAGAAAATCATGGTCCCCTCAGCCCACTGGAGCCACAAGAACTTGCCTATATTCAATACACCTCTGGTAGCACACGTTGGCCTAGAGGTGTCGAAGTCACTCAAGCGGCCGTGATGACGAATCTTTCCGGAATCATTCAGCATGGCTTACAAGTTCAGCCTGGTGACCGTTGTGTCTCTTGGCTTCCCTTCTACCATGATATGGGATTAGTAGGATTCGTTCTTGGTCCAATTGCTTCACAGCTTTCGGTTGATTATTTGAGCACACGCGATTTTGCCATGCGCCCACGTCAGTGGCTAGAATTAATGACGAAGAGTCGGGCAACAATTTCATTCAGCCCTTCCTTTGGATACGAGCTCTGCGTGCGAAGACTTGGGGAAGATTTCAATGAACAGTATGATCTCAGCTCTTGGCGAATCGCTGGTGCTGGAGCAGAAACAATTCGTGCCGATAGTCTCTCCCGTTTTGCCAAAACCCTGAAGGCCAGCGGGTTTAAACCTGAAGCGTTTTTGGCCTGCTATGGGATGGCTGAATGTTCTTTGGCAATTAGTTTTGCTCCCTTAAACAAAGGGCTTGAGGTTGACAGGGTTGACGGAGATCAGCTCTCGAATAACAGGCTAGCCATCCCTTTTGCCCCATTCTCGACTGATGACAACCAGGCTCGATGCAGCAAGTTTGTGAATTGCGGAGTCCCTCTTCCTGGATATGAAGTCCAAATACGTAATATGAACGGTGATGTCCTCGATGAGCGAGAAAGTGGAGTAATTTTTGTGCGTGGGGCAAGCACCATGACCGGATATTTTAATGATCCGATCATGACTGAAGAGGTCCTTTCCCCCGATGGTTGGCTCAATACGGGCGACATCGGCTATTGGGTCAAAAACAGTCTCGTCATTATTGGCCGGTCCAAAGATATGATTATCATTAATGGACGGAATATCTGGCCTCAAGACTTAGAATTCATGGCAGAACAACAGGCAGAAGTCCGACCTGGTGATTCATCCGCTTTTTCCGTTTCCTCCCCTGACGGCCACGAGATCGCCATCATGGTTGTGCAATGCCGTGAAATGGATACTCAAAAACGGGAGGACTTGGTTCAGCGCCTACGATCCTTAGTTCACAAGGAGTTGTCTATTCCCTGCTATATTGAGCTCATTCCTCCAAGGACACTTCCGCGTACATCATCTGGAAAACTTTCCCGATCTCGTGCCAAAGCGGACTTCCTCACTCGTATTCAGTGGGAAGAGGTCACTCCAATGCTGTCAACCATAGCCAGGTCTGCTTAAGACCGGACTATCCTTTCCTCACGTCCTCTACTATGGGTACTACCGTTGCCCTAACAGGGGCTGCCGGTTTCATTGGAGGAGTCATCGCGCAGCATTTAAAGGAAGCCGGATGGCATGTGCGTGGCTTGGCTCGCTCTCCACGCCAAGCTCAAAAGCTCGAAAACCTGGGAATAGAACCGGTCCAATGCCAATTGGAAGATCCTGCCAGTCTTTTAGCCCTGGTCAAAGACTCGTTTGCTGTCATTCACTGCGCAGGTGCGATCCGCGGAATTAGCCGAGAGGACTTCTATCCGACCAATGTGACGGGAGTCTCTAATATCATTCAAGCCTGTCTCGCGCATTCCCCTCTCCCACGATTCGTTCTTCTCTCATCTCTCGCCGCTCGTGAGCCATCACTCTCACCCTATGCCTGGAGCAAATATGAAGGTGAAGCAGTGTTAACCCGTGAGGCGGGGGCACTGAACTGGAGTATCTTTCGTCCACCTGCCGTCTATGGACCGCAAGACCGTGCGCTGCTTCCACTTTTTACCATGTTACGCAAAGGAATTGGGATTCAACTTGGTCCTTCCCAGGCCAAATTTTCCTTGATTCATGTCGATGATCTCGCCAACGCTATTCTTCATTGGCTAAAAAGCGGGGACCCACCTTCTCAAACTTTTGAGATTGATGATGGCTTCCCTGGGGGATATTCCTGGGAGGATGTCTTTCGTATTTCCAATCCTCGCCTCCACCTGTGCTTGCGTATTCCACCAAGCCTCCTAAAAATTGGAGGGAAAAGTAACGAAGTATTCTCCCACCTCTTGAGATATACTCCTCTTTTCACCAGAGGGAAGGTTGCTGAACTCCTACACCTCAATTGGGTCTGTGACAATACTCACGTGACTCAGACCCTCGGCTGGACTCCTCAAATCTCACTCAAAGAAGGCTTGCGTCGATTGTTCACATCGGATAGTCTCATGCCATCCCATAGGGATTAGTACAGATCCGTCCTCCTCCCTCATCAAGAAGGCTATTATGATAAGTTATGCTGACATTCTCCCTCAACTGTTCGACACCCTTAAGCCTTTTACCAAAGAGAACTTTCGGTTAAAAGAACAAACAGAGCTGGTTGCCGAGTTGGGATTAGATTCCTTGCAGGTCATGCAAGTTCTCTTGAAAATCGAGGATCACTTTGATATTTCCATCCCTCTGAATAATCTTCCCAAAATCCGAACAGTGAAGGACCTAGGCGAAGAGATTGAGAAATTGCTGAAAGGGTAATCATGTCATTATTCGACAAATTTCTTCCTATTCAAGAAGCCAGAAATGAGTTGCTAAAAAGTGGAGTCAACCCGTTTCATGTCACTGTCGACAAGATCCTTTCACCAACAGAAGCCATTATCAACGGCCGAACGACTATTCTGGTTGGTACCAATAACTACTTAGGCTTAACCTTTCACCCTGACGCCATTCTGGCCGGTCAACAGGCTCTTGCCCAGGAAGGGACCGGCACAACGGGATCGAGGATGGCGAATGGATCTTTTGCGAGCCACAGGGATCTGGAGAAAGCCATCGCGGAATTCTATGGTGCGCCTTATGCGATCGTTTTTTCCACGGGATACCAAGCCAATCTTGGCGTCCTTTCTGCTCTTGCAGGCGCTGGGGATACCATATTAATGGATGGGGACTCTCATGCCAGCATTTATGATGGATGCAGGCTTGGAGGCGCAGAGATCATCCGGTTTAAGCACAATGACGTGGCAGACTTAGAAAAACGTCTCCGTCGATTGGGGGAGAGAAGTCATCGGACCTTAATTGTCGTCGAGGGCATTTATAGCATGCTGGGAGATCGAGCTCCTCTGGCCGAGATCGTCGAAGTGAAGAAAAAATATGGGGCCACCCTCATCGTTGACGAAGCCCATTCGTTGGGCATACTCGGCCAACATGGACGGGGCTTGGCCGAGGAAACAGGCGTCGAACAGGACGTCGATTGCATCGTCGGAACATTCAGCAAAAGCTTGGGCTCGACTGGCGGATTCGGTATAAGCTCTCATCCAGAGTTCGAGTTAATCCGCTATGCCAGTCGTCCCTATATTTTTACGGCCTCCCCATGTCCATCTGTTGTCGCTTCCACACGGGCAACCATCCGGATTATCCAGACTCACCCCGAACTTCGCCAACAGCTATGGACGAATTCACAGCAATTGTATGAGGGATTAATAAAGAGCGGGTATACGCTAGGGGCAGAGGTCGGACCGATTATTGCCGCGATGATCCCTACCAGAGAATTGGCTCTTGCTATGTGGCAACAACTCTTGGAAAATGGCATTTATGTCAACCTCATGATTCCTCCTGCCACTCCAAACGGCGAATGCCTCCTTCGATTAAGTGTCAGTGCAGCTCATACAAAGAAACAAATTGAAAAAATTATTTCTGCATTTGCAGAGTTGCCTCATATCACTCAAACCCACACCAACCCTGCTCAGGTGCAACCGGATGCAATCCTCAATTAAAAAATGTTCGCGCTTCGATCACATGTCGAAATAACCACCCTAACCTATTTCCAAACCTCCCATGACACGCCACCGCTCTAGACCAAACGGCATTAGGGCAATTCCCGAAAAAATAACCTTGGAAGCCAGAGAAGGAAATACCTCCTCTGGGAAATCTCCGGTCAGAATTTTTATTGGAAGTGAACCAGCCCAATACAGGGCTGAACGCATCCTCGTGTGGTCCATTGAACAGGTTCGTGATCCAGGTCGAGTGTACGAAATTTTTCTCATGAAGGAATTATCAGGATTTGACAGACGGAAATGGCTGACAGGGTTTACGAATTATCGATTTGCGATTCCATCATTTGCGGGCCAGGTCGGACGGGCGATTTACAACGATGTGGATCAAATCTACCTGGCAGACCCTGGGGAATTATTCGACCACGATTTAAACGATCATGGCTTTCTCTCTATTGCTCAAAATGATTCCTCGGTCATGCTGATGGATTGCACCAAATTGGCAAAGGTCTGGTCGCTGAACGCAGCCAAATTTGAGAGAAAAAATGCACTCCTCGAACGCGCCTTAAACGTACCCAACCTCTGGGGGCAACTGGAACCCGAATGGAATGCCCGCGATGAAGAATATCGAACAGGACGATCCAAAGTCCTCCATTTTACCGCTCTTCATACGCAACCCTGGCAGCCTTTCCCCGAGGAATTTGTTTATCAGAAAAGCTCGGTTGGAGATGTGTGGTTTAACTTGGAATACAGCGCCAATCAACAAGGGTTCCTTACCTTCACCCAATCCAATCCATCCTCACTATTTACCAAATTCGCGACTCAAGCAAGCGAAATCCAGGCCAACGTCCCTAGCCAGGATACCGAGACCGTGCCCGAGATTGAAGAAGCGATCCACATTCTCAAGCCCAAAACTCTTCTCTATTGTCATCTCGGGGAACGTGTTCACTGTCTTCCAGAACATCTGAGGTCCGGCGACCTTTCTCCATTAGGCATGACTCCCTTTGACCTTTGTCATCAAGACCCTGGGGCTCTAGAATTTCAAAAATTCGACATTGTCCTTGCACCCAAAGGGCTGCAACTCATTCCTGAAGACGATGTTCCATGGGTCATTGAATCCCTATTTCATCGTGCAACCGGTATGGTCTATGTGGGAATAGAAAGCACTTCTCCACTCCAATCCTTCACGGCTGGCCCTCTCCAATCACATTTAAAGCGAGATTTCAACTGGTGGATCAGTCATATCGACTCAATCAGTGCCCGCTATCCGGCTATTCACTGGAAAGTCGTGTTCCACACACACTCCTCCAAGGGAATTCCACAGAGTCACATCCGTTGTGGAGGCAATTGGATTGGGACTCTTCCACGAATATGGATACTCTCAGACGGCAAAGCTGGACATACCACCCAATCAGAATTACTCGCGAAATCGTTGGGGTGGCCTTATGATATTAAACAGTTACGATTCTACGGATGGCATAAAATTCAAAAACTCCTGTGGGGGTTGGTCCCCCCAAATATCATAGGGTTGGATCAACGTCACTCTTCCCCCCTCCAAGCCCCTTGGCCTGACGTCGTGATCTCGACGGGATGGCGACCCGCACCAATTGCCAGATGGATTCGTGACCAGAGCCAGGGAAGAACACGAATCATTCAATTAGGTCGCAAAGGAGGAGGTCCTGCTGATTTATTTGATGTCGTGATTACACCAACCTATTATGGATTTTCGCCGCATCCGAACCGGATTGAGACACTCGCCCCGTTGAACGGATTGACCCAAGAAGACTTGGAGACTGTCAGCCAACGTTGGCCGGACCTGTTTGGCAACGCTCCCCATCCTCGCATCGTCTTTGTTGTGGGAGGTTCCACTGCACGGTTCAAATTTACCCCAGATATGGCTCGCATGATTGGCAACCAACTCAAAGACTTAGCCGAAACATGCCATGGGAAGATTTTTGCTGTCACATCTCCCAGAACGGGTAAGGATCTGAGCCAAGCTCTTGAAGAAACTCTGACTCCTGACCATGTTGTTCACACATGGCAACCGAACCAATCTGACAATCCGTATTTCGCCTATTTAGCTGGCGCAGACGTGCTTATTGTCACAGGAGAAAGCGAATCGATGTTGGCCGAAGCCGCGTCCCTGGGCAAGCCAGTCTATATCGTCCCACTTCCTGAACATTCCCCCACGTGGGGGGTGCGCCTCAGTGAAAAGATTGTACAACGTGCGCACTTCCAACCCCTAAACAAACGGGGAACCGCCCGTCCACAACAAGGGATTGAACGGCTTTGCGCCCGCCTGATTCGTTCGGGGTTGATTCAGCCTCGTCGAAATCTCACCATGTTGCATGATTCCCTTTTCAAAAATGGAGTGGCTCGACCATTTGGCGAACCCATCGAAAACGGGAAGCGCCCACAATTAAACGAAACCGGGGACGTCGCCAAAAAAGTCAAAAAGGCCTTGGGGTTTTTTGATCAGTCCTGAAAATCTACGGAAATTTCAATCTCACGCATGCCAAAACCCCACCAAAAGCTAACTATCCCCGTTGAAGTCTTTAACAGGGAATTTGACGCCAAAGTTTTGCTTTCCTGCTTCGCCGCAGAACGGGGATTTTCCGTCATTATTGGCGAGAAGCATGAAATTCAACTCAATCTGGCCTCTTTACCCAGATCCATCTACCTCCCCACAAACCTTCATAACCGGAATGCTATTGTCTTCTCCCTTCTGGCTCAATTGGGGCACGCGCTGGTGGGAACGGACGAGGAGGCGATTGTGTACTGTTCTCCGGAAGTGTATGTGAAAGAAAAATTGGGCTCGACAGAATTTTCCCGACCAAATTTCTTTTTAGCATGGGGACCAGAAAATGCCAGAATCTGGAAGTCACAGCCCCAATACAACGGAATGCCCATCCATATAACCGGAAATTCCCGTGTGGATTTATTACGGCCCGAACTGCGCCAATATTGGAATCCGGAAGTCGAAAGCATCCATGAAAAATTCGGAAAGATCATCCTGATCAATACCAATTTCGGTAAACTGAACCACTTTAGGCCTAACAAGGGGGCTGAAAAGGAGGCACTTGAACGAGCGACAGTCTCACCCTTGGACGTGGACGAATTTGAACTTGGAATGGCCCGGCACCGCCTGACGCTATTCCAGCATTTCCAGGACATGGTAGGCCGAATGGCCGCAGCCTTTCCCGCACACACCATATTGATCCGTCCCCATCCCTCTGAAAACCATGAGACATGGAGACAGGCTGCGAAAGGGTATCCAAATGTCCAGGTTCATATAGAAGGGCATGTCATTCCCTGGTTATTGGCGGCCGATGCCATTATTCATAATAGTTGCACCACCGGCTTGGAAGGGTATCTCCTGAAACGTCCCGTTTTTTCCTATCAGCCGATCATGTCCGACCGTTTTGACAAAAAACTTCCAAATGCCGTTAGCCGCCGGGCAACATCCACTCCGGAATTAATTGAACTCGTCAAAGCAAGCCTTTCAGGTGTCCAGTCTGCACAGGAACATGACTCTGAAGCCAAAACCCGTTTAATTGAACAATATCTCGCGGCCCTCCATGGGCCTTTTGCCTCAGAAAACATCGTGAATACGCTCGAAACATTCGACACCACCTTTTCACCCTCGACGCTGAAATTGGGCACACTATTAGCCGCAAAATCCCAGGCGCTCGTCAGAAAATTACGACGGCGGTTCAACGCTCAATTTCGCATGGGTGATCAAAACCGATCGCAACGCTACAATTACCTGAACCACATTTTCCCTGAAATCAACCAGGCGCATATCGAAGACCGCATCAAGCGATTGCAACATGCCTTAGGAAGGTTTCATCACACACAAGTCAGGCCCCTGCAAGACAATATTTTTGAAATATTCCCCAACTAACTACTCAGGAAAGAAGAATGCCTACAACCGCAATGATGCGGAGCATGAATGTGCATCCATATACCGAGTTTCTTGAACATTCTTAGGAGGATACATGTATAACGTAAAAATTTTTGGAGCGGGGTCAATCGGTAACCATTTGGCTCATGCATCCCGCTCCCTGGGTTGGAACGTCACGATATGCGATGTGGACCAAGCGGCTTTGGATCGAACAAAACAGACCATTTATCCAACTCGTTATGGAAAATGGGACGAGGCCATCAAACTTTCCCTGGTCAAAAACGCCCCGAGAGGAGGGTTTGATCTCGTTGTCGTTGGGACTCCGCCAGATTCCCACCTTCCCCTGGCCCTCGCGGCTCTTGAGGAAAAGCCCAAAGCCATTCTTGTGGAAAAACCTCTCTGCCCCCCGAACTTGGACCAGGCCCAAAAATTATACAATATGGTAACCGAGACCGGCACATTCGCATTCGTCGGATATGACCACGTCGTGGGAAAGGCCGCGCAGGAAACACTTCAAGCCGGTCGCCAATTATCGACCATTGAAACCGTTGACGTGGAATTCCGTGAACATTGGGGCGGCATCTTCGCGGCCCATTCATGGTTACAGGGTCCACAGGACAGTTATCTGGGGTTTTGGAAACGGGGGGGAGGTGCCAGCGGGGAACATTCCCACGCGATTAACCTTTGGCAATTTTTGAGTGGAGGTCTGGGAAAAGGCCGCATCACCGAAGTATCCGCGACACTGGATTATGTCCAGACAGATATGGTGGAGTACGACAAACTCTGCCTGCTTACCCTGAGGACTGAAGAAGGGCTAATCGGAAGGGTGGTGCAAGACGTCATTACCTCGCCTTCCAGAAAATGGGCAAGGATTCAAGGAAATGACGGTTTCGCGGAACTCACGATCGGGCACCAACCAGGGCTCGACAGAGTCGATTGGAAAACCGGTGGCGGTGACATCCAATTCAGCACCATTCAAAAAACGCGGCCAGATGATTTCATCTGGGAATTACAGCATATCGAGGCCGTGATGACAGGCAAAACAAAAGATTCCGTCCTTTCACTGGAGCGAGGCCTGGAAACCATGCTGGTGGTCGCCGCCGCACATCTCTCGTCAGACAAGAAACGAACTGTGCGCATCGATTACGAGAAGGGCTATACACCACAGGCACTAGAAGTGCTGTAGATCTTCCGAGGAAGGGGAAAAGCATGACAGACCAAGATTTCAATTTCCATGATTTATTCATATTGGATCTAGCGAATAACCACCAGGGAAGTGTCGAGCACGGCCTGGGCATTATCCAATCAATGGCTGAGGTGATCAATCGGCACCACGTCCGGGCAGCGATCAAATTTCAATTCCGCCAACTCGACACCTTCATTCATACCAATCATCAGTCAAACAGCGAACTCAAATACATCCAACGATTTCAATCCACCAGATTGGACCAGGCACAATTTCAAACATTGCTCAATGAAGTATGGGCCCAGGGCCTGCTAGCCATGTGCACCCCTTTCGATGAAGAGTCTGTCAATATTGCCGTCGACATGGGTTTTAATCTGTTGAAAGTCGCCAGTTGTTCAGCCAAGGATTGGCCGCTTCTTGAGGAAATTGCCGGCGCCGGCCCGCCGGTCGTGTGCTCAACCGGTGGACTGACACTGGAGGATATCGATAATGTGGTGAGTTTCTTTCAGCATCGGGCTGTGCAATTCGCGCTAATGCACTGCGTGTCAATCTATCCAACTCCTGACCCGTTGATGAACCTGAATCAAATACAGGTGTTGCGCAACCGGTACCCCAATATTCCCATCGGCTGGTCCACGCATGAAAATCCCGGTGACACGGTCCCTGTTCAAATTGCCGTCGCTCTTGGAGCCAGACTTTTCGAACGGCACATTGGACTGGAAACCGAATCCATCAAATTGAATGCCTATTCGTCCACCTCACAACAAGTGGACACCTGGCTGGAAGCCTATCATCGGGCACAAGTATTGTGTGGGCCAAAAACTCGTCCACCGGCCTCCGAAGTGGAACAGGCCTCACTGGACGGCCTTCGACGCGGGGTCTTTGCCAAACGGCTCATTAAAAAAGGCCGTGAACTCACACGAGACCTTGTGTATTTTGCCATGCCCTACGTCGAAGGACAGATGGAAAGCGGGGCATGGAAGGAGGGCTATACGGCAGTCCAGGACATGACGCCGGATCAACCGGTCATGCGGGACGCTGCCGAGATCACGGTGAATCAAGGTCTCGTGACCCTTAAACAAGCGATTCACGAAGTCAAAGCCTTACTCAACGAAGCCAAGATTCAATTAGGCAGTGAGTTTAAAGTCGAATATTCGCACCATTACGGCCTTGAAAATTTTCGACAAACCGGAGCGGTCCTTATCGAATGCATAAATCGGGAATATTGCAAAAAACTCGTCATTCAACTGCCTGGGCAGCGACACCCCTCACATTATCATGCGAAGAAGGAGGAAACATTTCAAATACTTTTTGGCATCCTCCACGTGAATATCGACGGATATCCCCGCATTTTGCATCCCGGTGAAACCATTCTCATCCTACCTGGAGTATGGCATTCCTTTTGGACAGACACCGGGGTTGTCTTTGAAGAAGTGTCCACCACCCACTATAACAATGATTCCTTCTATGCCGACAAACGAATCAATAAGCTGCAACGATCTGAGCGGAAAACAATGGTTGATCATTGGGGACGTTTTCAAATCGCCCAGCAGCCATCAGTGGAGAAGGCTCCCGAAGTGCCATTGCCCGATCCTCATGCGCAATGATTGCTTGCGTCGCATTCGATTTTGACGGAACGCTGGTTGATTCCAATCAGGTGAAGGTTCAGTCATTTTATAAGATTGTCGAGGACTACGATCCCAGCGGGTGCACCGTCACCGAAGTACTTCAACGATGCTCTCATAAGGATCGATACGGAATCACTTGTGAACTTGTCCGAGAATTCATGGCGAAAGGGCTCATTCCGCCACACACAGGCACAGAGACCCTCGGTTTACAATGGGCCGAGACTTACACAACCACCTGCGAAACGGCCGTTGTCGGGTGTCCGGAAGTCCCTGGGGCCTCAGGGATACTCTCATGGCTGTTGAATCAAGAGATTCCTCTATACCTCAACTCAAGAACGCCGGCCAAAGCCCTCAATCGACTGGTGACCCTACGAAACCTCTCACACTATTTCTCGGGTATATATGGAGCCCCGGCAAGTAAACTGGAAAACTTGCGTCACATCCAAGAGCTGACTCAGGCAAAACCCGATGAGATGCTTTTTGTCGGAGACAGTGAGGATGATCTGGAGGCTGCTGGTACATTTGGCTGTCATTTTGCGGGAGTCATTCTTGGTGATCACAGCCGCTTCAGCCAGATACCCTCACTCCATGTGACAAACCTGGATAAACTCAGAGCGATCGTCCAAAATCTTCAGGAAAACAGAAATACACTTACCCCAAACCATTGAGCATTTCCTTGCACCATTGTGATTGGAAATTCTTTACACTTTTGACACAGGAAGTTATGATTTGAACCAAATCAATGGCTATATCAACAACCCCGTGTATCGCTAAAAAGACCCTATGATAGGTACCCAACGGATTCTGGCTGTGTGCCCGGCCAGGGGCGGCAGCAAAGGGATTCCACTCAAGAACCTGACCCCCTTTCTTGGAATTCCGTTAGTCGCAAGAGTTGGGCAGTTGGTTAGAGAGATCCCCATCATCGACCGAGCCGTAGTTTCCACCGATCATTCTGAAATTGCCGAGATCGCAAAAAAATTCGGACTTGACGCCCCGTTCTTCAGGCCTCCCGCCCTTTCAGGGGACCGAATATCGGACGCCCCGGTATTGATCCACGCATTAGAAGAAATGGAGCGCCTGGATGCTGTGCGATATGACATTGTGGTCATGCTCCAACCGACTTCCCCTCTTCGTCGGCCAGACCATGTCATCCATGCCATTGAGATGCTGGTGAATGAACAATGGGATGCCGTCTGGACGTTGTCCGAAACCGATTCCAAATCACACCCTCTCAAACAACTAACTCTTAACTCAGACAGGATCGACTATTATGACCCCGACGGAAGCCAAATCATTGCCCGGCAACAACTAACCCCGGTCTATCACCGGAACGGGGTGGCATATGTCATGACACGAAACTGTCTTCTGAAAGGAAGAAGTATCATGGGTAAACGAACTGGAGCGCTCCTTCTCGATGAGTATCTGGTCAGTATCGATACCATGTGGGATTTGGAACTGGCCGAATACATTCATACCAAAACTCGGGCATAACCTCCGAATGCCAATCAAGATGAGGATGAACTATCTATTAATCAGAGGTCATTTTGCAGGTCGAATGGCTCCGTTGGCAATGAACATCCCCTATGTTCAGCCCCTGACGGACCAATCAAAGTTTTTCCTCAAAGGCTCACTTTTCCTCTTTAGAAAAGGAATGGTGTCTTGAGTAAATTTTTAGACCATCCCTTTCAGGCAATGGACCGGGATAGCGTCGTAACAGGAGACTGTGATCTCTGTCGTTCCACAGAAGCATGTGTTGTTGCAGAACCATCGGAACTGAATTGCCGCATTGTCATTTGTATCCACTGTCAATTGCTGTACGCTTTTCCACAAATTGAACAGGAGGACTTGGACAGATTCTATGAAAGTAGCTTTGCCAACGACCCTGGTAGCCGCAGTAGGCCGGGGGAAGGCATCGAAGATGAAGATGACATTCAAAAACAGGATGCCTTCGCGGAGTGGGGTTTGAACATCATCAACCGTTACATTCAGGTTAAAGACAAACAGATTCTCGATCTGAGATGCCAAACAGGTGCATTCTCGGCACGGCTCCGATCCGCGGGGGCAAACATATTCTGCGTGGAGCCGTTCGAAAAAAACAGACAGTACGCTAGTGAGCGACGCGGATTATCCAAGATCTTTCCTTTGCCATTTTCCCGTTTCTCCCAGTTACCGATTCCCTTTCAGGGTCCCTTCGATGCAGTCAATGTCCTGACGCATCATGTCCTGGCCCACGTCCTGTCTCCCCGCATGCTCCTTGAAAAAATTTTCAGCCTGCTCACACCAGGCGGCTATCTCTTTCTTGACGAGAAGGATGTGCTACGACCTTCCCGGTACAAGACCCGATCGGTGTTTCAGTCAGGTCCCGTCCATCAATATCATCTCACGGCACAGACCACTGCCAGATATCTCGAAGCAGCCGGCTTTACATTGATTGAATGCACAATTGACAACCGCCGGATAAGTGATTTCCGACACATCCGGGCCATAGCAAGAAAGCCTGAAGCCAAAAACCTTCCCGGGGTTCCAGCTCAAAGCATTCAGCATCATTCATCCCTACAAAAAATCAGATGGCGATTATGGTGGCTAAAGCAGACATGGACACTTCGACAGCTCTCTTTCTTGGGAAAACGCAAAACCAATAAACTTCTACGCCGAATCCGTCGACGGATTGCATCACCCTCACACGCATAGCCCTGCTAACAGGAAAACCAAAGCAGGAAAGCCCCGATCTTTCAGCTAGAAAGTCAATCGGCTTCAAGATCTTGGAGTGAAGAGATTGGACTGCCACTGACCATTGCAGGTCATAGGCGAATTTTGCGGGGAATGGCAGAAAACACAAGATGGGGCTCGAGACCATCCGGTCGCAATTCATCGACCTTTCCACAAAAACATTGACGGCTTGAATGGAACTCTCTATCTACACTTCCAACATATTTCGCTATCGCAAAGATGTCGATGAACGAATGCTTTAATTCCTGGGGGAATTTCCTCACGGGAAACCTGGTAATTTCGCGGGAAAGGTGGATGAATTACCAGGAGCCATTTTTCTTATTCCCAAATGAGATCTATCATCTTTGTAGTGTGTATATCGTCGAGGTTGCATATAAAAAATTGAGGATACGGGCCAATCCTCGTCCCTTCTGGAAGAATAAAGCCCCTATGGGAACCGATCCAATCAATTGATTCCTAAGGCCAGCTTCTGAACAAGGTCCGGCTTAAATCCTGGAAGGTCACGAGGCACAATGAATGGAGCTGTTGGTCGGAACGCGGAATAGCCATTGAGAAATTGGATGATCAGGACCACGCGATCTCTTCGGTTAAACCGGCTTCCATAGTGAAGACAGCGGGACGTGTCCAGAAATGCCCCTGAGCCTGGCGGTCCGATCAACTTCACCTCATGGTTTCGTCCACCTCCCTCATAAATTCGTTCGTCCTGCACACGACCAAGCACACGCCCGATTGCTCTCTGCACCTGATGGGATATATCGGCGGGAAGGAACGTCAGCGGCCCCTGGTCCTCCTTCGTCTCAAAGATATTAATAAAAACTTTGACTTGCCTGAGATCTTCATAATCGAAATGAAAGAGCTGGCTGGATCGAGCCGTTTCATTTTCAGGCGACCAACAGAGCCTGGCTCCGGTCAACTTGGGTACCGTTCCCAGATACGCCGCTGCGGCATCAAGAATATGGCGAGACACCATAAGCTTGAGCAATTCCGGATGGCGACAGAATTCGGCACCTTCCAGAATAGGAAACAGAAATTTCTTATGAGGATGTTTTTGAAAATATTCCGGGGGGAACGCCGCTCGTGATTGCTGATACACTGCTCCACAATACCTGACAATTTGAGCAGTTTCTTCAATATCGTCAGGCCCAAAAATCCGGTATCCGGCTCTGTCTGGAATAGTAATCAGGGGCTTCGTGATCACCATAATTTCTCTGGCCAATCGCTTTCGCAAACGATATTGAGCGGGGCTACCGGTGATTTTCAGAGCGCGATAAAATGGTCGAACCACCCACGGAGGAATTCTCAGATTTTTATGCAGTACCTTATAGAGCCGATTTTGACGAATCGGCTGCTTGGCCATTTCCGAATTTTCAGAAGATGAAGGCATGCGTCCAATCTCGTGGCGAGTTAAAATCGGAAATTTGACATTTGGCTCACACCGTCAATAGAGAACAATAAGCAGCCTTGCTCGCCGATGCCTTAAAAAAACCATTTATCGTTCCTGAAAGGATACATTTTGTCAATTAGGCATCGCATTGTCCGTTCAGTCAGAAATTCTCAGCCTGAGGGGCCTCATTCATTCCCAGGAAATCATTTGGCATTGTAGAAATTCGCTGTCCAATTTATAAATAGTCGAGGAGCAATTTTTACTGCCAACTGGCTGTCACCGCCAATGAATTATTTTTCAGAACACTTCACAACAGCCTTCACTCAATAATACAATTACCGCCTCTCGGCAGGTAATATTCAATGAGTATGCTGTAATTAGAAAAAAGGAACTACTGATGGCTCGTCGAGAAACTTCACTAAACTTCTTGCTCATTGTGTGTTCTGTCATATGTGCACTTGTGGTTGCTGAAGTAGCTTTGCGTGCACTTTCTCGCCAAGATATTGATGGAAATGTCTATATTGGAAAACTTCGCTTGAGACCATTTTTTTTGCCAGTCAAAACCTTAGTGTCAAAAAGTCAAGATTTTTTGGGGAAGGAAAGGCCCTACAACCAGTACGATCCAGAACTTGGCTGGTCTGTGCGACCAAACAGCCAGAGTGAAAATGGATTGTATGCTTCTAATGCCGCAGGCGTCCGGGTTGGAAAAGTACGCCAGGAAATTACCCAAGAAGCTCCTCCGGGAATTTTTCGAATTGCCATTTTAGGAGATTCCTTCACCCACGGCGATGATGTGCCTTTTGAAGTATCTTGGGGAGCTATTCTTGAGAATCATTTAAATTGTAATGGGATCAAAGCCGAGGTTCTCAACCTCGGAGGGCAGGGATACGGAATAGACCAGGCGTTTCTTCGATGGAAGAAAAATGGGAAATCTCTAAAGCCTCATTTGGTTCTGTTCGGTTTTCAACCTTCAAATATTAAACGGAACATGAATATCATCAGAATGTTTTACAGCCCGGATAGCGACGTTATTTTTTCGAAACCTCGTTTTCTTCTTGTCCCTGGAAATAACCTTAGCCTTCTCAACACCCCCACGGTAAAACCAGAAGACATTCTTAATATTTATTCAGACTTTGACCAGTGGCCGCTTAAACCATATGAATTATTCTACCAGGAAGATGATTACAAAATGAGTCCGTGGTATGCAAGCCGATTGGCGGCATTTATTATTTCCGGTCTGACCAATAATTTTTCATCAAGGCGAAAAGATTATGAATTTTTTGCCGATGCATCCCCCTCCCGGCAATTAACAGAGCGTATCATTGAGGAATTTGAACGTGAAGTTCTTGAGGCGCAATCCAGCTTTATCATCGTGCACCTACCAACAAAGAGCCCGCTGCAAAATCTTCTTAACGGAGAACCACTTGAGTACCAAGAACTTCTGGATGGCCTGAGTTCGAGATATAACCTCATCGACCCAGCCTTTGGCCTCATCTCTCAATCCAAAGAAGATTCAATTGAAGATCTCTTTACCAAGAATAGCAGCCACTATTCCCTTATCGCCAATCGTGTAGTTGGTGAATGGATTGCCACCACCTTATTGAATAACAACTTATTGAGGGCATCTCTAAATACTCCTGACAAATGGATTCGATTATGGGATGCTGCGTGTCCAAGGAGGATCTGATTATGTCGACACCGAGCCTACTTGGATTTGTTGATCTCACGACGCGCTATGAGGGCCCTCAGTCAGCAGGGCGATCCCTTAGAACAACTCGCGCAAGTGGTCCCCTGAGAAGCCCTCGGCTGGCCTTGGCAAAGTCCTTCGATGCCATTTGCAAGTTCAAAGTCTTCGTGCTGCAAGTCCTCTATAACTTATCCAATGACCAAACGGAATATCAGATCCGCGATCGCCTGTCGTTTATGCGATTCCTCGTCCTCGATCCGGCCCAATACATCCCCGATGCGCAGACAATCTGGCTGTTTCGGGAAACCTTGGCCCAAGCGGACGTCGTAGAAGCCCTATTCTAGCAATGTGACGCTTATCTAGCCGATCAGTGACTCCAGGCCAACTGATCGATGGGTCACTGGTCCCGGTCCCGAAGCAACGGAATACACGAGATGAAAACGCGGCCATTAAAGCGGGCCAAAGTCCCACCGGGTGGGAGGCGGACCCGGCCAAACACCGGTAGAAAGCGATCGCTGCCCATTGGACGGTCAAGCATAGGGACCAACACTATGGCTACAAGAATCATGTGAATGTCGAGAAGCAACACGAACTGATTCGCCGCTATACCGTGACGAATGCCGCGGCGGATGACAGCCAGGCGCTGGAAACCGTGTTACAATCGGCATCTGCCGGACGAGGTGTGCGGGCGGATTCAGTGTATCGTTCCCAGGAGCCGGAAGCGTTACTCAAGAGGCAGCACCTCCGTTCTCACATTCAAGAAAAAGGCTATCGGGGCAAGCCTCTGGCGTCGCACCAAAAAGCGCGGAATCGGCGTCGAGCGCGGACGTCAGTTCGCCTCGAGCAGGTCTTCGGCCACCAAGTCACGGCAATAGGCGGGAAGCGTATTCGAACGATTGGGGTGATCCGGGCTTGGGACAAGATCGGGCTCAACAATCTGGCCTATAACTTTCAACGGGTACGGTTTCTCACTGCCACGAGTCCGCACCAGATGGCCTAACAAAGGGAGCAGAGAAGGCCTTGAGCGTCAAGCAGACAACCAGTCACTCCCACGCACACGGTGTTCAGGGCGTTTCGCCCATCCCACAAGCACGGCCAGGAAGGGACGACCCAAAAACTGGAATTTTTTAGAAGTGCCATTGAGATTGTTTCGCTGTGAGAATGCGTCATAGGTTTTCCCTAGCAGTAATGTCTTACCAGGTAAATCTGGGCATAATTTGGGAAAATCTGGCACCCCTTGAAGTAAATATTTTCAGAGCTTTTATTGGCCCGGAACTAGTTGACACATCATAGATCGTGCAAATGCCCAAAGAAATTCCAGCGGTGCCTGTATGGTCACCCTCATCCACTTAATTGGAAGCACCCTAAACAATGCCTTCATCCCTGAAAAGATTGAATAGAAAATCCCTTACGGTAATAACCTCAATTGTTTCCCTTGGACTCATCTTAGTTCTTGGTGAAATTGGTGTTCGTCTGTTCGTGGAAAGTTCGAACATTTCCCCAGATGTGCTTCGTCAGCAATCCCTGCAGTATGAACCTGCCCTCTTTGCTCGACACATTTTTCAGGCCAAGACTCATTCGGTTTCCCATGCCTTCGGGAACAAGAAAGGCCTTCAATGGGAAATCAATGAAAAAGGTTACCGAGGACCAAATTTTGAAAATCTTAAACCTGAAAACACCATTCGAATTATCGTGTATGGAGGATCAGCAGCTTTCGATACTCGAGCGGATAAAAATTCTGACTGGCCTCACCTCGTGGAAAAGTACCTTCACAAAGCAGGATTTCCTCATGTTGAGGTCATTAACGCCGGCATACCTGGACATACTGCCGTGGAATCGGTAGGAAGATTTTTTACAGAAGGATTCAGGTTCTCCCCGGACTTTGTGCTCTTGTATAATGCCTGGAACGACATGAAATATTTTGATGCCGGACAGTCTTTTTTAAGAACGGTCAAACCGGCTCTTCATCAATTTGATTACAGAATTCATAATGCTAATCTGCTGGATCAATGGTTATGTAACGCCTCACACCTTTATAATGTCTTACGGCGGGTCTACTTTAAGAAGACCATCAAACTGGGGCGAGAAGGGATTATTGCATCTCAGGATGCACGTTTTCCTATCACATCCCTTAACACGCTACAATTCCGCCAATATCAACTTGCCGTCGAAATGTTTGCGGATCTAGCAAAGAATATTGGAGCCAAACCCATACTTATCACTCAAGCCAGGCTGGTTCATCCTGAAAATACCGAGGAACAAAAGAAGCGGATAGATTACCATCATGTCGGACTCAGTCATGATGCCATTCTGGAAACGTTCTCTCATCAAGATGCCATTATCAAAAATGTGGCACAAAGCAAAAACATTCCTGTTTTCGATGCCTCTCACCAGCTCTCTGGTATGGATTGGGCCTTTTACGATCATGTTCATTTTTTGCCAGCCGGATCAGAAGCCATGGCTGGATTTATCAGTTCAAAATTAGAAGAAATTCTTATTGACTCATCACCGTGACTACAATCAGCCGGTCGCAAAAAACGTTTCATCCACCCCCTAGGAGTCTGTCGGAATTAGGGGATCGAAAGCGAAAAAGCGGACGAGCGAGACCAGATATTGACGATTTCGCAAGCTCATAGTGGGACTATAGGCCAAAAAAGCGGTGAAATAGGGACCGCTGAGACACTGTTGCAGTCTAATTCTTCCTAAGTCCAAAAGGCTCCTAGGATGCTAATCCCATTTCAATGATCTATACCCGCGAAATCATCCGTCTTCCCTATCCGGTTAACATTTTTTGTCCTGACTCTCATGGTATTTGCTATAATAAACCTTGTTTGACTTTTCTTTCTGACACTGGGCTTCTGTGACATAAAATTTTTCTTCAAAAATACCAAGCTCGATTACCGGATTTTTCTTTGCCAGCTCATTCAGTGAAATTACGCCCTAATTACCTTGTTCTTTTGCGTCACGGTCAAAGTCTCTGGAACCGTGAAAAACGGTTCACTGGCTGGACAGACACGCCCTTAAGCCAAAAAGGCATGAAGGAAGCCCGGAGGGCCGCACACGTACTGCAAGCTCAACACATGACCTTTGATATGTGTTATACCTCCCTATTAAGCCGGGCGGCGGACACCGTCAAAATTGTCTTACAAACGATGGGGCAGGAATCCATCCCTGTTCATAGGAGTTGGCGGCTCAATGAGCGTCACTATGGAGCACTGCAAGGATTGACATGGTGGGAAGCCTCCACCCGCTATGGCACAAAACAAGTCCTGATTTGGCAAAGACATTTTAGCGCCAAACCGCCGGCATTGACCCAGGACGATCCCCGTTTTCCGGGAAATGATTCCCAATATGCAACTGTCGACTCTCAAGATCTTCCATGTTCGGAAAGCTTGGAAGACACGCAAAACCGCCTTGTTCCCTATTGGCAGACGGAAATTTTCCCATCGCTCCTTCAGAACAGGAATATTCTGATCATTGCCCATCAAAATAGCCTGCGAAGTTTGTTAAAATATCTTGCCGGCATCAGTGATCAGGACATCCCAAAAGTCACCTTAAAAACCGCCGAACCGGTCATATGCAAATTTGACGAAAAGGGAAATTTTGGAGGTTACTCCTATCTCCGATGGAAGCCAAAAATACAGGATTACGCTCATCGATTTCTCCATACTATTTTGCCTTAAATTATTCTGAAAAATCCGGTAATACCATGAACTATTTGAACTTTCCCGCTCTAGAAGCTATTTCACCCCAATCCTTTCAGGAAGCAAAGCCCTATCCTTGGATGAATCCGTCCGGGTTTCTGACCGATGAGGGTTATCAACGCCTGGTTGAGACACTTCCGGATGTCTCCATGTTTGCAAAACGTTTTGGGGTCAAGCGTGCTCATGGTCAACAAAGTCACGATCGCTATACATTGGACTATCGCCAAGGCTTATCTCTCTCCCCCCATTGGGATCAATTCCTGGCCGAACTTCAGGGAAAACCCTATTCCAATTTTTTAAAACGTTTGTTTGGGGTCAAATCACTTGAATTGAATTTCCATTGGCACTATACCCCCAATGGATGCTCTGTTTCTCCACACTGTGATGCTCAACATAAACTTGGATCTCACATTTTCTACTTCAACACAAAAGAGGATTGGGACCCCACTTGGGGTGGGGAGACCGTTATTCTCGACGATCAAGGGCAGTTTAGTCGAAAAAGCGCTCCCAGCTTTGAAGATTTCCCACAGTCGTTGGCTTCAACAGCCATTGGAAATTTCAGTCTGTTATTTCAAAGATTGGATAAATCCTGGCATGGGGTGCGCCCCGTTCAATGCCCGGAAGGGCACATGCGAAAGGTGTTCATTGTCGTCATCAATCGGCTCTCTCTGCTTGACCGAATCCAGCGGGTCCTGGGAAAAAGACCTAAGGGGTACTAAATTTCTCAATACGCTCCAACGCCCATTGCCGATACTCCCTACAGTCTCCGATACCCTTCAAAATACGCAGGCTTTATGGCTTTCCAATCTCTTTCAAAAAATGCCCGTTTCATCCACTGGGCGAGAAAACACAATTCGATAAATCCATAATAGGCTTGAATATCCGGGACGCCCTTGTTTGTCAGCGATTGGAGGAATTCCTCCTTGAAGGGATTCAACCACCGCACCAAGGCTTTGGCAGCACCCATGCCTATGAGATGCTCGTTGACGAGGCCTTCCACATCGACGGCACACAGCATCTGAGTCTTGGGATTGAGGACAAAATTTTTCTTGACGGGGTCGGTATAATCAAACCCGATCCAACAGTGTGTGGGCTGCAGGACATCCACGGATTTTCTGATTTCCTCCAACAATCCATTTGAAAGGATTCCAACCTGATTGAGAAAATGCAGATCCCTATCCAGGCGATCGGGGAAAAGGGTCTTGTTCGTTTCCACCAAACGGGGAGCTTCAGAATATAAACGACTATAAAAAATGGCCATTTGTTCAACCAGTGGTTCATTAATCTCCCTGATGAACTGCCCGTGAACAAACTCCACCCAGATTTCCCGCTCATAACGAATCACAATATTGGGGAAAATCCCGTCCCCCCGGAAGCACTCGAGATTTCGCTCAATTTCAAAAGCCAGAAAAGAATCACAAAAGACCAATCGCTTAAATTGCTGCCCATTGATGGTCACAAAATGTAGGCTTTTCGCCTTTTGCAAGCGAACTCCAAAAAGCCGGGATAAAAAATATCGGACTCGCTTCCATAAGAAAGGCGATCGTTGTTTGACTCGTAATTGAAAAGACATCGCGTTGAGGATTGTCCGGTGTAAACTGGTCGTGTCAAATACCCGAAAATTTGGAAAACGGGGGATACATCGGATATGATTTGCAACCCCTATAGAAGAATGCGTTACGGCCAAGTGCCTGAGAAGCTCCGATGACTTTATCGGCGCGTTAGCCTTCAGGACACGTGTTATGAACTTTTTTTAGAATAGAGTCAACATCTTATCCGATTTTAACTCCAATCGCGCATGAATTGGGTACTCCTCTGGTTCCACTGAAACATTCCGGTCAGACGACTATGCTCGACAATCCAAAAGTGACCGTATTTATCCCGGCTTATAACCGCGAAAAATATATTGGAGACGCCATTGAAAGTATTTTGGCACAAACTTTCACCAATTTTGAAATACTCCTGATAGATGATGGTTCGAAAGACAGAACTATTGAAATCATGCGTTCTTATCACGATCCCCGTGTGCGCATAATCAGGAATGAAAGCAATCTCGGGATTCCCAGGACCCGCAACAAAGGTATTGAGCATGCTCGTGGCGAATATATCGCTATGCTGGATAGCGATGATCGGGCGTTCCCGACACGATTGGAGAAACAGGTCGACTTTTTGGATGCCCATCATGATTATGCCCAAGTGGGAAGCTGGTGCCGCATGATGGACGAACAAGGTCAGCCCTTAAAAAAGATTAAGCGCCAGCCCGTTTCACCGGAGGACGTTGATACGCAACTTCTGTTCCGGTGTTCCCTGAGTAACCGGTCTATTATGGCTCGAACCAAAATTTTGCGTGAATATGGTTATCGAAATGACTACCCACGCTGCCAGGATTATGACCTCCACGTGAGACTGGCCCAAAAATATAAACTCGGCAACCTCCCTGAATGCCTGGTCTACGGCCGCATACATGCCGATCAAATTACCAGTCAAACGGTAGAGCTGGGTGATGAAAAAAAACGGGAAATCATCCGCCATCAACTCAATATATTGGGGGCACCCTTTACGGAGGAGGATCTCGGTCCACATTTGACGTTGTCCCGCATGCGAAAATGCCACTTCACGCCGGACCATGATTATCTTCAATGGGCGGAAAATTGGTTACTGAAACTTCAAGAGGCTAATTTGCAGACACGCCGGTATTCGGAGCGAGCATTTGCGCAAGCGGTCAGCGAAAAATGGATGCGGGCCTGTTGGTCGGCCTGGAACGGCATGGGGTGGGTCGCCCTGAAATATTATTTTCACTCGCCCCTTCGCAAAAGCCTCGGGAATACCATACGAGAACACGTCCTCACTCGATCAGCCCAACATACATTCAATTAAGCCTCAAGCAACCTGTAATAAAATGATGACGTCGAATTACTCGGATAGAGCCTCACCCTCGAATCAAGTATTAAATAGAGAAAGTGAAACTCCGGACCGTAAACATCTTGCGATATTTCTGCCATCTCTAGCCGGAGGCGGTGTCGCAAGGGCCATGCTCTATCTCTCAGAGGCCTTTGCCGATCGCAACCACAGGGTGGACCTGATCTTATGTCAGGTCTCAGGGCCTTACCTGGACAGCGTTTCTCCGAAGGTTAAGGTCATCGGGCTCAAGGGAGGGACAAAATGGCGGGGATGCTTCCATGCCGTGTCAGCTGATTTTGGTGCTCTTTGGTCGATGCTCCTCCCGATCGTGCTCTCGTCCCATCCTCCCAAAACTATCGGGTATCTCCCGGATCTGGTTGAATACTTACGGCGTGAGAAACCAGATACGATGCTCACCGCGAAAACTCCTGCGAACCTCATAGCCTTGTTAGCCGCACGCCTGGCAGGTGGAACAACTCGCATGGTGATCAACGAGCAAACCAGCTTGTCTCCCATTATCAAGACTTCCAAAAAGTGGCGTTGGCGTTTCCTTGCACCTCTCTTACAACGTGTATACCCATGGGCAGATGAAATCCTGACCGTGTCGGATGGCGTCGCCGAAGATGTAGCCTCGTTAACGGGAATCCATCGTGATCGTATTACGACGATTTACAATCCGGTGGCTCTCACCCAGGTACAAGAAAAAGCACGCATCCAGGTTGACCATCCGTGGTTTCCAGCAGACACGCTGCCGATCATTTTAGGTGTAGGGAGACATGTGCCACAAAAGGACTTCGCGTGTCTCATAAAGGCCTTTGGCCGAGTTCGTTCTGTGCGTCCAGCCCGATTGGTTATCCTCGGGGAGGGAAGAATACGGAATGAGCTTGAAGAGCTGGCTGAAACCTTGGGCCTCACCCAAGATATTTCCATGCCGGGATTTGTCGACAATCCCTTCGCCTTTATGGCCAGAGCTTCGGTATTTGTGCTCTCTTCGGCATGGGAAGGCTGTCCGAATGTGCTGATCGAAGCGTTGGCGTGTGGCTGTCCGATTGTCAGCACAGACTGCCCGAGCGGTCCTTCCGAGATTCTCCAAAATGGGGCCTTTGGCCCATTGGTAGCAGTAGGTGATGACAAAGCGATGGCTGAAGCTATTCTCGGAGTTCTTGACCATCCCCTTGGCCAAGAGCAGTTGCATGCCCGCGCTAGGGAGTTCGAGGTTGGCCGGATCGCGGAAAAGTATCTCCAGCTTATGTCGACCAACTAATATCCCTTTAAATGGCTCCGTTAAAGAGGCCCGTTATCAATAGGACCACGTGCGGAAGGGATTTCGATAGGGATCACCGTCGTTATGGTGCTGGGTCTCCGGCTTCATAAAAGTGTGTGAGAGCAATAAGGCGTATAGCCACATCCAGGCCAACTCATAGCCAATGAGTATGGTTGCAGGATAAACCTATCTCGTTGCGCTTCTATCGGGTATTCCCACGGCTACGGACGGACAGGCCTCAAAGAACCCTTTTCTACAGATACCCAGGTCCTAAGTGATCCTTGGCGAGCGAACTTCACCATAGCCAGGAAGCATATCCCCCTGAAGCTGTCAGCCAAGATGCGAAAAAGCCAGTTAGCAGATAATCAATTGACCTCGAAGATACCGTGACCACATCTCCCTTCTCAATCAGCACATCTCTCATAGATGACGCCGTAATACGGCGTCTGAGTGTCCTCGCCGCTATTGGGCTGAGTGTGCTGATCTCGTTTACGGGAATTTTCGATCATGAGCTCATCGCCTCTGACGAGATTCGAGTCGGCGAGATCGGGCGGGAATTGTTCACGAGTGGCAACCTACTGGTACTTACGCTTGGAGGGGAACCCTTTATGGAGCACCCGCCACTGTATTACTGGTTGATTTCGGCGGCGTTCCATGCTTTTGGCGTCTCCGACGGCATCGCCCGACTTCCCAGTGCCATCGCTGGATGTTTGACCCTCTTACTTGCCTTTGACCTCAGCCGGCGGCTTGCCGGCCCGGGTAGCGGCTTACTGACAGTACTGGTTTTAAGCACCATGTGGGGATTCTTTCGGCATGCGCATCGCTGCATGGTGGACCCGTTGCTCGCGTTGTTCGTCATGCTTGGATATTGGGCATTTGCGCTCGCCATGTTCAGGGAAAAACCCAGGATCGGTACACATTCGCCTTTACCCTTCTGTGCCCTGGTCTTAGTCATTTATTTTGCAGGGGCGATGGCATTCCTGACTAAGGGGCCTGTGGGAGTTATCCTGCTCGGAAGTCCATTGGCTCTGGCAATCATATTTTGGGGTCGCTGGGATTTTTTGCGGTCCTGGGTTCACCTTCCCGGTCTTCTCATTCTTACCACAGGATGCCTCATTTGGCCTTTACTGCTTTACCTCTACGAAGGGGAAGCCCTATTCAATGAGTTTGTCGTCCACAACATACTGTATCGTATCGCTCCAGATCCTGAGCAATATACAGGCGGGCATGAAAAACCCTTCTGGTTTTATTTCCCCAAGTTATTCAATCAAATAGGACCATGGCTCCTTACGCTTCCTGCAGCCTATTTCTGGGCATTTCGTGACAAGATGCCCCAGGGTTGGAACCATGCAGGACTTCGCTTCATTTCCATGATTTTCCCGTTCGGGCTCTTACTGCTGAGCCTTCCCGGCACCAAACGTGAAGTATATCTCATGCCCCTTCTTGCTCCTCTTGCCGTATTCATTGGGACCTGGGCTGCTGCAATGGCCAGACAAGAGACACCAGCAAGGATCTCACGCGTGACGGCCAACCTCTTCGGTACAGTGTCAGCCATCCTTCCTGCTCTCGCATCACTCATCATTCGCATCTTTGCCCTCCTATTGGCACCTCTTGGTCTTCTTAGACCCCGTACTGACCACAAGTTTTCTTTGGCCGGTCTTCCCGAAAATTTGCGGAGCCGGTCCGCTGCCGTTTTCTCTATCGCCAAATCATGGCGCACAGAGGCGCGGGCCATCCCGGCCTTTGCCGGATTGATGTTCACAATCATGCTGACGGTTAATCTGTTTGTATGGCCGGTTCTGGGGAGCGGACGGTTCTTGCGTCCCATCACCGTCAATCTTGCGGCCCTGGATGCCCTCCCGCCCCGACTGGTTGGCTATAAGCTACATGAAGAGATGCGGGCAGCACTGCCATTTTACACCGGCATTATTGTGCAAAATCTGCAATCACCGGAAGAAGTTCATCGCTATATGCAGGAGAATCCGAGTGGACTCTTGCTCATCGGGAAGTATCGCCCCCCATCACTTTCCGATGATCTTGGGGACAGGCTTCGAGAGATCAAGATTTGGGAGATGGCCGAGGGACGCTACGTGCTTTATGATTTTTTGCCGGACCCGCGCCCCCCCATTGAAGGAGCCCGACCGCAGTGATGTATCTGAGAGTATGGGGGCAGAAGATTTCCTAGACGCCCTGTGGTTTCCGTAGTCCTGCAGATCTCAAAGGTGGAGGACTGACTTCCTCTCCCTGGACTGACAACGTCCCAGTGCGTCCTTCTATTTCTTGAGACATTATGCGATGCGCAGGTAAAGAAGAGATATCGAGACCGAGAGAGAGTTCTTCCATGGAGTTGATCTGATACCCGCGTTCCCTCCAACCAGTAAGCAACGCTTCAAACATGGGCATAAATCGCATACCCTCAAGCTCTGCATGCAGGGTGTACACGTGTCCGTAAGGACCTGATAGTTCACTCCGTCTCAGAAATTCATCAGCCACAGTATCTTCAGTAATTCCATCGACTCCGATCAGCTCATCAAGTGTGGGCAATGTCGTGGGTAACTGCGGGCATGCGACGAGTTTACCGGCTACAAAAGGAAGAAACGGGTGCGTACCCCTGGTATCGCTGCAATAGGCAAATTTAAACTCTTCCTCCATGCGAAAGGCCTGGTCGTTCATCTGCCATCCGGCCGCACCGTGTGTACGCGCAGTCACGCCAAAAATCTCCATAAACCGTTCGCCCGCCAAGGTCATTTCACGCCGGGTCCACTCCCCTCCCTTGGTGGCAACATTGTCCTGCCAGCGAATGTGATCATAGCAATGAATACCGACGTCAAAGCCGGCATCACGCACCTTCCGCATGATAGGGGCGGTCTTTCGCCCGATGTCCGGACCAGGGAGCAGCGTGCCATAACACAACGTCTTGAACCCGTAATTGGCCCCGACTGAGGTGCGCATAACTTTTTTTAGAAATCCGCGCCGAAAGATCCGGCGCAGGGCACGGCCTGTATGATCAGGCCCAAGGCTGAACAGGAAAGTCGCATTGACGCCATGATGCTCCAATATACGCACCAGGTTAGGCACACCTTCTAATGTGCCACGAAGAGTGTCAACATCGACTTTGAGTGCGATGCGCATGGGGCGTTATTCCAACAACGCCCTGGCCTGCGCAATTTCACTGCGGTAAGAATTAAAAATGAGGCGCAACATCTGGTCCATCGTCGTCTTGGGAGACCAATTCAGATCACGGCATGTATTAACAATGGCAGGAACGCGGTGTTGAACATCTTGGTAGCCCTCGCCGTAATATATATTTGAACTAATATCGATGAACTGTACCTTTGAAGCCGTTTCGGCATATTCCGGATATTCTAAGGCGAGGGCCACCATCATTTTTCCGAGTTCACGCACGGAGTACTGGTTGGCCGGATTGCCGATGTTATAGATTTGACCGCTGGCGATCCGGTTTGGGTTTTCGATAATCGCCATCAGCGCATCAACGCCGTCGTCCACATAGGTGAAGGTCCTCCTTTGCATGCCCCCATCCACGAGAGAAATATTCTCACCCCGCACGATGTGCCCCAAGAATTGCGTCATCACCCGCGAACTCCCCTCTTTGGCTGTAAACAGGCTATCAAGTCCTGGGCCAATCCAGTTGAAGGGACGGATCAGCGTGAAATCCAAGGAACATTCCACACCGTAGGCCCAGATGACCCGGTCCAGCATTTGTTTCGAGCAAGAGTAGATCCAGCGCTGCTTGTGGATTGGACCGAGCACCAGATTCGAAGTCTCGGGATCAAATTCCTTCTCCTCGCACATCCCATAGACTTCGGAGGTTGAGGGAAAGATAATCCGCTTTTTGTGTTGGACGCACTGCCGAACAATCGCGAGATTGGCTTCAAAATCGAGCGAAAATACTCTGAGCGGTTCTTTCACATAGGTCGCCGGTGTCGCGATAGCGACCAACGGAAGCACCACGTCGCATTTGCGTATGTGGTATTCCACCCATTCCTTATTGATCGTGATGTCCCCTTCAAAAAAATGAAATTTTGAATTTGGCAGCAGGTCGGCCAGGCGATCGGCTTGCATATCCATTCCATAAAGCTCCCAATCGGTGGTCTCCAGGATACGCTTACTCAAATGATGACCAATAAACCCATTGACGCCAAGAATTAAAACTTTTTTCATTTTTGTTGACCCAAATCCTTTATCTGTTCCCCATAACGGGCATGAAATGCCTCAGGGGTTATGCGTTGATCCTCCAGTTCAAACTGGCCGATGTGGAGACGACGTCCATCACGGCAATCGGCGTAGCACCGCCCCGTCTCCCAGTAGAAGCAGGGCGCACGAGGAGGATGGCGTGCCGGTTCCCCATCAAGATGACTTCTCAGGATCCGCATGGGTAAAGAATCCAGGAGACAAAACGCCCCTGGGTAGGGAGGGGCAACCGACCGGATCAGGTTATGGACCGTCTCCGCACTTTCCCGCCAATCGATGACCCCATCCTCCGGCCGACGTCCACCATAATAGGATCCCTCCTTAAGGTTCAGCGGCTGACCTGGGGCCCGACCCTCAATCAACAAAGGCAAGCTTCGGTGTAGAACCAACTCAGCGGCCCAGGTCACCTTGTTGAATACGTCCAGCGCGATATCATCCGGCAGTATGGGGACGGCTTGCTGATCAACCAGCGCGCCGGCATCCGGCTTGATTTCCATATAATGAAGGCTCGCCCCTGTTTGCGTTTCCCCTTTGAGCACCGCCCAGTTCACCGGGGCGCGTCCACGATATTTTGGCAGCAACGACCCGTGCATATTTAAGGCCCCACGGGAAGCACATGCCAGTAATTCCGCTCCCAGCATTCGCCGGTAATAAAAGGAAAAAATAAATTCGGGAGCAAGCTTGCGTATCCGTTCAATAAGATCCGGCCGATTGGGATCTTCCGGCGTCACGAAGGGAATTGAATGCTCTTCCGCCAATGCCGCCACGCTCTCGAACCAGATGTTCTCGTCAGAGGAATCGTCATGGGTCACCACCAACGGGACCTCGACCTGACCGGCAAGGAGAACGGACAGGCAGCGCACACCCACATTATGGTAGGCAAAGACAACAGCTCTGGTCATTTTCTCATCTCTTGACCTGGAGCAGGATTCTCCAGTGTGGCATGAACAATGTAGCGCGGACGGTTCTGCACCTGTTGATAGATGCGCCCGACATACTCTCCTAACATCCCGATACCGAACAGCACGACCCCAATGAGGAAAAACATAATCCCAAACAGGGTAAACACCCCTTCAACTTCTGGTCCAACGAACAGCCGCCGCAGCACGAGGACCACCACAAGCAACCCGGACAACATGGCGATCACCATGCCGACCGTTGAAAATATCTGCAACGGAGCCAACGAAAAGCCGGTCAACAGGTCGAAATTGATACGAACGAGCTTGTACAACGAATACTTCGACTCGCCCGCTTGGCGTTCGCTATGGGCGACTTCGATTTCCGTGGGATTCCTGGCGTAAAGGTAGGCAAGCGCAGGAATAAAGGTGTTGATCTCTTGAGACCGTTTGATGGCTTGGACGATGGAGTGATCATAGGCCCGTAACATGCAGCCTTGATCTGTCATGCGAATCCTGGTCGTCCCTTCGCGCAGTTTATTGATGCAGCGCGATGCGGCTCGACGCCACCAGCAGTCCTGGCGCTTCATGCGAATGGTTCCGACATAATCATAGCCTTCATCCATTTTACCAAGCAGTTTGGCAATCTCTTCCGGCGGATTTTGCAGATCGGCGTCGATCGTGACGGCGCGCCGGCCATGCATATAATCGAACCCGGCTAGAATAGCGGCATGTTGCCCGAAGTTGCCGTTGAACAAAATGATACGCGTGTGGGCCGGGCGCTTATCGAATTGTTCCCGTAACATGGCTGCAGAGCGATCCGTGCTGCCATCATCGATAAACAAGCATTCGTAACTTCGCTCCAACCCATCGGCAGCGGTGTAAAGCCTGGAAAATAACGCGGGCAAAATGGCCTCTTCGTTATACACCGGAATGATCACGGTGAGTTCCGGGGCAACCCTGTTTGCAGCAGGAGCATGAACCTCATTGCCGACTTGACTCATGATCCGGTGTCCAACACTTCAACAAGCGCGGAACCCACTCGTTCCACATCTGCATGAGTCATGGCAGGAAACAGCGGAAGGGTGACGGTCTCACGCCCGATGCGCCGGGCATTAGGAAACTCGGTCTCACGGTAACCAAGGCTTTGGTACAGACTAAATCCTGGAATGGCGGGGTAGTGAACACCTATGCTGATACCACGATCCGCCATCGCTCGTTGGAAGCGACTCCGCTCTATGCCGAGGTCTGCAAACGGAATCAACACGGTGAACATATTCCAACTATGGCCTTCATCCCCGCGTGCCGGAAGCAGGAGATCGGAACGATCCCCAAACAACGTAAAATATTGGCCGGCCAGTTCCGTCCGCCGCGTCACGAATTCGTCCAGGCGCCGAAGTTGGTGCAAGCCGATGCAAGCCGATACGTCTGATAAATTGAGCTTTCCCCCTGCGACGACCACATCAATGGAGCCTTGAGCATCGCGCGCGATGCCGTGGAACCGAAGCTTCTCTAGCTCCGGGACAAGGGCAGGATCACCGACAGAGAGGGCACCACCCTCTATCGTGGTGATGTTTTTGTTGGGATGAAAGCTAAAGCACACCAGATCACCACATCCACCAATCTTGCGACCTCCCCATCCACTCCCAATCGCATGCGCCGCATCCTCGATGACCCGTAGATGATGCTCGTTGGCCAAACGATAGAGTGCATCCAAATCCACCGGCAACCCGGCAAAATGCACCGGCATGATGGCCTTGGTGCGTTTGGTGATTGCTGTTGCAACCTGATCAAGTTTGAGATTTCGACCGGTCAAGTCGACATCCACAAACACCGGACGTGCACCGGCACGCAGAATGACATTCGCACTGCAGGCAAAACTTATCGCGGGCACGATCACCTCATCACCG
>CABVRQ010000012.1:0-32175 GCA_902500695.1 uncultured Nitrospira sp. | reverse complement strand
AGGAAAGAAGAATTGGGTTGATAATAGCTGAGGAATCTTACCGCACCTATTCCAATTTATTACCAAGCGGTAAGATTTACAGCTTACGAGTAGAGGTAGTGGGAAAGAACAGGGTCACACACAGACCAGGGCGGTTATCGGAAAGATGGATGGTGATGTCATGAAGGTGAGCAATCGCAGAAACTAAGCTAAGACCAAGTCCGCTGCCAGGCGTAGTCCGGCTGGTTTCCAGTCGGTAAAAGGGCTGAAAAATCTTGTCCCGTTCCACTTCGGATACTCCAGGGCCTGTGTCTGCAATGACCATCATCACGCCGCCGGTTGTTCGGGAAGCAGTCATTGAAATTTGGGTTTCCGCCGGCGTATGGCGGATCGCATTTTCCAAAAGATTGACGATCATTTGTGTGAGCAATTTTCTATCGGCATGGATCATCAGTCCGGACTCGATGGTACTCACCAGGCCTTGCTTGCGTTCTTCGGCAATCGGCTCATACGTCTCCCCTATGGTTTCGAGCATGTCGGTCAGTGAGATATCCTCGAAGTTCTGTCGACCAACTCCCGACCCCACGTAAGCGATCCTCAAAAGAGCACTAAATGTTTCTAAAATCTCTTCATTTTGAATCAGGGCTTTGTCAATGGCTTTCTCGTAATCTTCCATACACGTCGCCTGCCTGCGAGCGACTTCCAATCGTTGTCGCATGCGGGCCAGTGGCGTTCTCAAATCGTGGGCCAGGTCTATCGAGACCTGACGTACCTGGTCCATCAGCTTTTCAATCCGATCCAACATGAGATTGAGGTTGATGCTCAATCGATCAAATTCATCGTTGGTCCCCCTGAGGGGAATCCGACGATCCAGGTGACCGTTCATAATGTCCCTCGCGAGGAGATTGATTTCTCCCACACGCCGAAGGATTATGGTGCTGACCAGAACTCCACATCCACTGCTCAATATGACAATCGTTACCAATATCCACACAAAGACCTCACCAAAAAGCTCATTGATCACACGAATGTCATTTAAATCAGAAGCCACGACCATGCGTGAACCGTCTGGTAATGCCACGGCTTTTGCCCGGAAGGTCTTGCTGGCATTGTTCATTGGGATGGGCTCCGGCAGGAGTTGGGATAACCATCTTTGGTCATCCGACTTTATGGGAAGAATCTTCACAATGAATCGACCAGTCGCGTCTTGCAACAGAACATAGCTCCCCGGCTCCACCAAATCCGGATCAGAAGGATCGAACGATTTCGACTGGTACTCTTGGGTCAACGTCTGGATCTTCCAGTCCATCTCCGCGTCTATACGCTCGTAGACGTAGCTCACCGCTATCCAATAATAAATCGCGAATGTCATGATCAGGAAGACCAGGAAGAGGCCACCCGTGAGAATGGTTAATCGGAAGCTGGCGGTACGGACGAGGTTACGCATCCTGGTCCATGCGATACCCTACTCCACGCACGGTTTGAATCAATTGGGAGGTGAAGCCCTTGTTGATTTTTGTTCTTAAGCGGCTGATATGGGTCTCGACCACGCTGGTGCGAGGATCAAAATAAAATTCCCACACCTGCTCCAGAAGCATCGTCCTGGTGACAACACGACCGGCATTCCGCATCAGATACTCAAGGAGGCGGAATTCCCGAGGCTGAAGATCAATCGGAATCTTTCCCCGTCTCACCTTCCGTGAGAGCAGATCCATTTCAAGATCACCGACGCACAATCGCGATTCAATCTGGTGAAGGGGAGGTCGTCGTCGAAGAGCCTCGATCCGGGCCTTCAATTCCGAAAGGGCGAAGGGTTTAGACAGATAGTCGTCTCCCCCGGCTTCGAGACCCTCGACCCGCTGTTCAATCTCACCGAGGGCGCTGAGAAAGAGCACGGGGGTCTTCACATTCGCGGTACGAAGCCTCCTCACCAGACTGAGACCGTCGAGGCCGGGTAACATCCGGTCAACGATCAGCACCTCGTAGGTTTCATCCATGGCTTGCATTAATCCCTCTTGGCCATCGGCTCTGAGGTCGACAACATATCCCTCTTCGGTCAGACCGTTGACAAGGTATAAGCCTGTTTCTTCGTCGTCTTCAATAACGAGAATTTTCATGTCACCTGAAATTTCTGATAGGCGAAAGACAGTGCCTGACTTCATCTACCTCAAATGGTAATCTTGGGACAGCCTACGGAAAGCATACCCCAATTCAGCTAAAACTTTCATTCGGACGTCTCACATTCAACCGGAATTATTCACCAACTCGCTTTCCTTTTGTATCGTATGGCCTCAGACTTCCCCATTCGCGTTCATGTTCCTGGGAGAATCCACATAAAGCGACGACGCCAACGATTCTGTGAACGGGGAAAAACCGGCTTTACGTCTTCGGGAGCCTCGCTGGGTTGTTACGAATAAGAAGGGCACGGCATGGACAGCCCTGGACCTTGACCTGCCGTTTAACGGACGTCCACTCTCAGTTCCAGGGATGGCCCACACTCGACGGATCCTGGTGGTCCGGTAAGAAGAAGCCGAGCGGCCTCAAGTAGAAGTAAATTCTTGGAAGGTATTCCGGTAAATCGGGATCAACTCTTTGTGATGAATCTAACGATCCCCCCGTTCGGAGTCTGGCGACTGTACCGGGACCGTACAGATTCGGAAAATCGGATCGCCGAACTTAAACGGGACTTTGAACTCCCGAGCTTTTGCCTGGACCGCTTTTGGAACACAGAAGGTATTTTACGGCATATAGTTGGCCTAAAACCTTATGAGCGTATTCCGGCAAGCCTTATCACAAGCCACCAAGTCCATGAAACTGTCGACCATGCAGGCACCCCTGAGATAGCTATTGAGCGTCCCCTCAAAGACAAGCACCTTCGGGCCACTCGTAATTCAGCCAGTGTAAACCACCTCGGTTACCACCCGCACGGTCTCCGCATCAAGGGAGGGACGGATGCACGGCAGAGTAGGGTCCGTTTCAATTCCTGGCGAGAACGAAAACACCAAGGCAAATGATACCGATTCCAATGAGTTTTGTCGGTGTCAACTGCTCGCTAAAGATGGCCGAAGCTGCGAAGGCATTGACGATATAGCCCAACGACAGCATCGGATAGGCGACACTCACATCCACCCGAGAGAGAGCAAGTATCCATACCATGACACTGACGACATAGCATGTAAGACCGCCCAGGATGAAGGGATGCACCCCCAGGCGTGAACCCGCCGAAAACATGCTGCCAAAATCCAACGCGATGACTCCGACGCTACCAACTCCGGCTTTCAAAAGGAGCTGGGCGGCAGCGTTAAGCAAAACTCCAAAAATAATTAAAGAAAAACTTGTTGGATTCATTATGCTATGGGTGTAACAATCCGTTCCCCCTCCTGATCCGGCTCAACCAACTTCTCTCGCCTCACATACCTCTAACGCATTTAGTTGTCCTTCGGGGGACAGGGTTACAGATCGACTGTCATAAAAGTCATCATCAAGAATCAAGCGCGGGTCCGAACACATTCAATGAATCCCTCATTACTTTACGAGGAACCTATTATTGATTTGCGAAAACTCTGCGATAGGTATTTCCGACCTGTCAATCCTGATAGCTTTTCAATTTAAATTCAGGGAGTTGGGGATTTATAACAGACTTCTATCTGGTGAATAAAGGAGGAATGCTACGGGGGCCGGAACTCAATACCCTCAATCATTCCCACTGTTTCAGCATTTCACTCAGTCTTCTTCCCACAATCTGGTTCCCTCGTCCATTCACATGGCAGCCATCGATATAGATGTACTCTTTCACATCAAACGCATCGGTGAAATCATGAATCCAATCGAGGTGCTCTCTTTCTTTGATTTCCTGGACAAGAGGATAGACGACATGCCAATTAGTTTTGCTACCCATTGGTTTCAAATATTCAATGTTGGGTTGGCCTAAAGCCGCCACAGGCTGGAGGATGGCATGAAAGCCTGCCCCCCCAAGAGCAGCCACCGATCGAGCAATTTTCCAATTATTGACCATGGTAGATGCCACTAATTTTGCATAGGCCGGATCTTCGAGACATTGGGATGGCGGCTCTTTCCCCAATTTTACGACCTTCTGGATCACCGTGCGGATGGACCCGGTTAGGGCATCCGCTACCTGCCAACGATGCTCTAGCTTTTGTGCCATTTTGGCCGCTTCACGATGGCTATTGATAGGGCCTTTCCCCTCACAGACACTGTGAGAATCATTGCAGCCATCATAAAACACCACCACATCCATCGGGACTTTTTGATTTACCAGATTAATCAACCTGGCCAACTCCTGTCTGCTCACAAAACCTGATTGCCCATGATTGTACACCCGGTAATCCTGATGAAGTTCATTGAAATGCGCGGGGATAGTATGCTGATCATCGACACCAGTTCCCCACACTGTTGATCCCCCGAAAAAGCGAACGTGCTTGACGGGTTGATCCGTCGTTAAATGATGTATGCGCTCGCCTTCACTGTTGATCGTAATGGTTTTTCCAGAAAATGGTTTACGGGCCCAGGCGACATAAGGAACATATTGCGTTTCGAGTTGTTCTTTCTCTCGATAAATAAGATAGGCATAGTCCTGGTCAGGAAGGCTTTCGGTATAAGCCTTCTCATTAATGGGGACAAAGATTTTTTTCCAGAGAGACCGTCCATCTAGATAAATAGCCACAAGGAGATTAATGGAGATGGCGACAATCAAAAAAAACAAGACATTGATCATGGCTACCTTGGCAATACTCCTCCGTCTTTTCAGCACGTCAGTACCCCCTCACAACCTTGGTCCATGGAAAAATTCTTCATGGAACACCTCGGCAAATAGTTCAAAGAACGCATTCGCGTTTCCCCAAATCATTACCAGGAAAACAAGAGACCATGAACGAAAACCCATGTCACTCCTTCATGGAAATTGGTGAACACAACATGCACCATGCGGATAAGCAAATAGCATCGACCAATCTTCGGTGATCGCTCACTCCTGATTGAAAAAGGTGGCCGAATTGACACTCGTCATGAACATAAAAAAGTCGATATTCGGAAGCAAATGATAGCAGTGTCTTTATGAGGCATTTTGGAAAATTAGTGTCTACTCCAACCATGCGTTCCAATACATTTTAGACAATTGGGGTGCCGGTACATACAACCATGAAGTGCAAAGGATCAGATGGTCGGCTTAGCCGACCAAATGCCCCCAGAGAGACCATGGCACCATCGTCCATAGCTACGACAGGTCAAGTAACCTGGCCCACGGAGAACAAGACAGCTACTCTAACAATTCTTTGATAAGGGAGCGATTCTTTCCCCGACATCCTTATCTTGAATGATCTTCACAAAGTACAGAGAAGTTTGTCCCGAGAAATGCCGACCTCGATGGTGCAGTTCCTTCATACTCAGGTATTGCACTAATATTTCAAATCAACATCCACATGGGTCACTTCATCATTAACCTCGAAAGAAAGTTCTTCAAATTTCGGAGCGGCTAAAAATAACGAGGGATTATTCGACACGCCAAACCCTTCGGTAGGCAAACCGATAAAATTACGGTCGAATTTATGATTGTCGTTTTCATCATGGTACACGACCACGGCATATTTACCTTCCACCGGTGCCGCCAAACACAGGGTCATGGAACCTTTTTGGGCAGGTTCCCGTTCTTTATCAGCCTTGGCTCCCTTGACTAAAAAACTCTCTGGATCAGGTCCATAGAGGACTGCCTTAAGGGATCCTGCAGCGCTTTTGATTCCATGCACATGAATGTGAATGGGTCTCCCCTCACGAGGACAGGTATTGACCGGTAGCTGCAACTCTTCACCAAAGCTTGCTGAAACACCGAGCAAAAACACTATTAAAATATACATGCCACCCCCCTTGGTCGCGAATAGACTGTGCTCGAAAACATTTTCATCTCAACAATTACAAATGAACACTATTTCTGATGAGAGCAAAATGAGCGGGTACACGCGTGGCTCGGGACAGAGGATGACTTGGGAAAATCAGAGAGGATGGTTTTCTTGAGGAGTCAGATTGGGTTTCCGTTTTTCAAAGGCAAATAGCACAAGAAGGGAACACACACCTACGCTAATCGCGGAATCGGCCACATTGAAGGCTGGCCAATGGTAGCCATTAATATAAAAATCTAAAAAATCGATGACTTCTCCATATTGCAGGCGATCGATAAAATTTCCGATCGCGCCGCCAAAAATAGACGCAATGGTCATTTGCCCCCACCAATCGTGGGGTTCTAACCGTAAGAAGATGGTAATTAATAACCCCATGGCAAAGAGGGATGTCAGGAAAAAGAAAATGAGCCTAAACCCACTACTGGTCGTGCCCATGATCCCGAATGCGGCGCCAGGGTTTCTGATGTAGGTCAAGGAAAAATATCCTGGAATAATGGGGATGGACTCGTGGAGGTACATCGAACTGGCAATGTAATATTTGGTGACCTGGTCAAGGCTCACAAGGGACGCCACGACGAGTCCTAATAACACAAATCGATGAATGCCCGCGCTCACCCCACCGCCTCCACACATCGGCCACAAAGCATAGGATGCTGGGCTTGTGAACCCACATCCTGGCGAATATTCCAACATCGATCACATTTGATGCCTTCAGCCTTCACGACTTCAATCGCCAAACCCAGGCTCGCATCTACCAATTCACCTCCAGGCAGTGACGCAACCCCTTCCACCTTCACGCATGACACAATAAACAGGGCAGGCAAATCGCTGAGATACCGTTTAAGCAACGTACAATTGGGTTCAGTCGCATGCAGGATCACTGTGGCATCCAGGGAAGAACCAATCACCTTGTCCCGTCTTGATTGTTCTAAAGCGAATTGCACCTTACTCCGGACTTGGAATAAGTAGGTCCACGTCGTGTGGAGCTGTGGGTCTTGGAAGACTGTCGGAGCTTCCGGAAAGTCGGCCAAATGCACACTCATCGGCTTCGATCCTTTTACCGTGGATCCCGGTAGAACCTGCCAGATTTCTTCAGCCGTAAAACTCAGAATAGGCGCCATGAGCTTTGCTAAGGAGGACACAATTTCAAACAACACCGTCTGAGAACCACGCCGAAGTAGTGAATTTGTTGGAAAGGTATACAACCGGTCCTTCAAGATATCCAAATAGGTCGCGCTCATATCCGTGGAACAAAAATAATCCAATTCATGCACGACCTGACGAAACTGAAATTGCACATACCCTTTCTTGACATTGTCGACCAATTGCCCTAACCGCCAGAGCGCCCATTGATCCAGTTCGGGCAAATCGGCATGCGGCACCGAATGAACAGCTGCATCAAAATCATACAGATTACTCAGAAGAAACCGGCAGGTATTGCGCACTTTTCGATACGCATCCGTCAATTGTTTTAATATGTCCTTTGAGATACGCAGATCTTCCTGATAATCCTGCGAGGCCACCCACAATCGGAGAATTTCTGCACCAGACTCTTTGATGATTTCTTGCGGGGTCACGACATTACCCGCCGATTTTGACATTTTTTTGCCTTCCCCATCCAGGACAAACCCATGCGTCAGCACGGCCCGATAGGGCGCTTGCTCATCCGTCGTCACCGATGTCAAAAGCGAACTGTGGAACCATCCCCGATGTTGATCGGAACCTTCAAGATATAAATCCGCGGGATACCAGCCTTCACCTTGAGGCCTCAACACTGCGGCATGACTCACGCCCGATTCAAACCAGACATCTAAAATATCATGTTCTTTCTTAAAGGACCCATGGCCACATTGCGTACATGTGGTTCCAACGGGAAGTAATTCCCCGGCGGATCGACTAAACCAAATGTCGGCCCCACTCTCCTGCATTTGGCCACTGATATGCTCGATTACTTTGGAATCAGCTAATGGCGTGGAACAGCCTTGGCACGAAAACACGGGGATGGGTGTGCCCCACATCCGCTGACGAGATAAACACCAATCCGGACGGTTCAAAATCATCCCGTAAATTCGATCTCGTCCCCGCTCTGGAATCCATTGGACTCTATCAATTTCTTTGAGGGCTTTTTGGCGAAGATCGGCCTCCTCCATGGACACAAACCATTGATGCGTCGCCCGAAAGATGACCGGTTGCTTACAGCGCCAACAATGAGGATAAGAATGCTCAAGCTTCTTTTCACCAACTAACAAACCCTTCGCTTTCAGGAGGTCAACAATTGCAGGATTCGCATCCAAAACAGGTTGACCTGCACATTCAGGGAAATCATCCGTAAACCGTCCTGCATTATTAACCGGCACCAGGATCTCTAGGGGCTTCCGATCCGGAAGCATTTCGACATAAGGGGGCTTGTTATATTTCAGAACTAAAAGATAGTCATCCATTCCATGTCCGGGAGCAATATGCACACACCCGGTCCCTTGCTCCAAGGTCACAAAATCGCCATTGAGGATGGGGACCTCTTTCTTGGCAAATGGAGGATGACACGTCCACCCTTCAAAATCTTTTCCTTTTTTCTTGCCCAATACCTCAAATTTCTCAATTTTACAGGCCTTGGCAAATGCCTCTACCAATCCAAGAGCAACGATAAAAGCCTCTTCGCCAGCTTGAAGAACGGCATAGTCAAAATCGGGATGCAGACAAATGGCTTGGTTCGCGGGAAGGGTCCAAGGGGTCGTTGTCCAAATGACGGCCGAAACGGCTTTCAACTCTTTGATTGTAGGCAGACCCAGTCGTTGGTCGGAACCCATTTCAGCCGGCGAGACCGTAAGGGGAAATTTCACATATACCGACGGTGAGAGATGATTCTCATATTCCACTTCGGCTTCAGCCAGCGCCGTTTGATCCACGGTACACCACAGCACCGGCTTCAATCCCTTATAAACTCGACCCTTTTCTACAAATTTCCCAAATTCTCGAACAATCGCTGCCTCATAGGCATGATCCATCGTCAGATACGGATGCTCCCAATCCCCGAATATCCCTAACCGGCGAAACTCGTCTCGTTGAATTTCAACAAATTTTTCGGCGTATTCTCGACAAAGCTTCCTGAGCTCCACCGCACTCAGATCTTTTTTCTTTGCACCAAGTTGCTTGGTCACCTGATGTTCAATCGGCAACCCGTGACAATCCCATCCAGGGATATAGGGAGCCTGGAAACCCGCCATGGTTTTCGATTTAATAATGATGTCTTTGAGAATTTTATTCAGCCCATGCCCGATATGAATATGCCCATTGGCATAAGGCGGGCCATCGTGAAGGATATAACGAGGATGACCATTTCTGGCCTCCTGAATGCGGTCATACACCCGCTCCTGCTCCCACCAGGCTAATCGCTCCGGTTCTTTTTGGGGCAGGTTGGCCTTCATCGGAAACTCAGTCCGAGGAAGGTTCAATGTCGCTTTGTAGTCCATGGGAAAATTCTCAAGGATATTGGGATAAACTCTGGGCCATTCTAGCCATGCCCCTTAAACCCGTCAAACAACGCCCTTCAGTCTTATCGGGACAACACATCAATGGGGAGACGCTACTGTTATTGATATGAAAGCGCGACAAATAAGGGAAGGGGGACACCACAGAAGGAAGGTATTTAGCTCAGATCCATCATGCGGTCCAAAGCCAACTTGGCAAACATTTTCTCCTCGTCGGGAACTTGAATGTGATTGACCACATGGCCCTGCACGAGATTTTCCATGGCCCAACATAAATGAGGCCCATCAATTCTAAACATTGTCGAACAGCGACACACCATGGGGGAGAGGAAAAAGACCTGCTTATCGGCCTGATCATGTTTCAACCGATTTACCAGATTCAGCTCCGTTCCCACCGCCCAG
The DNA here is from genome assembly GCA_902500695.1 of uncultured Nitrospira sp. Classification (GTDB taxonomy): domain Bacteria; phylum Nitrospirota; class Nitrospiria; order Nitrospirales; family UBA8639; genus Nitrospira_E. The sequence goes on along the minus strand of CABVRQ010000012.1, from coordinate 22,394 downwards.
ATTGTTCCCGGATCGGCCTGAGTCACCGTCCGAATAATAAATTCCGTCGATCCCACCAGATCTGCCTGATTGACCACATCCTCATGACATTCAGGATGCACAATTACCTGCACATTCGGATACTGTTTTCGGAAATAGGCTACGTGTGCCGGTTGGAACATCTGATGCACACTACAATGCCCCTTCCAGAGAATCAGACGAGCCTTGTGTATGGTTTCCCGAGTATGTCCGCCGTTGGGTTGAAAGGGATCCCAGACGATCATGTCCTCAGGGGGAAACCCCATCGCATTCGCGGTGTTCCGCCCTAAATGCTCATCCGGAAAGAAAAGAATTTTCTCTCGCCGGTCCCAGGCCCAGTTCATAATGGCTTTGGCATTTGAAGAAGTACAGGTCACGCCACCATGTTCTCCGCAAAAGGCTTTGAGAGCAGCAGCTGAATTCACATACACGATTGGGGTTACGGTCTCCTCAACAGGCAACACCCGTGCAAGCCGCTCCCAACAATCATCCACTTGTTCCATGGAAGCCATATCCGCCATTGAGCAGCCCGCAGCCATGTCAGGCAGGATGACGGTTTGATTAGACCGACTCAGAATGTCGGCTGTTTCAGCCATGAAATGCACCCCACAAAACACCACATGAGGAAACTCAGGGTGCTCAGCCGCGTACTTGGCCAAGAGCAGAGAATCGCCCCGGAAATCGGCATGGATGATTACATCATCCCGTTGATAGTTATGTCCCAATAGCAATACTTTCCGACCTAATATTGCCTTTGCGTCTACAATTCGATCAAACAATTCCTGATCCGGAAGAGTTTGATAGTCAGTAATAGGGAATTCTGTAATTGTGGGCATAATTATTTCCAACGACGTTTTCGTTTTTTTTTGGTTCAAAGATGGCTATATTTTCTGATAATAACTACCATTTTAAAGAAATCAAGGAATAGAAATTAAGCTTACCAAATCTGTAGGCACCTAAGAAAGGAATTCTCTTTAATTAGCTACTATTTGAGCTGCTCCACAACGATCCACCTGCTGACGGTCAATCCCATGCCTGCGGGGACCACAGAAGGCTCGACCTTCTGTGGTTTACTCAAGACCAATAAATCAAAAAAATAGCCCGACAATCTTTTTCTACCTGTGTTTTCACATTAATGCCATACACACAAATAGCTCTCCGCCATTTCGGGGAACCGGTTTTGCCATTGAGACAAATCCTTCTGTCACTCTATGCTACCCGTGCAATGATGCATAAAGAGAGCGTAGGGGACTCGAACTAATAGACAACCAAGTTCAAAATCCCCATGGACTCACCGATGAGGGAGAAGTCCAAGAGAATCTGTTATCCTCCAGCCTTAGTCTTTTAGCTAAAATAGCCGGAGTAGCCGAATGACAAAGCGTTCGTGACATTCTCCCACCCGCACAGCCTCGACACAAGGATGATGCCAAACTTAAGATCAACCTATTGGCCTTTTGTTTATATCGGGCATCTTTCCACCTGACTTACTTCTACAGCCTAAGATTTCCGTCATTTTTTTCATTAACAAGGCCCCGTTAATAAAATTCTGAAACACCACCTACTCCACGGCTCAAAAATGTCTCGATGCGCTTACCACTCACACTTCCAGTGCTCTGCTTCTTCATGGCATTGCCTACTTTTTTTAAGCTTGGCGTTATTCGGTGGATTTGGAAACCCAAAAGTATTTCTCCATCGTTGAGGGAGAAACCCCTGCAAGCCTGGATCGGACAATAATCTAATTGCCTCTATCGAAGCTGATACAGGCCGAAATCAACAATTTTCTGGGGATCTCGAATCTTCTCAAAATTGAAAGCCTTAAGGTATTGCTAGGTGATGGAGAAAAATTGGGAATTCCCATTAGTATGCCTTTCAGGTAAACTTCAAGACTAAAGCGTGCTCCTTCCTCCCCCGTGGCCGATTTTTTAGACAATGACCAAGTACCTATGCTTTTTTTGAGGAGAACGGGTAACTTGCCTAAGATCTTCAGGAAAAGTTGGACCACGTTGTTCCGGAGGAACATGGCACCATTACATTCCTAAGTGGATGTTAAAATCAAATGCCCAGGGATGCATATTTCCCCCGGAAGAAAACCTTCACCGCCCCGTTTCCATTAAACAATTACAGATTTATACCCTTTCGATAATCAGGTAGCTAGGATTCGCGAGGGTCTATAGTCTTCAGCCGAAAGAGATTAGATATCCCTGCTGTGAACCAACTACTTAGACCGGCGACAACTCTACGCAGAAATGCTTGGTCGTGGGTTAGTCTGACTTGATAGGGTGCCCAAAATTCCCCGTAAAGGCAACCAAACTTTGTCGAAATCATGCAATTCCGGCAAGTATGTGTTTTGGGTGCTTCGAAGAGGTGCCCCGGCATAGAGCCATAGTTCAACAACGAATTGGGAGCAGCACCCTTCAAGAGTGATTACGCCCAGTATTTTCAGAACCGTGTGAGACACGAAATTCTCAACTCAGTCAAGAGATCTTAGCCGTGGATGGATTAAAAGCCATTTTCCAACTAATGGAGAGACAAAGATGGAAAAGCTCATACCCTTTAATAAACCGTTCATTGCCGGAAAAGAACTTTATTATATTGCGCAGGCGGTGACATTTGGCAATCTGGCTGGTGATGGGTATTTCACTAAAAAATGTTCTGAACTGTTTGAAAAACAGTTCGGCATTCACAAAGTGCTCATGACACCATCCTGCACGGCAGCGCTGGAAATGGCCGCAATGCTTTGTAAGCTGGGGCCCGGTGATGAGGTCATTCTCCCCTCCTATACTTTCGTCTCGACTGCCAATGCGATTGTTCGGTTGGGTGCCAAGCCGGTGTTTGTGGATATCAGACCGGACACGCTGAATCTGGATGAGAACCGGATAGAGGAAGCAATTACCCGAAATACAAAAGTCATTTTGCCTGTCCATTATGCGGGGATTGGATGCGAAATGGATCGCATTATGGCGATTGCAAAAACGCATGACCTACTGGTCATAGAAGATGCCGCGCAAGGAGTGGGAGCGTATTATAACAACCGGGCACTCGGAACCATTGGGCATCTCGGCACCTATAGTTTCCATGAGACCAAAAATTATATTTGTGGTGAGGGGGGGGCACTTTGTATCAACGATCCCGTAATGATCAAACGGGCGGAGATCATTCGAGATAAGGGGACCAACCGAAGCGAATTTTTTCGCGGGGAAGTTGATAAGTACACTTGGGTCGATATTGGATCTTCTTATGTGCCAAGTGAAATCGCCTGCGCATTCCTCTACGCCCAATTGGAGATGTTAGACCCAATTGCGGAGCGCAGAAAGGCTATTTATAAACAGTACCGGACACTCTTGAGACCCCTTGAAGTTCAAGGCCTACTGAAGCTCCCGAACAAACCCGAAGATTGCAAGAGCAACTATCATATGTTTTATATTCTTCTTCCAGATATGGAAACCAGAGATGCCCTGATGGCGCACTTGAAACGCCAGAATATTTTGGCGGTTTTTCATTTTATTCCACTCCACAGTTCCCCCATGGGGAAAAAGTTTGGATATGCCGATGGCGATTTTCCGATCACGGAGCAATTGAGCGGTCGACTTCTGCGCTTACCATTCTTTTACGAAATGACAGAAGAGGAGCAGGAATACGTCGTACAATGTATCACCGAAGGGATAGAAACCGTGAAAGGAATAATAAAGTTAAAACGAGAAGAACCTCCTGCGCTCAGGTTCGTCCAATAAGATCGGGCAGAGTTCAGCAGTAAACCAGTTGCACGAAGTGAGAAAAGAAAATCAAGGATAATATTTTCACGTTTCTCATGCCCCTACCCTGGGATTCTCAACATTTTGAGATTCCCGTTGGGCAGATTATTACTCCAGAATTAACTGACTCTGAACTGGGGGGAATTCTGTCTCTTGCCAAGGAAAAAGGCTATCACCTGATATACTGGGCCACCTCGCCAGAGCGAATTGTTCCTTTGCCAATCCTTCGAAATTTCTCAGGTTCCCTTGTAGGTAGAAAGGTTACTTATCAGCGGAAGCTGAGCTCGGAATTCACCTTCGGCGTGATGAAGAAGCCGAGCAATACTTTTAAAGTAATTGACTACCCTCCATTGCCGGCCAATCAGCAGTTATTGACTCTTGCGTTGATCGCAGGTGGCCATTCTAGGTTTCACAAAGATCCATGTATTTCGAGAGAAAAATTTGCAAGAATGTACCATATTTGGATCAATCGAAGCACTTTACGTGAAATTGCCGATGTGGTGTTTATCGTGCCGGATGCCTCAAACAGAGAGGAATATCTAGGGATGGTAACTGGGTCTGCAAAAAATGGTATGGGGAAAATTGGCTTGATGGGAGTTCAAAAAAAAGTCCAAGGTCAAGGAATCGGCTCATTGTTAATTAAGAGGCTACATGAATGGCTGTTATCCAATGGTATACATAATTCCGAGGTGATTACCCAGAAAGACAATGTGCAAGCCTGTAAATTTTATGAAAGGTCTGCGTACCTACCGGCATCTCTTCAGCATTATTATCATTTTTGGGTCCAACAGTAGATAGGGTCTTCCCTGGAATGGACAATTCGAAAAAGGCGTATATCTTTGAGAATGGAGGTGTTCAATGAGCACACCACTTAGACCAAAACAATAGAGCTTAAACAAGTAGCACTGTTCCTATTGCCGACCCGAAACGCACAGTTGGAAAAAGGCATAGGATTTTGCGTCAACTCAAAGTTCGAATTAAACCTCATCGAATACTGGCTGCACCTCATGTCCATTGAGCTCCTCTCCGATTGAACATCTCCGGCTAAGGATATATGCCATTTTGGAAAGCGTTCATAGCAACGAGACCTATTCAGAAGTAAATAAGCTGTCTGGTATGAGAAAAGCGAACGAAGGGATCAAGGATAATGCGCCGATACGGGTACTCCATCTGATTGATAGAATCACCGGTTATGGCACAACAAAATTGCTCTGGGATATTGTGCGCTTAACCCCATCGGATAAGGTCAAGCACTTAGTCGTAACCTTTTCACCCAACAAAGGGAAATGGATCTATGCAGATCTTCTGCAAGAGAAAGGTACCTATGGCCAAGTTCCGAAACGGCGTATACTGAAAATATTAGATCGTTGGGATATGACATGGTTTCTTGTACGTTACATGTCCGCGTTGTGGCATGTGGGTAAAGCCTTAATCTGGTTTCGACCGGATATTATCAATATACATACGAATTATGTCTTAACCCTTGGTCTGCCTTTAAAAATAATATTGCGGCGCCCGGTGGTTCATCTGGTTCCATCCCTCTTTTCCCAAATGGTAGATGATGGAAAAGCATGGGTGCCAAAACTTCTCGCCAAATTTCATACCTCATTCGATTGTTTCTTCACTGCTGCCTCCCGCTGCCGGGATGAGTTGCTTTCAGTAGGCATTCCCGATTCCAAAATCATTCCTCTTCGCGGGCTTCTTGATCTTGAAGAAATCAACAGGATTCTGCATAAGCGGCAACAATTCCATAAGTCAATTAGAGAACAATATCATTTGCCGTCGGATGCGTTAATTGCTCTTTCTGTCGGGCGCCTTGACTCATCCAAAGGACACGCATATGCGTTGGAAGCCCTTCCGGACCTTTTACGACTATTTCCTAAGCTTCATTGGCTTTTGGTTGGTAATGGAAATCAACTATCAGAATTAGAGGACCGGGCAAAAAAATTAGGTATTTATGACCATGTACACCTCGTTGGCTATCAGGAGGAACTCCTACCCTATTACGCAGCCGCCACCGTGTATCTTCGTACCATGATTTTTGAGGAAACTAATCTTTCAACCTATAAAGCCATGGCTATGGGGATACCTATCGTAGGATTTGATACGGGCTGTGAAACCGATCTTTTAAAAAAGGTTGGTCATGGAATTTTGGTACCCAATAAAAGTGTTGCTGGTTTATCAGCGGGGATCGCTCAGATCCTGACACTGCCTGACCACGGAAGGGAACTTGGTGGTCGTGGCCTAGAGTTTTGTCAGGCTAATTTGGACATACGATTGGGAATCGAGGATATAACCGCAGTGTATAAGAAACTTAGGGATGGAAATTGACATTCACACTACCTTAAGGGAATGGCTTTTACCAACGAACCTTTAACAAACTACAAAAATGGAGCCTGTGATACTGTTTGACAAACAAACAGAACGAGACTTACCATGGACTTGCTAGGGGTGCGACAAGCTGAGAGTCCCAAAAACGGGGACGACCCTCACGACCTGACCTGGATAATACCAGCGTAGGGAAGCAGGAGCCACGAAAGCCCGCACACGCAGCCGCACTCTTTAGCAAAAAAAAGGGGCGGCTTTTGTATTTTGAGCAAGCTCCCTGGACCAATTTCCTAACCCCCAGAAAGAGAGGGTTTGCATGACACCACCCCAAGCCACGACATCTAGCCCTTCAACAACATCATTACACGTCGTTTCGGAAGAGCCCCGTATTCCTCTTTCTTCCTTATCCATTCAGCCATTTCCGGGCTCACAAAAAATATATCGAACCGGCTCGAGGCCGGATGTACGAGTTCCAATGCGCGAGATTCATCAAACCCCAAGTCATAATCCTCAAGACCACACTAAAGTTCAGAACCCGTCTGTCATCGTCTATGATACCTCAGGACCTTATACGGATCCTTCTCTCCACATTGATGTGCGCAAAGGGCTCCATCCCCTCAGAAAGGATTGGATTGCGGAACGGCAAGACGTAGAACCTTTAAAAGAGGTTAGTTCACAGTATGGACGAACGCGGGCCAACGATCCCGCCTTACAGGCCATCCGGTTCCATTTGCAACGCCCACCCCTTCGGGCAAAATCAGGTCAAAATGTCACCCAATTGCATTATGCTCGAAAGGGAATCGTCACACCGGAAATGGAATATATTGCCATCCGGGAGAATCAAGCCCGTGAGGAGCACCCATCCGCCCAACACGCGACTGGACAAGCTTATGGGGTGACTCAACATCCTGGCCAGAACTGGGGCGCTTCCACTCCCTCCTACATCACCCCGGAGTTTGTTCGTGATGAAATTGCTCGAGGACGGGCCATTATTCCTGCCAATATCAATCATCCGGAAATTGAGCCGATGATCATCGGGCGCAATTTTCTAGTAAAAATCAACGCCAACATTGGCAATTCTGCCGTGACCTCCTCTATTGAAGAAGAAGTTGAAAAATTGATTTGGTCCATCCGCTGGGGTGGCGACACCGTCATGGACCTCTCCACAGGGAAAAACATCCACGAAACTCGTGAGTGGATTATTCGAAATTCTCCAGTACCCATAGGGACCGTTCCCATCTACCAGGCATTAGAAAAAGTGGGAGGAAAGCCTGAGGAACTTACCTGGGAAATCTTTCGAGATACTCTAGTGGAACAAGCCGAACAAGGCGTGGATTACTTCACCATTCACGCCGGTGTTCGCCTGGCCTATGTGCCACTGACGGCCTCTCGCATGACCGGCATCGTCTCACGCGGCGGATCTATCCATGCCAAATGGTGCCTCGCTCACCATCAGGAAAACTTCACCTATACGCATTTTGAAGAAATCTGCGAGATTATGAAAAGCTACGATGTGTCCTTCAGTTTAGGCGACGGACTGCGCCCTGGTTCCCTGGCCGACGCCAACGACGCGGCTCAATTTGCCGAACTGGAAACTCTGGGGGAACTCACCAAAATCGCCTGGAAACATGACGTCCAAGTCATGATTGAAGGTCCGGGACACGTTCCCATGCAACTCATTAAAGAAAACATGGACAAGCAGCTTGCAGCCTGTGACGAAGCCCCTTTTTATACCCTGGGACCCCTCACCACGGATATCGCGCCAGGCTACGACCACATCACCTCGGCGATCGGCGCGGCAATGATCGGCTGGTATGGATGCGCCATGCTGTGTTACGTCACGCCCAAGGAACATTTGGGCCTACCGGACAAAGAAGACGTGAAGGCCGGAGTCATGGCTTACAAAATCGCCGCACATGCGGCAGATTTGGCCAAAGGCCACCCAGGAGCCCAACACCGGGACAATGCTCTATCTCAGGCACGGTTTGAATTTCGATGGCAGGATCAATTCAATTTATCCCTTGACCCGGAAACGGCGAAGGATTTCCATGATGCCACACTCCCCGCGCAAGGAGCGAAGCTAGCCCATTTTTGCTCCATGTGTGGCCCGCATTTTTGTTCCATGAAAATTACCCAGGACGTGCGAGAGTATGCTGCGGAAAAACAATTGGCAGAGGATGCCGCACTGAAACAAGGCATGCAGGAAAAATCAGAAGAGTTCCGGAAAACCGGTGGAGACTTATATCTGTAAAGCGGTAAACGTCAATGGCGGAAACAGCAGGTGACCAACAGGGTTTTGGTAAGAGGCAAAGACCAAACATGATTGGCCTTTATGTTCCATAAAAACGAAATATTATCTGGAGCTCCCCTATGAATCCTATCAACATCGCTCCTTTACGAGAACGGGACATCACCCGTCACATTGCCCGGGAGTATTACAAAGAATTCGATTCACTGATTGAAAGCGATATCATCATCGTCGGAGGAGGTCCGTCCGGACTCCTCTGCGCCCGAGATCTTGCCGCGACCGGGTTCCGGACGCTGCTCATCGAACAATCACTGGCTCTTGGTGGCGGCTTTTGGTCTGGTGGATTTCTCATGAATAAAGCCACGATTTGCGAACCAGCTGATCGGATTCTTGAAGAATTGGGCATTCCATTTAAACCGATTAAAGACTGCCCGGGAATGACCATGGTTGATCCGCCTCATGTGACCAGCCGGCTCATTTCCGCTGCCTACGAAGCCGGCGTGAAGATTATGAATCTCACCAAAGTCGTCGATCTCATTCTTCGGCAAGATCAGCGAATCGAGGGTGTTGTGGTCAATAATTCCACTGTGGAAATGGCCGGACATGACACTATTCACGTCGATCCCATTGCCCTTGAAAGTCAAATTGTGGTTGATGCCACCGGTCATGATGCCGTCGTGGTGAATCTCCTCCACCAACGCAACTTATATCAGAAGGTGCCTGGAAACGGGGCTATGTGGGTGGCGCGTTCTGAAGCATTAGTGGTAGAAAATACCCGTGAAATCTATCCAAATTGCTTTGTCACTGGTTTGGCCGTTGCTGCAGTTGATGGCAGTCCACGTATGGGACCGGCGTTTGGGTCGATGTTGCTTTCAGGCCGACGTGCAGCTGAGTTAGTTCAACTCAAGCTCAAAGGTGAGTAATCACCTCTTTTTCCTGAGAGATACCAAAAGGACTGTTCGCAACACAATTTCCTATGGATATTCAAGATTTTCTCGACCAAGGTGAGGGCCACGAAGAAGATAAGGTGACAGCTTGGAACCTTTTCCAGCAGGCCTATGAACTCCAAATGAAAGGCCAACTGGAAGAAGCGGTGGATCTCTACAAACAATCCATCGACATTTTCCCGACCGCAGAAGCACACACGTTTTTAGGATGGGCCTATAGTTTCATGGGACAATTGCAGGAAGCCATTGAGGAGTGCCAAGTGGCTATTCGCCAGGATCCTGAATTCGGAAATCCCTATAACGATATCGGGGCTTACCTGATTGAGCTCAACCAGCTGGAAGAGGCTATTCCCTGGCTTGAAAAAGCGATGAAAGCCAAACGATATGAAAACCCCTCTTTCCCTCACATGAATCTCGGCCGTGTGTATGAACGACAAGGAGAATGGGACCAGGCCGTCGATTCCTACAAAAAATCTCTGGCTCTTAATCCTGAATACAAGACAGCAAAACAAGCGCTCATGCGCATTCTGACTCTTATGAACTAGAACTTATGTAAAGGCCTTACCACATGCCAGACACCAAAACGATTCTTGTGGCGGTTAGTGATATCTTCTTCTACACCAAAATACGCGATGCCTTTTTACCGCAAGGCTATAAACTGGAACGTCTCCGCACCGGAGACGACTGGCAAACGAAAGCCCTTGCCAGCCAACCGATGGGCATTATCATTAACATGAATGATGACCGGCTCAATGCTTCCGACATTGTGAAATCTCTACGCACACTTCCTCAAACACAGTCATTGCCCATTCTGGCCTTTGCCAATCATGAAGAAGTTCAAACATGGAAACTGGCGAAAGACCTTGGAATTCAAAAAATTGTCTCGCGGAATGAGTTTTCTGCGCGGACACTCGCGCTGTTTGAGGAAATCACTGCGGCAGCTACATCATGAAGACCCTTGCCCTTCATAAGCAGCATGAAACCCTAGGCGCCACGTTTCAACCTTGTGGCGAATGGGAAGTCCCCCTTCATTACGGCAACCCTCTTTTAGAGTATGAGTCCATTCATCAGAAAGCGGGCCTCGCCGACCTATCCTTACGAGGGAAAATCATGGTTACGGGTGATGACCGAGTCTCCTGGCTCCAAAGCATCATCAGTAACGATATTCTTCCTCTTAAGCCCGGTCAGGGGCGGTACTCGGCCTTCATGAATCATAAAGGAAAAATGCTGTCCTATTTTCGAGTATTTCTGCAACCGGAGACCCTGATCATTGAGGATGTCGGAGAGGTGGGTGACCTGACCTTTCAAGCCCTTCGAAAATTTCTGCTCTATGGGACAAAAGCCAAACTCCACAATGGTCTGGAGAGTTGGGGACTCCTCCTGGTTACCGGGCCGAATGGTCCTGATATTCTCAAACAAGCCCTCGGTGTAGAAGTAAATTCCCTTCAGGTTTTAGATACCATCGCATTCACATTTGGTGACATACAAGGCGTTATCGCTCGAACGGAAGAAACGGGTGGTCAAGACTTTGAATTATTTGTCCAGGTCGAAGGCCTTCCTGCACTATGGTCTCATCTCTTAACGATAGGGAAAGAGGCCGGCCTTCAGCCGATTGGAAGGGAGGCACTCGAGACCGCCAGGATTGAAGGGGGATTGTCTCGCCTTGGGCCAGACTTGAATGAAAAAATCGTTCCGCCAGAAGCGAATCTGGAGGGAATAGCCTTTAGCTTATCGAAGGGATGCTATCCCGGGCAGGAAGTCGTCGCCAGAATGGATACGTATGGATCGGTCAAAAGGCGAATGGTCGGATTAGTTCTTGAAGTAGAACCCCCACAACTACCGGAGGCCGGGGCGAAACTTTTTAGTGGAACGCGGGAAGTGGGATGGGTATCAAGCTCCACCCACTCCCCTCTTATCAAAAAACCCATTGCACTGGGATTTCCCCTACGAGATTTCACCCAACCCCAGACAAAACTGGAAATCGAGATCCGGGACCAACGCTTTCCGGCCTCTGTCTGTGCCTTGCCATTTACCCCCATTTAACCGGTTACGAAACTCCGGACCAATTCTTCTGACCCCTGAGAAAAGCCATCAGACTTTTTCTGGGTGTCGGCCGTGAGAGATCTTTTGGGCAAAAGACAATACGGCTGGACGTTGCTCGTCTTTCAGCGCGAGAAGAATATGTGCCTCATCCCCATGCATTAATCGTAGACTCAGAAAAGATTCTTCCGTACGTTTTTCTTTGTTATCCCATGTCCCGTCGATCAATTGGATCTTATCTAAATCACAGCAGGAAAAAATGTCGTATCGAAAATACGAATCCCCGATAACCATGTCAAAGAGAACATTGCCAGCCGTCATGACCATAACGTTAAAACGACCTTGATCTTCATACCCTTCCGGCAAAAATTCATTCACATACAGAAGGTTAATTTTCCGGCCTGTCAACGCCTGCTCAATCTTCGTGCCCAACGCCGGATAATCGATCTGAAGAGCCCGTTCTTCCTGATTCGTGGCGCGCAAGGCCATCTCTCTCGTTTGTTCAAATACATCTGTAGCAGTCAACACAGAACACGCTCCTTTCTTCAACGACACTGTCAATATATGTCAAATGGTTCGCTTACTGGGTGCCTACGATACCCGCCATTTGACGGAGAAAGCAAGGGAAGACCCCCATCTACTCATAACGGCATTCACGTACAATTCTTCATCGTCCCGGCGTGAATTGATTGCCTTCTCCCCTCACGGTTGGGCATACTTCGACTGTTGAACACTGCCAGGCGAACTTAAAAGGAGGACCATGATATGAATGCTGATATGTGCCTGATTGGGGGATGCACCGAACCCCTCTACGCCCCTGCCGGAACCCAATCGTTATGCAAGGAACATTTTTTACATTTTGTCACGTGGCGCAGGAAAAAAGGCGGACTGGGTATGTTTAAAAAATATAGCGCCATGAACATGGAAGAACGAGACGTGATTGTTGAAGAATGGGCCAAATCAACGTTCAGTAGCTCTTCCTCTTGATCAAAACTCCATTTTCCATGTCACACCTGTTTGGCCATTATCCTGGCCTTGCACCTTCCCGATTGACTACAAAATGAAAAAGATTCCCTAATCTTCTAATAAATAGCAAATGGAACCCCTCAGAAGTAACCCACAGCCAAGGGACGCTCAGATCTTATTCCATGAGCGGTGATCCGTGATGATGGATGATCTTCCATTCGTCTCCAATCCGCTCAAATATATTGGTTGACACTACCTGGCTATTCTGTTCGTTCTCTCCCACCCGGCTGGTGATGTTTTCTGTACAAATAACCCAGGCCACATCGGCCGCAACCTGGACCTGGACTTCAGTCAATTCAAATTTCATCGAAAACGTATTATTGAAAATGACCACCCAGGAATCTCTAACTGCCGGCCACCCCACTCGGATACTCCACCCTGGATGAATACAGGTCACATACTCCTGATGAGCCCAAATAGAATCCATCAGCGCAACATCCAGCTGTTCAAAACCACGGTAAAACAACTCATTCATCTGTGTGACTTCCTCAATCCGTTCCTTCAGCATAGTGCGCTCTCTTTCTTCGTTTCCGCCTATTTCCAGATCATGTGACTTTCATTAATACAGCACAGGATTGTCGATCAACTAACCAGACCCCGAGCAAGATCAATCCTATCCCACTTATTTCTCTCATGCCAACCGGTTCTCCCAAAATCACCAGGGAAAAAAATAAGGCAGAAACCGGAATAAGATTACCAAAAATTCCTGCTCTGGAAGGGCCGATCCCTTTGACGCCATACAACCAGGCCTGCTGACCCAACGCGGTGGCAAATACCATGACATACAGAAGTGCCAGCCAACCAGAGACGGGAACCGTCGCCAACCCGGCGTCCAAAACTTTGTGATTCATGGCCAACAACGGGATTTCAAAGATCAAAGAAATCAAAAGAGTTGTCCACGTCACGGTCAGCGGAGAGAACCGTTCCATGGTTTTGCGACAGCCAATCGTATAGAGGGCCCAACTGATTAACGCGCACACCACCAGACTTCCTCCGAGTAATGGATTGGAACCCAATCCATCCACCGCCCCGCGCCCGGAAATACTCAACACTCCAAAAAACGAGACAAGGCAACCAAACCAAATCACCCGGAGAGGCACATCCTTCAGGATTAAGGAGGACAGAAAGGCGGTAATTGCCGGGCTCGCACCAATAATAATACCCGCTGCCCCTGCCCCAATAAATTGCAGACCAAAAAGAACAAACAAGTGGTTGCCAAGAACCCCGATTCCTAGGAAAAAAAAGTTTCGCCAATCCCCCCCTGAAAAAGAAACGATCCCTTCTTTCCACAGCCAAAGAGGGATGAGGATCAGTAAGGCCCCTATTCCTCGAAACACGGATGTTTCCACTGGGGAGAATGGTCCTAAAGCGACTTTTTGAGCAACCACCGATCCTCCCCAGACCATCGCGGCCGTCGTGAGGGCAGCATAGGCCGAAAACACTGAGGATCCGGAGCTAATTGTTTTCATAGGGAGGCCGGTAAGAAAAATACGGAAGGTGCCTAACCCCAATAAGACTGTCAGGCAAAAGAACCCCTATCTCGAACACACCCTGAGATGAGCCTACCAAGGGTTCATCCACACAAACGAAATCTTTTGTTCCACATTACTCAACTCAAACCTCAAACGCGACTCCTAAAAATGCAACAGAACCTCTCTCGTCCGTTATGAATGACCCATCGCTGCTATAACAATCGTCCAAAGGTTCGTCAAGGTCAGACAATTACTGCCTTCCGTTAAAATATATATATGTGTCCATAATATGTATGGTTATTGGCCCCCAAAATTCATTAAAATGTTTTTTAAATTCACCTAATTTTCCCGCAGGCCCGAATGGCTTATTAGATAGGTCTTCTGTCCGGTTGACGCAAATAAATTTACACCGTTAAAATCGCCAAAGAGTTGATACCGTGCGAGCCCTCATGCCAAGGGAAATTTCATTAAGAATCGTAGGCGTTGGCTTCCTACAATTGACATGACGGTTTACCTGTCCCCTAAGGAGGAATTATGTCGTTGCTAATCACAGAAGAGTGCATTAATTGTGGTGCCTGTCTCCCCGAATGTCCCAACGAAGCAATTTTTGAGACACGTAGTGCCGCAGAAGAAAAGGGCAATAAGGTCGGTGAAGGTCAGGGTGATGGAGATACGGTATACGTGATTACTTATGAGCGCTGCACAGAGTGCGTCGGTCATTTCGATGAGCCTCAATGTGCGGCTGTCTGTCCTGTGGACGATTGCTGCATACCTGATCCGGAAATCCCTGAGACAACTGATACGCTACTGGATAAGGCCAAACAGCTGAATCCTGACAAAGAAATCGACCCGGCGAAAATTTGGGCCGGCGTTAGAAATTAACCAAACACAAAAACCTGGTTCGACAAAAAAGCCCCTTCCGACATTCCACGGAAGGGGCTTTTTATTTGGTACTTCCCAAAAATGATGGGGCCCTCACTGTGTATTTTCAGCTCACCTCTTCTAATTCATGAAGCCGAACAGCTATCAACTTCGAAACCCCAGGATCCTCCATCGTCACACCAAATAGGGAGTTAGCAGTCTCCATGGTGCGTTTATTGTGTGTGATCACAATAAATTGAGACCGGTCCGCCATTTGTCGCAAAAATTGACCAAACCGGACCACATTCGTTTCATCTAATGGCGCATCCACCTCATCCAATACACAAAATGGAGAAGGACGAATCAGAAAGCTCGCAAACAGGAGAGCCATCACGGTCATCGTCTTTTCCCCCCCAGAGAGCATATTGAGGTTTTTCAAGCGCTTCCCTGGTGGTTGGGCGACAATTTCAACACCTGGCTCAAGAGTTGGCGCTTCAGATTCCTGCCCTTCATGAGTTTCTTCCACTAGAATCAACTCAGCACGTCCTCCAGCGAACAAAGCTGAAAAGACTTCACTAAATTTCACCTGCAGTTCTTTAAAGGTATCCACAAATAGCTTATTGGTTGTCTGATTTAATCGCTGAATAATTTCTTGAAGCGATTGGATTGAACCGGCTAAATCTTCTTCTTGCGCTAATAAAAATTGATAGCGTTCTTCTAATTGAGCATGTTCCTCAATAGCGGCCAGGTTAATCGGACCGATACGCTCTAATTTTTTCCTGATACCCTGCAACTGCTCTCTCCACTGTCCGGTTTTCTCCTCGTCAGATGCCTGTTCGCTCCCTTCCAACACTTCAGGGGTCTGTTCCGCATCCTGAGGATACTTGAGGTCATCCGTCGAAATTTCATAAGTCATGGTCAGCGTTTCTTGCACAGCATGGAACTTCGCCCGAACCTCTGCCAAACGCCCCTCAATTGGCACTCGGGATTTGAAGATATGGCTCAGTGTTTCCCGAGCCTTACCAATCAGACCATCCAATCGTTTCACTCCCTCCATACATTCTGCATGCCGGTTCTCAAGCTCCAATAATGTTCCGGCAATGGCCTCTTTCTGGATGTCTAATTCTTCGACCAAACCCTCATTCCTGAGTCGTTCCTCCTGGCTTTTTCGACTTTGGAGAAAGAGGTGCTCCAATTGTCCATCAATCTGTCGAATACGGGTGTTCCTATGCTCTTCTTCCCGTTCAATCCGTTCAACATTAGCTTGTTCATGATCCCATTGGGACTTCAGAGACTGAAAGTTCATTCGAGTGTCATTGAGGCTTTGCAACATGTCTTGTCGCTCTTGGTCTAATGTATTGAGAGCATCCAACAGTTGACGAAGAGCCTCATCTTCTTGAGCCCGTGTCTGATTGAGATGCTCGAGCCGGGTCCGAACCTCTACCTCTTCAACTTGGAGCTGGCCCCATTCCTCCTCTTCCGCTAATCGATCCTGCTGAAGTGCATCTAACCGACGAACGAGATCGGGAAGAGCCTTCTCTTTTGAAGAAGCCTCTTTTTGAATGGTCAACATCTGAAATTCCATTTCGCGAATGGACAAAGTGGCTTCCTCAAGTTGTCGCGACACATCCTCAATTTCCTGTAGAAGCGATTTCCGGTTCGCTTTGGCTTCCTCCAACCCCACGGTGAGCGTATTCAACTTTTCTTCCAATGTGAGAATTTCTCGACGACGACGTAATAATCCACCAGCTTCTCCACCAGACCCACCACTGATGACCCCGGATGGAGACACAAGTTCCCCGCCCAAAGCCACTAAAAGCGGACCGTCCCCCTGGAACCAGGAATGTGAGGTCATGAGATTCAACGCTCCAGCCAATGACTTGACAATGACCGTATTCCCCAACAAGGCCTCAACGACAGGCTTTAACTCGTCCGGAACCTGAATGAAATCCACAGCCAAGCCCAGCACCTCCGTGTCGTGCTGAACGACGCTCCACCATTCGGCTGGCCCCTTTGGACCTTGTCGCGGAATATTCAAGGGAATAAAGCTGCCTTTTCCCCATTCATGTTGTTTGAATTGCCCAATGGACATTTCGGCCTCTTGTGACGATTGGACAATCCACGCCTGCAACCGCTCACCCAGAACCGCTTCTATGGCTTTTTCAACATTCTCGGGCACTTCCATCCGTTCGGCCAAAGCCTCCTGAATGCACGAACACGCGACGCGAATTGAGGCTTCATCACCCTCACCATGATGGCCATACCCTATTTCTTCCCGAAAGACACTTTGAATGGCACGTAATTCAGATTCGGCACCAGCGGCTTGGGTTTGGTGGTCGAGAATTTTTTCATCAAGCTCTTCCCTGGTTTCTCGCTGACTTTGCAGGTTGACCTCTAATCGGTCCTGATTGTTCCGAAGCTCATCAAGCTGACCTTCGAGAGATGAGCATTCCTGTCGAAGGGCTTCGCTTTCAGATTGGAGTGTGGTTTGATCGGTCTGCGACTGAGCATATTCCACTGCCAAACGTTCAATCCGTCTGGCCATCGAACTCTGTCCTTCAGCAATACTTCTCAGGCGGTTTTCCTGATTCGTTTTATCTACAGCTAAGGCCAGAATGGTTTCTCGCCCTTTGTCGACCTTCTCGGCAGTGTCTCGACGGCGAACAGCGAGATCGGCTATGCTCCCCTCTCCTTCTTTCACAGTGACAGAAAGAATTTCCATCTCACACCGAATTTGGGCCAGACGCTCTCTCAGAGCTTCCAAGGAACCCGTGGCATCCTGGCCCTCCCCATTCAGCCGAGCCCGCTCCTCCATGACCTGCTCATGTTGCTGTTCATATTGATCAAGCCGGTTGCGTTCAATCTGAATCGCCGTAAACGCATGGGACATTTGTTGCTCAATCTCTCGAAATCGGTCCTGTGCTTCCTTAAGAGTTTCGCTAGCAGACGTCAGCTCCAATTGCACGTCTTGGTGCTCGGCCACAAGCCTAGCCTCTTCAGCCACGCAGGCAATCTCCTGGTTTTCAGATTCGTGTAACTCGTTTTCAAACTGACACTGGTCTTGAAAAAACCGGCGAAAGTCATGGGTCAACAACTGCACCTCAAGCTCCCGAGCTTCACGGAGAAACGCCTGATACTCCTCTGCCTGTTTCGCCTGACGATTGAGCGTCCGAAGCTGACCTCGAACTTCTCCTAGAATATCCCGAACCCGCAAAAGATTATTTTCTGTACTTTGTAATTTCCGTAATGCCTCGGCCTTTTGCTTCTTATATCGAATAATACCTGCCGTGCCCTCAATAAACTCACGCCGTTCCTGTGGGGAAGCACTGAGCAACTGTTCAATATTGCCCTGTTCAATCACAGACTGCCCTCGAGCTCCTGCCCGGGCATTCCAGAGAAATCCTCGAATATCCTTAAGTCGGCAGGGAATCTTATTAAAATAATATTCACTGTCTCCCTCGCGGTAAAGCCGACGAGTAATCATGACGTCCGTTGCCTGGTCAAGCCCTTCCAGAAGGGCAGAGACAGGCTCCAACTCACGAGGCGTCACCTCGGAAAAAATGAGCGAAGCCTCGACCATTCCCATGGGTTTACGTTGTTCAGTCCCATTAAAAATCACGTCTTCCATGCGCTCACTTCGTAAACTCTTCACGCTTTGCTCACCCATCGCCCACAGAATGGCATCCACGATATTACTCTTACCTGTCCCGTTGGGACCGACAACAGCGGTTATCCCATTCGGAAAATCTATTTTTGCCTCAGCAAAGGATTTAAACCCACTGACGACTAGAGTACGAAGATACATATTCCCTCCCAGAATGGAGTGGATGACAGGGCAGTAATTTGGCTCAAATCAGTACCATAAAGAAGAAAGAAAAATCAAAATTTTCCACAAAATACGGTGGGTCTGACTATCAGCCTATTCAATATCTTGACATATTGCCAAAACCAAGGCTCCTGTCAACAGGATAAAACTATGGAGCCTTTTACGGAGAATCCCCTATGCCATGAGGATTCCCCAATCAAACAGATCTACCGGTTTCAGTATATTGGGAAAGATAATGAGGAAGGATAAATTCTGAAAATATACGCTCGCGCTCCTCCCGGAAAGCGGAAATCCAAAGGAACTTATCGCTGGCCTTTGGCCATCAGTAATTCTTTGGGAAGAAGAAATTCAACATTCTCTTCCACCACGGTCAACTCCTCTACCGATGTCGCTCCTTGATCCTTCAAAAACTTAATGACCTGAGCCACTAATACTTCTGGAGCCGAGGCCCCTGCCGCAATGCCGATGGCGTTCACGCCTTCCAACCATTTGGTCTGAATATCCTGATAAGAATCAATGAGATATGAAGGAATTCCACACCGTTCGCCCAATTCTCTTAATCTGTTCGAATTGGAGCTATTGGGAGACCCGATTACCAGAATGACATCAACAAAACGGGACAGCTCTTTGACAGCATTTTGCCGGTTTTGCGTGGCATAACAAATATCTTCCTGGTGTGGCCCCTTAATACCGGGAAACCGACGATGTAAGGCGGCAACAATATCTCGACATTCATCCACGCTCAACGTGGTTTGAGTGACATACGACAGGTGAAGAGGATTTTCTACTTCTAATGAGTCCACATCCTCAACAGAGGAAACTAAATGGAATTTATCAGGCACCTGTCCCAGGGTTCCCACAACCTCAGGGTGCCCCGCGTGACCAATCAGGATCAGCTCATATTCGTTGGAATAATCCCGATTCACTTCGTTATGGACCTTAATGACCAGGGGACATGTGGCATCAATCACTTTCAAATTTCGCCGCGTAGATTCTTCCCACACCTCTTTTGCCACACCATGTGCACTGAAAATGACGATGGCGCCATCAGGAACCTCATTCAGTTCTTCCACAAAAATAGCACCCTTTCCACGAAGGGACTCGACCACATGACGGCTATGTACAATTTCATGCCGAACATAAATTGGTGCACCATAGGTCTTTAAGGACAAATCGACGATTTCAATCGCTCGATCCACTCCCGCACAGAACCCTCTAGGATTGGCCAGGAAGATTTTCAACGCACCCTCCTTCTAATTATTTTCTATCTTCATTATCTATCCCACTCATGCCTTTTGCTTGCGCACGATAGGCTAAATTGCAAGAGATCGTCAACACAATCCCCAACCCGGTTTCTCCGGTAACAAGGGAACAACACCGAAAGGGCAATTCTATCCCCACCGAACCAAAGCTGTGCCCCACGTGAGGCCTCCACCAAAGGCCCCCAACATGACCCGATCGCCCTTCTTCAGTCTCTGATCTCGATTCGCATGATCTAATGCCATCGGCAATGAAGCCGAGGAGGTATTTCCGACTTGCTCGATCATCGTGAGGCATCGCTCATGAGGGACCCCGATATTCTCACAAAATTGGGCAAGCATACGTCCATTTGCTTGATGGAAAATGACCTGATCGAGCTGCGACGCATCCCATTTCTCCTGCTCCAAATGGTCGCGGACCGCTTGGCCTAGACGCCTGATTGCGAGGCGAAACACCCTTGAACCCCGTATTCGCAAGGTATGCTCATTGGAATCAAGGACAGATTGAGACAAAGGCTGACGGGAACCCCCTCCGGCAATTTTGACCAGATCATGATATGCCCCGTCGGCGTGCAGTCGAATGCTGACGACACCCAGGTCAGAGTTTGATGATCTCTCGACAATGGCCGCACCGGCCCCATCACCAAATAAAATGGTTGTACTCAAATCTTTGACATCCAAGGACCGGGACTTGATTTCCGAAGCCACGACGAGACATCTCCGAAACTTCCCGGCCCGAATGAAACAATCCGCCATGGAGAGGCCATAGAGAAACCCCGAGCAAGAGGCTGAGAGATCAAATGCCGGGATACCCTTGATCCCCAACCGAGCTTGAAGCAAGCAGGCCGTGGAGGGGAACATCATCTCTGGAGAGGTGGAGGAGACAAGAATGGCGTCAAGATCCTCCGGGACCAACCCGGCCTGATCCAATGCCCTTCGAGTAGCCTGCTCTGCCAAGAAAGAGCATTCCTCATGTGGACCAGCCCAGAATCTGTTCCGGATACCTGACACTCGAAAAATATACGAAGGCTCAATCCCTAACAGATCGGCCACCTCCTGGTTATCTACCAGACGACCGGGGAGAAAGGAGCCGGTTCCCACAATTCTAGAGAGGTTGCCATGCATATACTCGTGGCCTATTCGTTGAATTCACAACAATTACCGACTGTCGCAATTAGTTTATGCCTACCACATAGTGTGGCAAAAAAGAGACAATTTTCGGTGAAAGATTTAACCTATTCTCAATATTAAAGACTTTCTTTTATTGGTCCGAATCTTGTATAGATTATAGGCTATTTCATACTCTCTGTATCGACATTCACCACAGCTCATGATCATTTACTGCCTGGAGTGATTTACCTGTGACATTTCCTGTCAATTTCCGATCTCTTTTGATCCTCTTCTTCACTGCTCTTTTCATAATCGCTGGATGTTCCTCCACACCCAAACCTACTGACACCACATCGAAACAAGCAGTGTCTTCAACGGACGAACAAATTTTCGTTGGTGATTCCGTAGAAATGAATTACGATCCGAACGTGATCATGAAACGGGCCGAATCATTTTTTGACAAAGAATCCTATGCGGAATCCATCGTGGAATACAAACATTTTCTCGACCTCCACCGAAATCACGTCTTGGCACCTTATGCCCAATACAAAATTGGGGTCAGCCATTTCAAACAATACCGGACAGTCGATCGTGACCCTGAGCCCCTGGAGCTATCCATTCAGAACTTCGACAAACTTCTTCAAGAATTTCCGGCAAGCCGCTATGAAACCGAAGCGAAGCAAACCATTCTGATTTGTAAAGAACAATTAGCCCAACGACATTTGATGGTTGGGGAATTCTACCTCGGCCGGGGTTCCTATCTCGCTGCGGCCCATCGATTCGAAAAAATTATCAAGGAGTTTCCTGAATTAGAAACTGCCGGGGATGCCATGTTCCATCTGGCGAAAACCTACCAGGACCTGGGCATCGAAGAATGGTCACAGGAATGGTTACTTGCCCTGGTCAATGAACATCCCAACAACCCCTATCACTCAGACGGGCAAAAACTTTTGGCAAAGCTACAAAAAAAGAATCCGACTTTTCTGGCTTCCCTTCCCCCCGATCACGCGATGGAGGAAGAAAACGCTCCAAAACCCTCAACAATAGAACAAAAACCTAGGAATCAAGCCCTCGTAAGGACAGTATCCCATAGCCCGGAATCTCCATTGTTATCCTCAGTCGTCGCCCCTTCACCTGCGTTGACACCCGCCACACCGAGCGACCCAACTGCGTCAGAGCCAACCGTCTCCGACGGAGCCTGCACAATTGGTACCTGGTGTGACTCACCATCCTCCACGATCACGACCGCACCCACCCAATTATCGAGTGATGTCATATCCTGCAAAACCGGCGAATGGTGTTAACCCGCTACCTACCTGAACCTCGTCGAATAATCTTATAGAGGCCATTTGACTTCGTTGGCCCCATTCTCCAACCAACAGCAATTTGCCATCCGTAAGTATCTGGCCTGCTGGGCCTAATCCTTATAATCGATTTAAACGAAGGACATCACGTTCCAAGAATTTTCAATGTGCAGGCTCCTGACCGCTTTCGAGATGCCTTCTCA
>CABVRQ010000011.1 GCA_902500695.1 uncultured Nitrospira sp. | reverse complement strand
TCATTCGCCGACGAAGCTGCCCCCTTCATCAATGGGAAATTGACTCTTGAAATCAAAAAACGGAGGAAGTTAAAAAAAATGAAAGAAAACGGAGGGTGCACTGCAAACGACCTGCAGGAAAGAACCTATTTCAAAAAGGACTTATGGGGCGCACTCCGGACATTCTTTCCGCTCAACAGAAGCATGAAACTCCGATGAGGTGAGAGGAAAAACTTGGTCGCACGTTTCGCAATAGCGAATTTCAAAAAAAGGTACGCCGTCCTCATTGATCTCACAAGGTAATAATAAATCTATGGGATCAAATCCTAGCGTTTTTTCATCAGGAAACTTGACCACGGCAAGGCGAACGTTAAAAAATTCAAATATCCCCTCCTTGCCCTTATACCGATCTTCATGACCCATCACATACAGGGGCTGGCCTTTACGTTTAAGCCGAAGATCCTTTAAGGTTCGCTCGGTCTCGGAGGCACAAAAAAATTCCTGAGCTGGGCTTAGCTCGCTCATCCTGGCAAACTCCCTCTGTCGTATGTATACATCAGACTAATCCTTTCGCATATAGCTGGACCAGCTTGTAGCATGGCCTCAAAAAGGAGGTCAAGGCGGATGGAGTTGACAGATCATTCACAACGGAGGCGTATCGTATGGCTGACATCATCATTTATCACAAACCAACCTGCTCCACCTGCCGGCAGGTCATCAAATTAGTTGAGGAAAGCGGACAACCCTTTACAGCCATTAACTATTACGAAAAAACTTTTTCCAAATCCACGCTTAAAGGGCTCCTCAAAAAGGCCGGGATTAAATCATCAGAAATCATCCGAAAAAAGGAAGAGTTATATAAAAAGCTGAACTTACAGGACTCACAATTCACCGATGATGAATTGCTAGACATCCTCATTAAACACCCAGATCTCATCCAACGCCCTCTCGTCCAAAAAGGGGACCAAGCGATCCTCGCCCGGCCTCCGGAAACAGTTAGCAAAATTCTTTAAAGGAGTCTTGGCAGGGGAAAAAGCGGGGCTTATAGTCAAAATGGCCGCTGGATAGAATCTGAAGCCGCACTGCCAAAATAGTCGGTTTTGAGGAATTGGTAAGCTTCGATAATACGCCGCAGTTCCGGCTCGGAACTGCGGTCGCCTTGCCGAATATCAGGATGTATCTTCTTCGCCCGCTCTCGAAAGGCTCGAGTCACCACTGGCAAAGGACTTCCAAACTCAACCCCTAGCACTTCATAGGCGTGGACAGACGAACGAATTTCTCCACGAACAGAAGTGGGCTCTCCCTCCCCTCCTCCACCTCCGGCAGCCTTAAAGAAATTAAAGAGATTGATCTTGTGTCGTCGACGGCGGGGACGTTGCCTTATTTCGCTTTCAAACTCTTCAAACCGGTCTTCAATAAACTCTAACCGTGATTCCAAGCGCTGGGCGGTAGTCAATTCGGTAATATCCTCCAACTCCCCCTCAACCAGCCCCAACATCCGGTCAACCTCCATCAACCCCTCTTCAACATGCAAATAGGCCTCTGTCCGCTCTTGAAACATTGTTTCAATTGCAAAGTCCAAGCTTTGCTCAGATTGGTCGCGTAGCTTCGAAATCCGCCGACTCATGCCAGCCACAAATTTCCGTCGATTGTGCTCATTTAACGCCATAATGCCAATGCTCAAGGAAAATTTTGACCCAATTGTAACACAAGTGCCCACTAGTCAAGCGTATTGTTATTACCTGAAAGAGAGCCTATAGGCTTAAAATAAGTGATTAAAAGCTGGGTTTGCCCCTCACCTTGATGATTGGTATCCTGTCTACCTTTGAGCGCACGACCCTAGAAGATCATACGGGGAGAAGAACGCGAGTTATCCCCAAAATATCAAACTTCATTCTGCCTATCCTAAATTTGCATTGAAGGAGACTTTCATGAATCACTACCGGCTTATTTTGGGAAGTAGCATTATCCTCTCCACTCTTCTTGCGCCACCTGCCTGGTCTGCAAACCCTGCCGGCTATGGCACCGCAGGCGGTGAATTCAACATTAAAATCTCCCGAGTCCCCTCGAATGAGATCGCCAAAGCCAAATCGACGAAACCTCCTATTGAATCCACCCCGGAAATCCTGGCCGAAGGAAAAGAAATTTTCATGGGACGTGGAGGATGCATTAGTTGTCATGGGGCCGAAGGAAAAGGGGATGGGCCGGCCGCAAAAAACCTTCCCATTCAACCGAGAAATTTTACTAATCCGAAGTTTAACACCTATCGAACACCTGGTGAAATGATGTGGGTCCTCAAAAACGGAAGTATGGGACAGACCGGCCGGGTGCCTGGAACCGGGATGCTTCCTGTTGTCCAACCCAAAGGATTCATTTCGGAAGCGGATGGATGGAAGGTGTTGCTGTATGAACGAAGCCTCGGTGACCAACAAAAATAGTATTTCCCCCTAACTTAATGAATTGTTCCACAGAATGCAGCACCTCCACCATTTATTATCCTGATCACGTTGAGTGAAAATCCTTTATGTCTGAATCCATAACAGAGCGCAAACCCAATCGGCTAAGTCACGAAACCAGCCCTTATCTCCTTCAGCATGCCTACAATCCGGTAGATTGGTTCCCCTGGGGCGCGGAGGCGCTGA
The DNA here is from genome assembly GCA_902500695.1 of uncultured Nitrospira sp. Classification (GTDB taxonomy): domain Bacteria; phylum Nitrospirota; class Nitrospiria; order Nitrospirales; family UBA8639; genus Nitrospira_E. The sequence goes on along the minus strand of CABVRQ010000011.1, from coordinate 72,282 downwards.
GTCTGGCAAAGAAAGAGAATAAACCAATTTTGCTCTCCATAGGCTATTCAGCCTGCCATTGGTGCCACGTCATGGAGCGGGAATCGTTTGAGAATCAGGCCATCGCGGAACTGATGAACCGGTATTTCGTGAATATCAAAGTGGACAGGGAAGAACGGCCGGATTTGGATGAAATCTATATGCAGGCTACCACTGCCATGAACCAGGGTCACGGTGGGTGGCCTATGACCGTGTTCCTCACCCCCGATCAGGAGCCAATTTTTGCGGGAACCTATTTCCCTCCTACAGACCGCTATGGTCGTCCTGGATTCGGATCAATTCTGACAAACATTGGGGAAGGGTGGAAGAAAGATCAATCTAACATCGCTCAACAAGCCAGTCGATTCACGACACGTCTGCGAACCGCTTTGCAACCTGCATCTCCGCTTGCCGTTGGGGCAGCCGAAATTGAAGATGCCGTCAAGCAATTTGCCCGTGATTTTGATACACGTTATGGGGGATTTGGACGAGCGCCCAAGTTTCCACCCGCCACCGGCCTCTCATTTCTCTTGCGCCAATACCACTGGAGTCGTGAGAAAAAAATACTCGCCATGGTCACCAAAACTTTGGATGGCATGGCCGCAGGCGGCCTGTACGATCATATCGGTGGCGGATTTGCGCGCTATTCCACGGATGATGAATGGTTAGCCCCCCACTTCGAAAAAATGCTGTATGACAATGCCCTCCTCGCACGGACCTACGTTGAGGCCTTTCAAGTCACAGGGGAAAATCGATATCGCCAGGTCGCCACGGAGACCTTAGATTACATTTTGCGAGAAATGACTGCACCGGAAGGCGGGTTTTATTCGGCGACAGATGCGGACAGCGAAGGAGTAGAAGGCAAGTTCTTCGTATGGACGCCGGAACAGATACGTGAAATCCTCCCGAATGAACAAGACGCCACTCGCTTCTGCGCCTATTACGACATCACCGAGGAAGGCAATTGGGAACACACCAACATCCCACGCACAACAAAATCACTAGAAACGGTCGCAGAGGAATTAGGCTGTTCCAGCGAAGACTTACGAGACACGATCACCCGTGTGGGCCCGAAAGTGTACCAGGCTCGCCTGAAACGTATCCCACCTGGACTTGATGATAAAGTCATCACTGCCTGGAACGGCATGATGATCGGGACGATGGCCGAAGCCGGTCGCGTATTCAACCATCAACCCTATCTGGATGGGGCCATTCGGGCCACCGATTTTCTTCTGTCCACACTTTCACGTCCCGAGAGCCGGCTATGGCGCACCTATCGTGCAGGGCACGCCCATCTCAATGCCTGCCTGGAAGATTATGCCTATGCGACCGAAGCCATGATCGACGTCTATGAAGCCACTGGGCAGGAACGGTACCTTCATGAGGCAGTCTCGTTAGCTGAACGTATCGTGGAAGATTTTGAAGATCGGGACAACGGTGGATTCTTTACCACCCCCACCGATCATGAAGCCCTAATTATCCGGGGACGGGAAGGCGCCGATGGAGCAACTCCCAGTGGAAATGCCGTGGCCGCGTCGGCTCTGGCCCGCTTATCATTTCACGATGATCGCGACGACTTTCGGAGAGCCGCGACCAATGCCATTCGAACCTATGGGCAGCAAATCGGACAAATGCCAAGAGGGTTTCCCAAAAGTCTCATGGTCATTGACCTCCTATTACGGGGCCCGATCGAGTTGGCCCTCGTAGGAATTCCTGGCGATAAGCTATATGACCAACTCCGTTCAGCGGTGAATGCGTGTTTTGTGCCTTACCGCATTTTGGCCTATAAGCAGGATCTGGATGGTGAACAGACTCATCCCCTATTGGTCGGAAAGACTCTGACACATGGGAAATCCGCGCTCTATGTCTGTAAAAATTTTGCCTGTCAGGCTCCGATCACCGATCCTCAAGAGGTCGTTGACGCATTGAGCCATCCCCAGGAGACCACCACCTCACTCACAAAAGAACCACCCCTGCAAGCACTGACCAGCCAGGGTCTGTCCGGACATGCCACTCCTCAGGGAACGGGGCAGTACGTAGCCAGAATCCTTGCCAGCCCACAGGATTCTCGCCCTTCCTCTCATGGATATACATCTTTGGGTTCAACCGGATTGACGACTTCTCGCATAGGCTTTGGTGGTTACCGGATCAATGTTGGAGTCGAAGACCACCGAAAGGCACTTGAAAAGTCTTTGCAAGACGGGTGCAACCTTATCGATACCTCTACCAATTATACCGACGGTGGGAGCGAACGTTTGGTCGGTGTGGTGCTTAAGGATTTTATTGCTAAACAGGTTGTCTCTCGTGATGAGGTCATCGTGGTCTCAAAAATCGGCTATGTGCAAGGAAATAATCTTGCGCGCGCTGAATCCAGGGAACAAGCCGGCCACCCGTTTCCCGAAATGGTCAAATATGGCGAGGGCATCTGGCATTGCCTCCATCCTTCGTTTCTAGAAGAACAACTCGTTCTGTCTCTGGACCGCCTGGGACTGGAAACCCTGGATATCTGCCTCCTGCACAATCCAGAATATTTTTTGTCTGATGCCAAAAACCGGAATTTGTCGATTGATCCCATCAGGCTTGAAGATCTCCGACAGGAGTTCTATCGGCGTCTGCAACAGGCTTTTACCTATCTGGAGACACAAATCGCCGCAGGCCGGTTGCAATACTATGGGGTCTCCTCCAATACCTGCACAGCCAAACCCGATAATCCCGAAGCCACCTCACTCTCTCGCATGCTCAATGCCGCAGAAGCCGCCGCAAAGCATGCCGGCATTTCGCACCATCATTTCCGTATACTTCAACTCCCGATGAATCTGTTTGAATCGGAAGCTCTGCTCACGCCCAATACCGGTCCAAAACAGTCGCAAACGGTCTTGGCATTTGCCCAGGAAGCCAACATTGCTGTCCTGGTGAACCGGCCACTGAATGCCATCCCTGGAAAAGGCGGAGGCATGATCCGTCTCGCCGATCCCCAGGTGGAAATATCCAACACGAATTTTGATTCCCAGCAGCCAAAAGTCGCCGCATTGGAACACGACTACAAGCAGGTGTTAGCACCCCAGATCCCCAAACCGGAAAAAGGGGCTGCTCCGCTGGACTATTTTAACTGGGCCGAAGAACTGAAACGAATTCGTCCGTCCATCCAAAATCTTGAGCACTGGGACCAAATCGAATCACAAACGATTGCCCCACATGCCAATCAGGTCTTCCAACTGCTCACCCGACATTTCGCAGGCAAACAGGAAGAAGAACAAATATGGGAATCATGGCGGGATCGGTATGTTCCGGAACTTGTCTCTCTCCTCAAGGTCATGCGTATGGAGGCCGCGCAAACAAGTGCCAAAAAACTCTCTGAAATCAGACGGATCATCGACCCTTTAATACCGGAAACCAAACGAGAGGAACCCTTTTCCCGTAAAGTCCTCTGGGCGGTTGCCAGTGCCCCAGGTGTAAGCTGTGTGCTTAATGGCATGCGACATCCTGTCTATGTCGATGACTCGCTGGGCGTCCTGAAATGGGAACCGCTCTCTCAACCCCGAGCGCTATTTGAAGCCATTCATGCATCCAAGATTCCCTGATGCTCCATCCGATATCATTAATAATTTGAAAATGAAACCAAGTTTCATTATTGCCAAAAAACTCTAACATTTGATAAGTTGGTCTTATGGAAACAATTGGACAATTAATCGGGCTCGGTGCGATTGCAGGGGTTTTCCCGATTTATCTTGGCATTGCCTTGGCCTTGATCGTTGCAAAGGCCATGAGCAGGGCTTGGGAAGGCTATTTAACCGGAATTGCCACCGGTGTACTTGTTTATCTCTTTTTTGACCTCATGCACGAAGCCGTAGAATTCACCGGCGCGACGGATCCGCTATCCTGGGTCGCCTTTCTCGGCAGTTTATTGGTCGGGTTTGTGGGGCTGGTGCTCATTGAGCAACGCCAGCAGGGCAGGAACCGGACGGAACCCTCAAAGCTGTTTCTACCCTATATGATCGCCTTAGGAATGGGTCTCCATAACTTGGGCGAAGGCCTAGCGATCGGCGCCGCCTATATGCAGGGTGCATGGGTCTTAAGTGGGGTCCTGATTATGGGTTTCGCTTTACACAATGGAACAGAAGGATTTGCTATTATCGGCTCAGCTGGAAAATCAAGACCAAGTCTCAAAGATATCATTTTGATGGGATTGTTAGCAGGTCTGCCAACGTGTCTTGGAACTTTGATCAGCGGATTCGCAGTATCCCCCTACTTTACCATCATGTTTTTTGCGTTAGCTGCGGGCTCGCTGTTATACGTCATCTTTTCCTTGACCACGATTTTCTACACCGCCACACGCCGGGTCCAATCCGCCTATGGGGTCTTCACGGGTATCAGTCTCATGTTCCTCACTGCCATGGTTCTGCAGATAGTCAGCGGCATCCGCACGTAAGAGGGCGGCTAGCTCAAACCCAGCATTCCTATGAAATTCGGTAGCCAACAAGGTGGTCGCTGCTGAACCTTCTGAACGACCACCCCCATTCTGTTTACACAATAAAAAGCGGCCAGTCTTTTCCTCTCAGATTTTGAAGCTCGTCATCAGAACTCACGTTGTCCAGCATTGGTATGACCTTTCGAGACCCCATCGTATTTCCTCCCTCACTCGTGAAAATTTCTCGATACCTCCCAATGTCTCTTAACTAATCCTGCTCACACACATGGGGATATTCCCTTACCAACTGTTCATAGATGGTCGGGTCTAGTCGAGCCTGCCGCAAGAATCTGGCTTTTGACAATTGGAGGAGAGTCATGTTGTCAAGAGCCTGAAGATTAGCCTCCTGCAAATCCACCTGAATCAGGGAAGCCTTTTCAACATTCGCACCCCGTAAATTCGCTTGCTTGAGATTGGCCTGCGCCAGATCAGCACTACCCAGATTGGCACCAGCGAGATCTGCCTGACCCAGATTTGCCTCTCGAAGTTTACATCTTTCCAAATTGGCCTCGGTGAGTTTTGCACCTTGCAAATTGGCCAGGTGAAGATTTGCTTCACGCAGATTCGCTTTAGTCAGATCGGCCCCTGTCAAATCCGTTTTGGCTAGATGCGCCAGCTCAAGATTCGCCCGTACGAGTATGACCCGGAGAAGGTCAGCGTCACTCACATTCGCGTTTTCCAGGTTTGTCCCGGTCAAATTCGCTTCCAACAAACTGGACTCTGTCAAATTTGCCCCGGATAACATGGCACCTGAAAGATTCGCCTGATTGAAATTGACATCTTGGAGATTGGCACCATCCAAATCAACACCAGATAATTCCATTTTGGAAAAATTCCCACCACTCAAATCTACGCGCTTGGAAGGATTCGCCTTTCTCCATGCATTCCAGACATCCACACCCCCCTTAATGAGCTTCAATTGCTCTTGATTTGCCATGAGACTCCTTTAATGCCGACAACCCGTCTTTTAAAATATTTTATCCGTGGCTTAACCGTATATCCTTAACAGTGACTTAAAACAATAATACTCTTCTCTTCCCGACATACAGGAAAAGATCCAACTCCTGAGGAGTTGACGGACACGAGAATTCTATCGTAGATATCCCAGATGGACTCACAAAGTGGATTGAAGGCCAAGCATGAGCACGACCCTGCCCCACATGGCAGGTTACGGTAAAACCCTGTTTATCGATTCCTTATCCGAGTCCAATTGGCCCATTCCTCTCTCCACATACCTGGTCCAGCTTGAACCTGGAGCAGGCCTCCCTCTCTCGCTGTTCTCACCGTCATGTCGTCCGAACCGGGAGTCGCGGTGAACCAAACCGCCCCATCGCGATCAGTCCGGTATAAAGGAAGGCCTCGCTTTTCATACGCATCAAGCACCTCGGGAGCTGGATGGCCATACCGGTTATGAGCACCAACCGAAACAACCATCGCTTCAGCTTGAAGTCGATTCACCCACTCACGGTTCAGGGAACTTTTTGCTCCATGATGGGGCACTTTCACGATGCGAGCAGAAAAACCATTGGAAACCTGCAGTAATTCATCGAGAGATTGCTGTTCCACATCGGCCGTGAACAAAAATGAATGCTTCCCGCACTCGAGCCTGGTAACCAGCGATCGATTATTGAGATCCTTTCCACTAGACCCTGTCCAGGATCCATCCCTCTCTGCCCGTTGGCTGCGGGAAGGGCTCAGCACAATCAGAGAACAAGGTCCTGGGCTGACAATGACAGTTCCTGCCGTAGGTATCCGTTCCTGAAGCCCGGAAGATTTTACCGCCAAGCGGAGGCGAGAAAAAAATCGTTCCGGCCGGGAGACGCCATTATCCCAATACTGTCCTACTTCAAACGTGTCCAATACCCACGGTAATCCGCCGACATGATCCCATTGCGGATGCGTCGCAACCACATGATCCAGCCGCCGGATACCCTGATTCCAGAGATACGGCCCGATGACCGCACGTCCCATATCCAATCGTCGATAGGATGGTCCGCCATCGATCAACACGGTTTGACCGTCGGGTAATTCAATGAGGGTGGCATCACCTTGCCCCACATCCAGGAACGTGACTCGCACGGTTCCCGGATCCCACCCGGTGCGTGGCGACCATCCCCACCACAGCAGAATCGCGAGCAGGATTGTGCCACACCCCCATCGGATCAGATGCCGATGCCACAGGGCCACAACCCCAGCCAGTATTCCCCAAAAGACGATCATTGAACTCAAGCTCGGCGACGCGACATACCAAGTCGCTCCCGGTATATGTGAGAGCATCATCACGACCTGTGCGAGCCAGTCAAAGACCCATTGATTCACACTGGCCATAGGAAGAGTTTCTCCTCCCCCTACTAGGACAAGCATTCCTGACAACAGACCTAGAGGAATCATCAACGCGCCAACCAAAGGAACAATCACCATATTGGCAAATAACCCCAGCCAGGGTATTTGATGAAAGTTATGGGCGACCAAAGGCAAGGTGGCCAAGCTGACTGCGAGGGTGATCAGCCAGGCTAGCACGGCCTTATGCCAGAGACCCACGAGCCAGGTCGGCTGTGCTGGCGGGAAGGCTGCATCTAATCCCGATAGGTTGGATTCCTTCTGTTTTCGGACAAGAACCACAAGGGCAATTGCCGCAACCGAGAGATATGATAACTGGAATGAAATATCCTGAATGGCCTCCGGATGCGGCAATACCATAAAGAGCGCGGCTACGGCTAACGCCGGCACCAGATTGCGCTCCCTTCCCAACCATATGCCAACGCAACACACCACGATCATGATCCATGAACGGACCGTCGCCATTTCCGCCCCAGCCAGCAAGGTATAAAAGGAAACGGCCGGCAATGTGATGAGGACCGCAAAGCGGGTGGCAGTAAGTCGCAACGATAGTCGCTCCAGCCAGAATATTGGTAAATGGCGAAATGCCCATCGCGCCCCGGCAAAAATCAACAAGGCCAATAACCCTAAATGAGACCCAGAGATCGAGAGAATATGCACGGTTCCGCTAGCCATAAATGCGTCTCGAATGTCCGACTCAATATAACTTTGCTCTCCTAATACCATCCCGAGAAATAATCCCAATGCAGGATTTCTGAGACTGGACACTGCCGAATGATGAATTGTTTGGCGCCAGTGATCGACAACACCTAAGATCAACTCACGGGTGGTCCGAACTTGGGTGCCCTGGACCCTGATGGCTTCGGGACCTTGCACGGACGCGACAGCATGAATCCCTTGCCGTTTCAGATATTGCCCAAAATGAAACCCGCCAGGGTTCATTGTTCCATAGGGTTCCCGTATTCGGGCAATGAAGGCAACGTGATCCCCGTAGATCAATGAATATTCCCCGGGTTCCCGCCAGGTTAGACGGATTCGGCCATGAGCTACCTGCTCCTTTCCCTGCCTCACCAATCGAGTCGCCTCCACCAGCAAAATGAGCCCATCTGGAGTCTGCCGGACTGGGGCCACAATGGCTCCTTCAATAAAAATGGGTTGTTCCTCGACCACAACAACTAGATTCGAATCCAACTGAGCGGTCCCTGCCCAATGTGCATGACCGATTCCTCCTACCACAAGCGCAAATAGGATAAATCCTGTCTGTCGAGTGACACGTTTTTGTTGTTCAAACCAGGTGAGGATACACCCAAAACTAAGAAGAGCCCCCAGAAGTGACAGGGGAAACAAGGTAAGAAACGGACCAAGCCAAAGCCCGGTGAGGTAGGACACCACTCCAAGGAGTATCACATAAGACAGCGCATATGGTTCATGAAGCTCATCTCAAGGGCCGTAAGGTATCCTTACTCAAAGACCCCATAATTAAGCGCAGGGTACTGCCTTCCACCGTCTTCAAAGGACCTCGCCCATAAAAGAGCGCCGGGCTTAACCCGACTGGTTGAGGCTGGTAAGAAAGCAGGCCATATCGATCATTACGTCTATTCATCCTCAATGCCAAATCATTCATTAGAGCAGACGACTGAAATACGGGTGGGAGACCTTCTCATCCTTACTGAATGCAGGACTTCACCACTGTGATTAAATCTTCCGCAATCTCCTGAATAACCAGGCTATCTTGACCTTCAACCATCACTCGCAGCAACGGTTCCGTACCGGAATAGCGTACAAGGATCCGTCCGGTTCCATTCAGTACGCGCTCTTTGTCTTGAATCGCCTGCTGTAACTGTGGAAGGGTCTGCAGGTCCGGTTTACGCGGAACGGTGACCCCCACCAACACCTGAGGCGTGGAATGCATACACATGGCAATTTCCGACAGTGGCTTTTGAGCCCGCTGCATCAACTTCAGCATTTGTAAGCCGGAGATCATCCCATCCCCGCTCGTATGATAATCCAAAAAGATCATATGGCCGGATTGTTCTCCACCCAGATTATAATTTTCAGCCACCATCCGCTCTAAAATGTATCGATCCCCCACTGCCGTTCGTATCAGATTGATACCAGCTTCTCGCATGCAGACCTCAAAACCAAAATTACTCATCACGGTTCCCACCACCGTATTGTGTCTTAATCGGCCTAGTCTCTTGAGGTCAAGAGCAAAAGCCGCCAGGGCATGATCCCCATCGACCACCTGTCCTTGTTCGCAGACAAACAACGCCCGATCCGCGTCTCCGTCCAGGGCAATACCGAGGTCAGCCTTCCTATCTCGAACCATCTGCTGTAATCGCTCCGGGTGCACAGCACCGCACCCGTCGTTAATATTGAGCCCGTCCGGTTCATTGCCCATCACCCAGACCTTCGCACCCAGTTCACGAATGACCTTTGGGAAAACATGATATGCCGCTCCATGGGCACAATCCAAGACAATTCGCATATTCTGGAAATCCATTTCACGGGGAAGCGAGCGCTTGACGAACTCAATATATCGTCCTTCTGCATCATCAATGCGATAAGCTTTCCCGATGGCTTCGGCCGTCGGTCGAATATGCTCAATTTCATTCGAGAGAATAAGGTTTTCCATACGATGCTCCAGTTCATCCGGCAACTTCATCCCGTCATTCGAAAAGAATTTGATGCCATTATCCTGATAAGGATTGTGAGAAGCAGAAATCATCACTCCGGCATCGGCTCTCAAGCTACGGGTCATGAACGCGATGGCAGGGGTCGGTAAGGGACCGACTAATAAGACATCCACACCCATGGAGCATAGTCCGGCAGTTAAGGCCGACTCCAACATATACCCGGACACACGAGTATCTTTGCCAATGATGATTTTATGTCGTCCATCACCTTTACGAAAAACATGGGCTGCTGCCCGTCCTAATTTCATCGCCATTTCGCTAGTCATCGGATCCAGGTTCGCGACCCCACGCACCCCATCCGTACCGAATAGTTTCCCCATGTGGTTCCCTTTTCTTTTTTAGTAATTGGCGCAGGCCACAAAACCATTTGAATAGAGGAGACTTTGTCCTGTCTCTCCACTCACAAGCGAATCAACAGTTTGGAAGAGAAATTCAAAAAATTCACTCTAATCAAAGACAGTCATTCTACGGCGTTACCCAGAGGGCGATCTATTGGACATATATGGCGCATCACGACGGTTATAAGGAGAACAAAGCGGCGGAAACGCCACTGGGAGAGATCTTACCACCCTATCCTACTTGTCGCACGAATTTTGTAAAGCTTGAGCCACCAAAATGGCATCATGCATGGCTCCCACCTCATGGACTCGTACGATATGTGCTCCCTGCCAGACAGCAGCGGCCACCGCAACGGCATTCCCGAATTCTCGTTCGCCAACCGGTTTTCCAGTTAAGGTGCCTATAAAGGCTTTCCGTGACACCCCAATTAAAATAGGTTGTCCCAATGGAAGCAACTCCCCAATGTTACGGAGAATTTCTAAATTATGATTGAGGGTTTTCCCAAACCCGATTCCCGGATCAACCAAAATATGATCTGCCGGAATTCCCATCGATTGGGCCATGGAGACCCGTTCAGATAAAAAGTTCTTTACCTCACCCACGACATCTTTATATTGTGGAGCATGCTGCATATTTACGCTATGGCCCTGCCGATGCATGAGGACAACCCCAGCCCCGGATTCTTGAATTAATTGAGCCATCCGAGGATCATCTTGAAGAGCGCTCACATCATTGATGATATCGGCCCCGAGGTCCAACGCCCTCCGAGCCACGGCAGCTTTCCGTGTATCAATAGAAAGTGGGATATTGGTGAGTTTCCTCAACACCGTCAGAATGGGAGAAATTCTTTTTATTTCCACATCCTCGTCCACGTATGACGCTCCAGGCCTCGTCGATTCCCCACCGATATCAATCAGATCCGCTCCTTCGGCAATCATCTGTTGTGCTCGTTCAATCGCTGCCTCGATGTTGAGGCACTGTGCATCCTCAGAAAAAGAATCTGGGGTCACGTTCAATATACCCATAATTAATACCTTTGACCCAATGGGCATTATTTTTTCACGGCAGCGAATTTCAGGAAATGTGGACTTTGGGACGGCCATGGGTTTCATGCGCATTTGCTGTTGACCAAATCAATTCCATGATGGGCTCTAATAGTCATATAGGGCTCTCGGCCTTATAAAGCACAATGATTTGAAGGGTTAGAAAAGCGGGAAATCCGACAAAAAACACGTGTGGGGATAAATTTTGGTAGATAAATTCTCTAGGCAAATCCCCCATAACGCTGGTGGGACCAAGTTAAATTGCTCTTAATCCACGGGGGATAGGGAAGCATGCTGTCGATGGAAGCAGGCGTTTCGACCTTTTGTATTATCCAGACCAAAAGGGGGACAGGTGGATAAACAAATCAGCTCAGCTTGGAAATAGACTTACATGGCTTTTCTGAATGAAAAGCATATCAAAAAATCGCGTTATACTGCCGCAGCTTGCTCAAGGGAAGATGACTGTTGAACGATTTTTTCAATCTCTATACCGTCTAACACCTCTTTCTCCAGCAACGCTTCAGCAATGGCACGTAATGTATGAATGTGCTCGGTCAGCATCCTGGTCGTTCGTTCATAGGATTCAACCACGAGTCGTTTGACTTCTTTGTCGATTTCTAACGCAACTTGATCACTAAAATCTCGACGTGAGCCAAAATCACGCCCCAAGAAAACTTCTTCATCTTTTTTTCCAAATGTCAACGGACCTAACTTTTCGCTCATTCCCCATTCACAAACCATCTTCCTGGCCAATTCAGTGGCCCGCTCAATATCGTTCCCAGCCCCAGTCGTCACACTTTTAAAGATCAATTCCTCTGCGACGCGCCCACCAAACAAGATGGAGAGGGTATTGTACAAAAAGTCCTTGGAATAACTATGCCGGTCATCGATGGGCAATTGCATCGTCATGCCCAAGGCACGCCCACGAGGGATAATGGTAACCTTATGAACAGGATCGGTTCCGGGTAAGAGTTTCGCCATCAAAGCGTGGCCAGCCTCATGAAACGCTGTCGTACGCTTTTCTTCCTCAGTCAGAACCATGCTCTTGCGTTCGACACCCATTAAGACCTTATCTTTGGCGTTTTCAAAATCAATCTGGTCAACAGACTTTTTATCCAGGCGAGCGGCCCACAAGGCAGCTTCATTGACCAGATTTTCCAAGTCAGCCCCTGAAAAACCTGGAGTCCCTCTGGCAATTTGTTCCAGATCCACATCTGAGGAGACAGGAACTTTTTTAGTATGAACCTTGAGAATTTCCCCTCTCCCACGAACATCCGGACGATTCACCACAACTTGCCGATCAAACCGGCCTGGTCGTAACAAGGCAGGATCAAGCACATCCGGTCTGTTGGTGGCCGCAATCAGGATCACGCCTTCCGTAGTATCAAAACCATCCATTTCAACTAACAATTGATTCAGTGTTTGCTCCCGTTCATCATGACCTCCACCAAGACCTGCGCCACGCAATCGCCCCACTGCGTCAATTTCATCAATAAAGATGATACAGGGCGCATGTTTTTTCCCCTGTTCAAAGAGGTCGCGGACCCTGGAAGCCCCAACCCCGACAAACATTTCTACAAAATCTGAACCACTGATACTGAAAAATGGCACACCAGCCTCACCGGCAATCGCTTTGGCCAACAAGGTTTTTCCAGTCCCAGGAGGCCCCACAATCAAGACTCCCTTAGGAATACGCCCACCTAATTTTTGAAACTTTGCAGGATCTTTTAGAAAATCGATGATTTCCACTACTTCTTCTTTAGCTTCATCCACCCCCGCCACGTCCGCAAACGTGATTTTTTTCTTCTCTTCGGTCAGGAGGCGTGCTCGGCTTTTTCCAAAGGACAAAGCCCGATTGCCGCCCATCTGCATTTGACGCATCAGGAAAAACCACAAGCCCAAGAAGAGAACAAATGGCCCCCAAGAAAGTAGGAAGGTGATATACCAGGGATTATCTTCAGGTGGCTTGGCTTCAATTTGTACGGATTTTTCCTGCAAAACCTTAACCAGGTCTGGATACTCAACCGAATAGGTTTGGATCCTGGTGCCATCTTTCAAAATCGCGCTGATATTATTGTTCTTGATAATGACCCGTTCAACATCCCCCTTTTCCAAATGAGCCATAAAATCACTAAAGATCACCGGATCTTCAGGGTGCTGATTTGGCACCGTAAAGAGGTTGAATAACAAAATCATGAATAAACACACAAACACCCAAAACAGTAAGTTTTTCACCCGAGAATTCATACCGAGGGTAACCCCCTTAGCAATTCAAATATCATAATGAGCCAGACTATCAAGAAAATAGCTTAACCAATTGATTCTATCACGCACTTTTTAGAGCTGACAACCGCATCAAGACTGCGAGTCTTCTTGAACCAACTTTGGATCGAGTTTAGCCAGGTAGGGAAGATTTCGATATTTCTGCTTAAAATCCAGCCCATATCCCACAACATAGGTCGAAGGCACTTCAAACCCCACATACCGCAAATCAACATCCACCTTGCGATTGGCAGGCTTACTAATCAACGCGCAGACAGCCACAGATGCCGGCTTCTTCTTCATTAAATTTTTGACTAAAAACTGAGCAGTTACTCCTGAGTCCACGATATCTTCTACCAGTAACACATGGCGGCTATTGATCTTTTCGGTCAACTCTGACCACACTTTCACCTTTTTTGCCGAACTCCCGATTGCTTTTTGACTTTTGGCAATCAAAAAATCAATCTGAATCGGCAATCGAATAACTCGAACCAGGTCGGCAAAAAACACATAGGCTCCCTTGAGGACCCCAACAACGAGGAGATCCTTATCTTGATAATCCAGAGAAATTTGCTTTCCCAAGTCCTTAATGCGAGCCCTCATGGCTTCTTGCGTAACGAGGGGTTTTCCAAAAATTTGATTCATAGAGACTTACCCCTTACATGATCATCTTGGCCATAATGACCGAAGTTGTGGATGATGAAACCTTGAACCGTTCATCTGCTCGTAACCCACCAACCCAGACAATTCCCTCAGGCGCAACCAATAAAGGCACCTTGGTCCGTTGAGAACGGGGTAATTTAAGATCCGAAAAAAAATCCTGAAGCTTTTTTTGTCGCCCACCAAGCCCCTTGGGGCAAAAAATATCCCCAGGCACCCACCTTCGTAACATCAATTCAGGAGTAAACCTCGCAGGGTCAAGATAGACCTCTGAGTGGTTCGCATGGCCATCGATTACGGGAGATGATTTTATTGAAATCGAAAAACGGTGCCCTGTGGGAAGCCAAACCACCTCACCAGGGATGGATAAAGGCATCACCATCGTGCCGGAATAATCCGCTTCAGGTTGATTCATTTCCTCACAGAAGGTCATCACCAGACGGTCATATTCCTGGGCAATCCGCACTCCATGACATACAATCGTCCAACCAGACCGACCATGCTCTAAACGATCTAATACCCTTTCTACCAGATCGAATCTCGGACCCTGCTGCTGTCCTGTAATGATCTGAATACTCTGGCGGATCACTCTCCGACGAATAGGTAAAGGTACGGTTAAGAGCGCCATACGGTCAAATTGCCGTTCTCCCATGCGGTCTGACACACAAGTGCGCTGAAACGCTTCATCCGCCAATGTCTCCAGATATACATGATCATCCCGAAGTATATGTGCCTGCCGGGTCAACACATTCACAATGCCAGGCGAATACTGTTTCAATTGAGGAATCAGGTGCTGACGAATACGATTCCGGAGGTACACCGGTTGAACATTGGAGGAATCCTCTCTGGATTCCTCCTGCTTCTCCTCCAGATACGCCACAATCTCACTCCGATGGATATCAAGCAAGGGACGAACGACATGCATTCCTCGCTTGGGAGGAATACCTCCCAATCCCCCTGTTCCACACCCGCGTAACATCCACATCAGAACCGTCTCGGCCTGATCGTCTGCCGTATGCCCAAGGACTAACTTTGTCGCCTTTTGGTCAAGGACCATTTGCTCTAAGGCCTGATACCTCGCTGTTCTGGCATATTCCTGGAGTGACTCCTTCTTCAATTTTGCATCGTATTTATTCAGATGGAGCCGGCGCACCATGACGGGCACTCCAAATCTCTCACCTAAAGCCTCCACAAACTTCGCATCCCTCTCACTTTCAGCTCCCCGAAATCCATGGTCCACATGACCGATACAGATGTCCCATTGCCACCGGGCTCGCAACTCCACCAAGCACCTAAAAAGGGCCACAGAATCCGGACCGCCAGAAACGGCCGCCACGATCCGATCTCCCAACGTCAATAACCCCTTAGCCCGAATAGCCTGGTCAATTTTTTGTTCCATTCCAAGAAAGGGAACTAGACGATTCATCTATTCACTTCCCCCATGAACGACCGCAGGAATTCGTGGTCCTGCTGAATAGTTCTTCAAGATCTCCCTGGCCCGCTGACCATCGTGGTCCATTTGACTCACGAGGTCCTGGGCATTGTCAAACACCATATCGCCTCGCACTCTTTCAATAAAATGCACTGAAATATCTTCTCCATATAGCTGAAGAGTCTTATCGAAAATATGCACTTCCAATAAACGTTCTTCTTCAGAAAAAGTCGGCCGCGTGCCGATATAGGCAATGGAATCCAGACATTCCCCCTTCAACATTGTCAGCGTGGCATACACACCATCCGCAGGAAGAACCCGATGCCCGGGGAGTCGAAGATTGGCCGTCGGCCATCCAAACTGTTTTCCTCGCTTCTCACCGGGAATCACCATCCCTCCTAACATATAAGGGCGCCCCAAGCATTGGGCCCCATGACCCACGTCTCCAGCTGCCAGGCATTTGCGAATGCGCGTCGAACTCACCACCTCCTGCCCCACAATTACGGGCGCAATCGGCTCAACCGAAAAATCTGCTATGGCACCCAGCTCTATCAGATCCTTCACTCCACCACTTCGTCCCCTACCGAATACAAAATTTTCTCCAACGAATAGCTTTCGGATCCCAAGCCCGTCACGAAGAATCTGATGGACAAACTCGTCCGGCCCCAGACTGGCCAACTCTATAGTGAAAGGGAGAACCACCAGTTCCCCGACTCCCAGACGTTCAAAGAACGCTACTTTTTCATAATCCTCAGATAAAAATTTATGGACAGATCCCGGACGCAACACCTCCACAGGATGGGGAGCAAAGGACAACACCATAGGAAATCCGTTGACCTGCCGAGCGCAATTTACGACAGCTTGGACAAGAGCACGGTGCCCCAAATGCTGCCCATCAAAATTGCCTATAGTGAGAACAGGGCAGAAGGCGGGACGAACCGTGGGTATTCCTCGAGTAATCTTCATACACCATCACGGTTGAGGAGACATGCAGCTTCTTTGGCAAAATATGTGAGAATCAGGTCAGCCCCTGCGCGTTTAATCGCGAGTAAACTTTCCATCATCACCGATGCTTCATGAATCCAGCCTAGTTGTGCCCCAGCCTTAATCATGCTGTATTCTCCACTCACTTGATACGCCGCCACGGGAACGGCCACAAGTTCACGAACCCGTCGAAGAATATCCAAATAAAACAAGGCTGGCTTCACCATCACAATATCGGCACCTTCTTGGATGTCCAGTTCAACCTCACGCAGCGCCTCCCTCGCATTGGCTGCATCCATTTGGTAGGACCGTCGGTCCCCAAAAGATGGGCTAGAGAAGGCCGCATCGCGAAACGGGGCATATAACGCGGAAGCATACTTGGCGGAATAGGCCATGATGGGCATTTCAGAGAGGCCCTGTTGGTCTAAGGCTTGTCGAATCGCAGCAACCCGGCCATCCATCATATCGGAAGGGGCAACCATATCCACTCCCGCCTCCGCATGACTCAGCGCCATTGCCTGAAGACACTCCAGCGTTTCATCATTCAGAATCCGGCCGTCTCGAACAATTCCGCAATGACCATGGGAAGTATATTCATCAATGCACACATCGGTAATCACCATTAAATCGGGTAAATGATCCTTAATCGCCCGTACCGCACGCTGAACAACCCCTTCCTTCTCATAGGCGGAAGATCCACGCTCGTCTTTGTGTTCAGGAATCCCAAACAGGATAACGGCCGGAATCCCTAATTCCCAGGCATCTTTGGCTTCCTGAACTACCCGATCGACAGACCACCGCCATTGACCAGGCATCGAGGCGATCGGCTCTTGCTTATTCTCGCCAAAGGTCACAAACAAGGGATAAATGAAATCTGCCGGATCCAGCTGCGTCTCACGGACCATTCGGCGAAGGGATTCATGTTGCCGCATACGACGTAAACGATGAACGGGAAATCCCATACTCGTCCTTACTTTCGAGGAAGATTCGTTAAAAAGACAACGAGGTCCCGCACAGAGATCATCCCCACCATATTCCCCGCCTGGGTAACTCCCAGATGCCGAATATGTTCTTTAGCCATGAGATCATTTGCATCTAACAGGGTTCGATCTGCCTCGATACTGACAATCGGAGCGGACATAATTTTTTCAACCGTCGTCCGCATCGGGTCGGCACCCGCAGCGACCACACGTCGAACCAAATCCGTATCGGTTAAAATGCCGATGATTTCCTCTCCACTGGTCACAATCACACTTCCGATTCCATTATCCCGCATCATTTCTGCAGCGGTCTTGACCAAAATATCCCGGTCAACTTTGACAATTTTATCAACCGGGACCATACAAGATTTTACAGGAACCATGACGCTACTCCTCCCATCAATCGGTTAACAAAACATGGTGTCCAGAACTTCCTCCACCATAGAATAATTATGAAGACGATACCAATCGCGTATCCTTCGGAGCTTGCTGGGCATGAATGATCATGGCATCGACCAACGCCGGAACCGTACTCTCCAACGCCACAACATCCACCGACAGCCCTTCTTCCTGTACAGTTTGGGCTGTGATCGGGCCAATGACCGCTACGGTCATATGCCGGGTTAATTCCTGTAATTCTTGGCGATTCTCAAACAACTGACAAAAATTCCTCACCGTGGAAGAACTGGTAAAGGTCACATACTGGATTTCTCTATTGCGAAGTCGATCACGAAGAAGGCCAATATCGACCGAAGGAGGAAGAGCTTGATACGCATGAACTACATGAACCGTGGCACCCATGGCTTCCAACTGGTCAGGGAGAATCTCGCGTGCCACTTTGGCTCGAGGGATCAAAATCCGTTGCCCGGCGACCCCTAACCCGCCGAGCGCCTGCAAAATTCCTTCTGCCTGAAAATCTTGAGGAACCAGATCCGATGCAATTCCCCAACGAGCAGCCTCTTCCCGAGTCCGAGGACCAATACAGCACACACGGATTCCAGCAAAACTCCGTACATCTTTGTGATGAAACCAGAGACGTTTCATAAAGGATTGCACGCCATTCACACTCGTGAAAATCACCCAATCGTATGTCGAAATTGCAGCAATCGCCTCATCCACAGGGGTCCAACTATCAGGAGGATGAATCTCCAACGTTGGACATTCCACCGGTTCCGCACCCTGCGCCGCCAACAAGCTTGAAAGAGCCGGTGCCTGGGCACGAGGTCTGGTCACTAGGACCCCTTGTCCAAACAGAGGCCGTGATTCATGCCAATTCAGTCGCTCACGTAACCGAACGACTTCACCCACGACAATCACTGATGGCGGACTCATATCTGCCTGAGAGGCTAATTCCACAATGTCGGATAATGTCCCCACCACCGTTCGTTGACGAGCATAGGTCCCCCATCGGATCACCGCCACGGGAGTTGTCGCAGGCTTGCCTTCCTGAATGAGCCTGTCCACAATCTGCGGAAGATTTTTCATGCCCATCAAAAAAACCAGGGTCCCTTCAGCCGAAGCGAGACGCGGCCATTCCATCGCACTCGATGGTTTCGTCGGATCTTCATGGCCGGTCACAAATGCGACCGTCGAGGCGAGAGTGCGGTGTGTCACGGGAATACCCGCATAAGCCGGCACGGCCACGGCAGCCGTCACTCCAGGCACAACTTCGAATGGGATCCCTGCGTCAGCGATCACTTCGGCTTCTTCACCTCCACGGCCAAACACAAACGGATCCCCACCCTTGAGTCGCACCACACACTTGCCTTCTTGAGCCTTAGTAACCAACAAGACATGAATCTCTGCCTGATCCCGGTAGGCCCCACGCCCTTTTCGCCCGACGTAAATACACTCGGCATGAGAAGGGGCAAATTTCAACAACTCCGGATTAGCCAGGTGATCGTAGAGCACCACGTCCGCCTGCTCGAGACATTCTTTCCCTCGTAAGGTCAGCAACTTGGCATCTCCGGGCCCGGCTCCAACCAAAAACACCCGCCCATGATTTACAACTGATTTGGTCATGCCATCCCATAAATTTCCTGGAGAATGGGCTGCGCCCCCCCATCCAACAGTTGTTCAGCCACCCTCCTGCCAATTGAAGCAGCCTCCCCATTTGGGCCCGATACCACCTGACGGATATATCGCTTCCCATCAAGGCTCGCGACCAAACCAACCAGGGTCAGAGTGTCCCCTTGGATAGTCGCATAACCAGCAATGGGAACCTGGCATCCGCCTTCAAGGCCTGCAAGCAATGCTCGTTCGGCAGTGACCGCAACCCTGGTGGACCGATGTTCAAACTGAGCGACCAGATCTCGAACCCAGATATCCTCTTTTCGTCCTTCCAGACCTAACGAACCCTGCCCAATTGCCGGCAAACTCACATCCACGGACAAATATTCCGTCACCTCTTGTTCCCAACCCAAGCGCTTGAGGCCGGAGGCGGCCAGAATAATGGCATCATAATGACCCTCGCGAACCTTGCGAAGTCGGGTATCAACATTCCCACGCAACATCGCAATCTCAAGATCCGGACGCGCATGTAACAACTGCGCCTGTCTTCGCAAACTACTGGTTCCGACTCGTGCACCAACCGGCAATGTCGCTAAAATATGGCCTTCATGGGCAATTAACGCATCCCTGGGATCCTCCCGCTCGGGAACACAAATAATCTCCAGTCCTTCAGGTAACTCTGAAGGTACGTCTTTCATGCTATGCACCGCTAGGTCAATCTCTCGTCGGAGCAGCGCTTCTTCTATTTCTTTAACAAACAGCCCCTTTCCTCCAATTTTGGCCAACGGCACGTCTTGAATTTTATCCCCACTGGTTTGGATGCGCTTCAGAATAACAGAAATATCGGGAGCAAGGGCTTTGAGCTGGCGTTGCACCCATTCGGCTTGCCACATGGCTAATTGGCTTCCTCGTGTTCCCACGATGAGCGTAGATCGTGCTCGACTATCCCTCATGATTCACACGCCATCCTTTTGCGGCAGGGGCTCCTCGCTGACGCCATCACCTGTCTCATCTTCCAGGAGCTGGACCTCTTCGGAGTGAATCTCCCGTTCCCGAAGTTCAAAAAACCGGCGGGCGGCTTCAATAAACGCAAATCCATTTTGAGATTGCGCTTCGGATTTTAATGTCACGACCGGACCATGTAGTAATTTATTCACAATTGCCGAGGCCAGCCCTTCGATGGCAGCTCGCTCCTTCGGCGACAATTCCCCCAAACGACCGAAGACTTTCTCCAACTCGCTTTGCTTGATCTCTTCCGCTTTTTTTCTCAGAGCCACAATGGTGGGCGTTGCCTCCAGTCCGCGAACCCAGGCCACCATACTGCCGACTTCCTCCCTCACCATGCACTCCGCGGTTTCGGCCTCTTTCAATCGTTCCTCCTGATTATGCCCCACATGGGCCTTGAGATCATCAATATCAAACACATAGGCGTTATCAACATCCTTAACCGTCGGATCAATATTTCGAGGCACCGTGATATCAATCAAAAACATTGGTCGGTTCATTCGATGATACACCGCCATTTCGATATCATCTTTGGTAATGACATAGTGGGGAGCACCGGTGGCGCAAATCACAATATCAACTTTGGGAAGCGTGCTTCGAAGCTGTTCATATGGAACCGCCTGTCCATGAAAGCGCTCCGCAAGGGCGAAAGCACGATGATGGTTTCGATTGGTAATGAGGACTTCCTTCACACCCTGATTCACCAAATGCTGGGCCGCCAACTTCCCCATCTCCCCTGCTCCCACTAACAACACGACTCGTTGCTTCAGATTCGAAAAAACTTTTTTGGCTAATTCCACAGCAGCATAGCTGACGGAAACCGCATATTCCCCAATCCGCGTGTTCGTCCGGACACTTTTCCCAACCGAAATCGCTTTTTTGACGACCTTATTAAGAATGACTCCGGATGAACGATGGGTCAAAGCCAGCTCATACGCTTCCTTTACTTGCCCGAGGACCTGAGGTTCTCCCACGACCATGGAATCTAAGCTGGCCGATACCCGAAACAAATGCGCGATGGCTTCATCATCACTGTATCGATACAGGTGAGGGAGTAAATCCTCCGAGGACAAAGAGAAATGGGTTGAGACCAAAAAATCTTCCAATTGACGAAAACCCCATTCACCTTTTTCCACGACGGCATACACTTCAACGCGGTTGCAGGTGCCCAGATACATGGCCTCTTTGATTCCGGAATACGCCATGAGTCGACCCAATGCTTCCCCCATTCGACTATCCTGGATAGCCAGTAATTCACGAAGTTCAACGGAAGCCGTCCGATGATTGAGGCCTAAAACGATAATATTCATAGCGGTGACATTGGCTGCGGACTTTTGATAAGGATGCCGACAAAAGTCAAAATCACCCCGGCAAATCCCACAATGGTTAGATAGGCGGCCTTTTTCGCCCTCCATCCGGCTGTCACTCTTCCCATCAAAACCGCAAAATAAAAGAACCAGGTAATTAACGCCCAAATTTGTTCAGAATTCCAACTTAAATACGAACCTATCGTCAATTGGGCTGAAACCGCCCCTGTCAGGATTCCCAAGGTTAATAAGGGAAACCCAAAAAGGATAGATCGTTGATTTAAAGAATCCAAAAAATCCAGCGGTGGGAGCTTGAAAGATAACACATTAAATTGTTTTGACTTCAAAAGACGCTCTTGCATCACATACATCAGCCCGGCCACGAAGGCCACAGCAAATCCGATGGTACCCAGGATACTCAGGGTCACATGCACCCATACCGTCTGAAAGACCGGGGCGAGAGTGCCGGCTGACTGAGGCGCAAGAGTTGCCGAAACGAGAGACAGAAAGGCCAGGGGAAGGATAAATGCGCCTAACACTTCTAACCCCCTTTTTAGGCCAACCACCAAAAAAACCAGGACAAGCCCCCAGGCAAAAAATGACATCGCATCCCTAAAGGTCATGATAGGGACATGCCCCGTCGATACCATAGCCAAAATTAGCGCCGAAGTATGAGAAAGAAACCCTAAACCTGTGATCCCAAGTGAAATATTTGCGATGACATCAGAACGATGCCAGAGATATAAAAGGAAAAGGAGCGTGCCTCCAAAATAAAGGCCCATGGTGAGATATGGCAGCAATTCAGGCATGGAATATCCTAGTAAAGGCGCATGCAGAGAAACCCATGTCGAGTATAGAGCTGGCTCTATAGAAGGTCAAGAAAATCAACGAGTTACCAATATTTCCGATTTAACAAAAACCGAAATTCACCAAGCCTATCCACCGATGCAATGCCGAGGGGAGCTCTACCACATATGTTTAAGCCTTGCCCAGTTATTGCCCTAGCCGCATGTGAGCAAAGATACAGGACGACACTGGCCACTTCGTCGGCTTCTGCCATTCTTTTTACCGGAATCGTACTAATCGCGATTTCACGAAATTCATCAGGGGAAACCACAAGGCTGGCGGCACTTTCTTTGATCCCCTGCCTGACCATGGCAGTATCCACTCACGTTGGGCAAATGACATTCATCGTCATGCCTTAGGAGGCGACCTCTAACGCCAGGGCTTGAACTCTAAAATGCCATGGTTCGCGGGACAATACGCCAATAACCTGACACACCAAACCGTCCCAAGGCGATGATTCATTGACCATACGTCCATAGTCGTGAGTGAGCGTATGGGCAACAGCGAGCTTGGCACCAAGTAGCTGCCTATTTATATCACCCGAAGAATATTCTGATATTTCAAATCACCCACATCGTGGATCGACGTTCGACCTGATGCTCCATCGTTATGAACAAGAATGTCAATTCGGCCTAAATTTCTGGATCACCGTCTTAACGGCAAGCTCAACATCGTCCCGTTTAGTCGCAACACATGATAAGGAAAGCACTTCCCCACGGCCTTCAGTCATAGCCACGGCTATACGCTTTAAATTTCCCCAACGTCTTACACAAACAGCGCCACGAACTCCTTGTTCAACAAACGCCTTGGCAATGGTGACCCCAACCCATGCACCTCCCCGAAACAGAGGGACGAGGCAATTAGGACTGGACCTTCCTGGACAATGACAGACTCACCCAGTACCATCCCAACCTTGCCTTGCATCATTTTCCTCAACAAGCCATGACCGGAACACTCTATATTGTTAGCACTCCTATCGGTAATCTGGAAGATATGACCTTCCGGGCTATCCGCATTCTAAAAGAAGTGGCCATTATTGCAGCTGAGGACACGCGGCGTACACAAAAACTCTGCACCTATTATCACATCGGCACACCACTCACCAGTTATCACGATTTCAATAAGGAGGAGAAAACCGATATTCTCCTCCATCGTCTCCAGGAAGGAAGTTCCGTTGCATTGGTCTGCGATGCGGGGACCCCTCTTATTTCTGATCCAGGCTTTTATCTGGTTCGCCAGGCCATCAAGTCAAACATTCCACTTATTCCTATTCCAGGACCTTCCTCCGTTCTTACGGCATTATGCGTGTCAGGCCTACCAACGGATCGGTTTATCTTTGAGGGATTTGTGCCAAGAAAACCAGGCGCAAGGGACAAATTTTTCCAAAATCTTAAAGAAGAGAAAGGAACCATTATTGTTTTTGAAACCCAGCATCGGATTCTTAAAACATTACAAGTCATCACTGCCGTCATGGGAAACAGAAACATTGTACTGACACGAGAACTGACAAAACTCAACGAAGAAATTCTGCGAGGGGAAATAGAGGAAGTGGCTCAACAGTTAAAAGAAAAATCAATTAAAGGAGAAATAACCCTTTTGATTCAGGGGTTACCTCAAAGAAGTAAAAGGCAATTTGAACCGGTACCTGAAAGTACGAGCACGAGTACCCATCACTCACCTACCTTCTGAATAACGACAAGGTAATAGTGTTCAACTTTTTCTTGTTTTAGGATCTGGTGACCCTCATTGGTGATGCTTTGAGGGACATTTCGAATTGGTTCGCCTTCATCCAACAACACCCTCAATTGGTCACCGATTTCTAAAGATTCCAGCTTAAGCTTCGTCTTCACAAAGTTGTACGGACAAATCACACCTCGAAGATCCAATTCTTCCATGTGCTCTCATTCTTCTCCCGCCGACAGCTTATTAACAGAAACTTATATTCTTCAATCCTGATTGATTTCATGGGCTAAATAACAAAAGAGCGTGCCGGATAATAACCGGCACGCTCTTTTAAACCACAAAACTCTCTTATAACCAGGAACTTATTGAACCGTGCCCTTGTTATAGTTCTTGCGATCATCACCGTAGTCCGTCGCAACGGTTTTGTCCGTCTTCTCATTGACGGTCGTAGGTTGTGGAGCACATTGCCAGCAAGGAGCAGCACCAGTCATCATACCCACCTCGCTGGTGATCCCAGACTGAACCTCTCCGGCCTGAGTCCCACCATCAGGCACACCAGTATAGCTATCATTCATAATATTTTGACCCTGAGCCATATTAGGATCGGGCCCTTGACCAAACCCGCCCTTAAAGTTAGGGTTGTCGATCCCGCCTAGCAATTGACTCCCGTCTAATACATACACATCACGAACTAACTTCCGGCCTGTTCCAAACTTTTGGGCCTCTGTCGTCTCGTTCTCAGCCTGGACGGTTACATAGTCGCCCTTCCCAACCGCCTTCAAGTTCTCATAATTCGTTTTATCGTCTAAATACAGGGTCATGATGTTCAAAGACCCTCTCAGGGTCTGCCGTTCATCCTGCGAACTTCCTCCTTTAATGAGAAGCAGCTCGTGGCTGGCCCGATCAATGGCCAAAACTTCTCCCTGAATGGTTTCATTCGCCGAGAGATACCGTAACATGTCGTCTTGATCCATCACTCGCGACCTGTCGCCAACACCCTGGGATTCCCCGACCCCCGTACCATACCCTACATGCTGTGGTTGACGCTCTTGCGCCACCGCCACGCTCACCGAGCCTGCAAAAATCATTGCTAATCCAAAATACCCTACCTTCCGCATGTGGCTCCTCCTTGGAAGTGTGAGTTAATAATCAAAAAAACGAACTAATTCAAATATACGATTTTATTTCAGGATCAAGGGCACCAACTATAGTCAAGGCGGTAGCCCCTGTCAAGTCAATTTTTGACATCAATTTTCCGGTCGCCATACTCGAAATACCCCTGATAAACCTCACCAGAATCCCATATTTAATGTATGATGAATTTTGCTTTATCCATGTCACAAAATATTATAGAAATTATGCTGGTGCCCGGAGGGAGGGTCGAACTCCCACTCTCGTGAAAGAACCGGATTTTGAGTCCGGCGCGTCTGCCAGTTCCGCCATCCGGGCAATGCCAATTTGACATGCGATATCTACCATGAACCTCCTGACAGGTCAATCGGGATAGGA
This sequence comes from uncultured Nitrospira sp., assembly GCA_902500695.1. Classification (GTDB taxonomy): domain Bacteria; phylum Nitrospirota; class Nitrospiria; order Nitrospirales; family UBA8639; genus Nitrospira_E. The sequence continues at coordinate 46,700 of CABVRQ010000011.1, read as the reverse complement.
TTCCATTTACTACGTAGGATTTACCCTATCAATATCATCTCATTAGGTCATTGCAAGAGTAATCATGCCCCTTGGTTTTATCCAATTCCCCCCAACGCCAACTTTTCACTCCACTTGCGACGAAGGGTTTCCTTGAGAATGTGATGGTCGGGAAGGATCAAATGGGGATCACGTTCCAATAATTCCACTGCCATCTGCTTGGCTTTGATTAATAGCAGGGTATCTCGAGCCAAATCCGCCACCCGAAAATCGATATCACCCCATTGTTTTACCCCAAGAACATGGCCAGGCCCGCGAATTTTCAAATCTTCTTCCGCCAAGGCAAACCCATCGTCACATTGCGCAAATACTCCGAGCCGTCGACGGGCCGTTGATCGAGAGAACGCTTTCCCTTCCGAGCTATTGATGATTTCATCAGCAAACTGTTGACCCGCCTCAAGTTTCATGGGCATTTGCTGTGAGTAGGGCGGAATTGTTCCCAAAGCATGAATCAGAAGGCAATATCCCTGATGAAGACCTCGCCCGACCCGGCCACGCAATTGGTGAAGTTGCGCAAGCCCGAAACGTTCCGCATGCTCAATAAGCATGACCGTCGCATTATGAACGTCCAAACCCACCTCGACCACGGTGGTGGCCACCAACACATCAATCTCGTTCTCTTTGAACTGCGCCATAACGGCTTGCTTTTCCCGGGAAGACAAACGACCGTGCAACAAGCCGAGACGAAAAGGAGAAAATTCTTCGCGTAATTGCTCGGCAGCCTCAACGGCTGCTTGCAAATCTATTTTTTCTGATGGTTCAACGAGCGGATACACCACATAGGCCTGCCGCCCCGCTTCTAATTCCTTTCGCATCAAACGATGCGCTTCTTTCCGTTGACCGGTCGGGAACAACATCGTCTTTACGGGTTTTTTCCCTGGAGGAAACTGATCAATCACCGACACATCCAAATCGCCATAGAGCGTCATCGCTAAGGTCCTGGGAATAGGCGTGGCAGTCATCACCAAGACATCGGGATGCCAGGCCGCTTTTCCACGAAGCTGCGCGCGCTGCAGCACGCCGAATTTGTGCTGCTCATCCACAATCACCAACCCAAGCTTGGCAAAGTGCACATCCGGCTGTAACAATGCGTGCGTACCCACCACCACCTGCACATGCCCTGACTGGATTCTTGCGAGAATTTCGCCTCGCTCGCGTCCGGTTTGCCCGCCTTTCAACAGGAGACACCGGACACCGAGGGCCTCAAACAGCGGAAACAACGATAAATAATGCTGCTCACTCAACACTTCTGTCGGTGCCATCAGAGCGGCTTGATACCCGGACCCACAAGCCATCACGATGGCATGAAGGGCCACCACCGTTTTCCCGCATCCGACATCTCCTTGCAGGAGGCGGTTCATACTCGTTGGAAGTTCCATCGCATGGCTAATTTCTTGGATCACCCGCTCCTGTGCCGAAGTGAGCGAAAAGGGCAACACGGTTTTCAGCTGTTCGACCAACGGATTGCGAACAGCAAATGCGATGCCTTCAAGGTCCTGAGTCTGCCCTTGGCGCCGCATGGCGAGTGCTAATTGCAGGAGAAACAATTCTTCAAACGCCAACCGCCTATGCTCGGGAGTTGCCTGTTGATTCAGGACCTCCACAGAACGCTCCTGATTGGGAAAATGTAAGACGGGTAACGCCTCTGGGAGGGTTGGGACCCCCAATTGCCTGCGCATTGCCATCGGCAACATCTCCTGAAGATGGCTGGCATAATGGTCAAAAATTGATCGCATAATTCGTCGAATCTGCTTGGAGCTCAGGCCATTCGTCTCATGATAGACGGGAACAATCCGGCCCCCACACATGTCCGGCAATTCGTCCTCATCCAACAATTCATACTCCGGCCCGCGCATCGTCATCGGAAGGCTTCCAGAAGAATTGGACAAGACTGGCCCGGTTAATAACAGAGACACACCAGGCCAGAAGGTTTTCTCCAAATAGGGCTGATTAAAAAACACGCATTCGATAAGACCCGTCTCATCCCTCACCGTAACCGTGACCACCACCAGACGTTTTCGATAGGTGGTTTTCACCCACACTTTCTGCACTCTGCCTTTAATGGTGGCCTTCATGCCTGGGAGAAGATTCCCGATGGGCAACACTTCCAATCGGTTTTCGTATCGCCAGGGCAAAAACCAAAAAGCATCTTCTATTGTCTGCACCCCTAATTTTTCCAACAAACGAGCCCTCCGGGGCCCCACCCCTTTGGCAAATTGAATGGGAATCTCAGAGAGAGAAGATTGAATCGGCATGATGATTAGAAAAATCCTATTACGCCAGAAACGGAAGCCTTACATCAAATGACCATGAAGAACCGTACAGACATCAACCCTCTTTTCAGGCAAAGCCTAAGGGAAAAGGAGAGAGCGAAAAAAAACAAGATTCAACCTATTGCCTGAGTTAGGTGTTGGGCCCCAGAAACCAGCGGAAAATCCGTTTCTGGGTTCCTGAATACAATGGCTGGAGTGGAGTGAAGAATGTCTGTTGCCCTGATTTCTATCCGGCCGGCACATTGTAGGACAATAGCCGCCAAATACCGTCGTTTGAATAACTTACGGAGGACGTTTTGCTTCCATTCTGAATCATTAAACACATTTGGATCGTATATGCCGCTAAAATGAGCGATAGCCACCCCCGCTCTGACACCTGATAGCTGTGTGCTCACCTTCTCCTTGAGAGTTTTGTAAATGTAATCCAGCAATTCTTCGGGGGTCTTACGCGGGCGACAACACCGAAAGACTACAGGATCAAACCCTGATTCGCCTTCGCGCTTAGACCGAAAAAAACTCGATTCAGAGCTTCGTGTCCCAGGAATCCTTTGAGTTTCCGGACATACTTGGGAATCTCGGAATCCTTGACTCCATTATCGCCTCGCCTAAGTGTGGGATCTTGTGGCGTCATCTATAATTAGAGTCTTTGACAGCAAGCACGGACTCACTGACAATTTGTTTGAATAGTATTGCCCAAGTTATATGTGGAACAATGAATCGGCTTTTGTGTCACCTGTCCTAGCTTTGCGGCTGACCACATCGCGGTGGATGCAGCCGCCTGAGAGGCTTCAGCCTGAGATTTCTGAGTTCTGACAGCTTGGACTTGGAAGGCAAATTGCAGATCTTTTTCAAAGTTCGGATGGTTCATAACGCGTGGCAGGACGAAATTATAATTGCCATCCGTTTCACCGCAGACTCGAACTACTGGCACTTCTGTAACCGCCCCACTAGCCCATCTTGCTGTGAATCCTTTGAGCTGAAAGCAGCCATTTTCATCCCGCACAGATTTTTCAAGGGATTTCATCTCCCAGAAGGCCACAACGGGCACTCCTCTCCAACCTGGCCTCAACGCAGTCTTAGTGGCAAGTTTACTGCAAAATCAAATGCTTATCTACGGCACACTAGACTACTTCCTCAAATGTGCTCGTTCTCCTTCTCTGGTAAAAGCGGGTTCCAGTGATCCTCTATTGCGCACGTCGAACAACCACCGTTTCACCGTTCGAGATCCACGAGTACAACAAATTTTTGATTTTCGGGGACTTGTGTGTACAATGGCACCTGTGGTAACAAACATAAACTCATTGAAATTTTGGTCATTTTAAATATCCAGGGAGAAGACAATGGCTTTTTCATGTGACGTGTGCGGAAAAAACCGCTTAGTGGGAAACAATGTCAGTCACGCCAATAATCGGACAAAACGCGTGTTTCGGCCGAATCTCCGCACAGTTCGCGCACTTGTGAAGGGTGCAGCACAACGTATTAAAGTTTGCACCCGTTGCCTGCGGTCCGGATTGGTCCAAAAAGCCGTCTAATCGGACCTCATGCCGTTCATACCGGGTGAACGGCATATTCAAATTGGTCCTCTTATCGCGATCAATCGTATTCCTCAGCTCTCCTGCAATCATTATCTTCATTCAACACCAGCCATCGTCTACTCTAATTTTCAGGTGTAATCCTGGCTTTATGAGTCCACACCTGATAAGACTTCAGGGCTCGCCCCTGAAGATAATCATTGCTCCCTGGTAAACGTGGGACAGACCATTCCACCCGCATCCTTTCTCTCTCGCAAGCCGTTGGCGGCTCTTCTGGCCATTGCATTAACCGGCATCCTTCATCCTGTCAGCTTCCCGCCATTTGATCTCGGATGGCTGGCCTGGTTGGCGTTGATTCCCCTCCACATTCTCATTCATGACCTCCCGCCAAAACGGGCATTGTATTATGGGTGGCTCGCGGGAACGGTCGCCTTTGCGGGAACCGTGACATGGGTCATCACGGCCATGCATCAATTTGGTCAAGTGCCGTTCATCGTGAGTGCCTTGTTGATGCTCCTTTTGTCTGCCTATCTTGGCTTATACATGGGTATCTATAGCTGGGGATTTGCCAAGTTCCAACACGCATGTCCCAACCTATTGTGGCTTGGAGCTCCTGCCCTGTGGGTCACCTTGGAATTTGTGCGAACCTATGCGTTGAGCGGGTTTCCCTGGGCGCTCTTGGGCTATTCCCAATATCAATGGCTTTCGGTAATTCAATTTGCCGACGTGACGGGTGTCTATGGTGTGTCATTTTTAATCGTCATGGGCAATGTCGCGCTCGCCTCTCTCCTGTTATGGATCTATGGCAAAACACGAGGGTTCGCCCTCCCAGGACCCTGGGCGTCCGTGGCAAGCTTTATCTGCACTCTGATTCTCGTCCTTGCCTACGGAACCTGGCGAGTGCAGGAACAAGCCAACATTGATGCCTCGGCACCCACGCTGTCGATTGGTTTGGTCCAGGCCAACATTGACCAGGCCGTCAAATGGAACGAGGCCTATCGGGATGAAACACTTCGACGCTACACCTCGCTCAGTCAGGAAGCCGGGAAGAATACCGATCTGCTCATTTGGCCGGAGGCGGCCACACCATTCCTCTTCGAGCAGGAACCCGTCTACCAGAGTCAGGTCCTCGATATTGCGAAAGACACGCACAGCTCGTTGCTATTTGGCAGCCCCACACTTCGATTTCAACAAGACGGCCGTCCGTATTTGTACAACAGTGCCTTTCTAGTGACGGCTGCGGGACGGGTCTCAGACCGGTATGACAAACGGCATCTGGTGCCATTTGGGGAATACATTCCCTTGCGATCAATTCTCTTTTTTCTGGACAAGCTCGTGGTGGGGATCGGCGACTTCAAATCCGGTCAGGGAATCATGACTATGCAAGTCCCAACGGTTCCCCCAGACAGTGGTCCGAGATTCGGAGTGGCTATTTGTTTCGAGGTGATTTTCCCCGATCTGGTTCGCCGGATGGCCCAGGAGGGTGCTAATTTTCTCGTCACGATTACCAATGATGCCTGGTTCGGGGATTCTGCTGCGCCACATCAACATTTCGGCATGGTCGTCTTTCGTGCCGTGGAAAATCATCTGGCGTTTGCCAGAGCCGCCAACACCGGCATTTCCGGCTTCATTGCCCCGGACGGACGCATTCTTTCCCGGACATCAATTTTCTCAGAACAAGCGGTGACAGGATTAGTGCCCCTCCGTTCCTCATCACCCACCTTTTACACTCAATTTGGGGATGTCTTTAGTTGGGGTTGTGTTATAATGGCTGGTATTTTGTTCACTTGGTGTCGGTTTACCACACCGCTTTCCACGCGCAAACCACGGCCTTTACCGATATAGCCACGAGAGGAGTGCTGCCCATGCTCGAAGATATTCGCATTCGAATGGAAAAAATCAACGACTACATTCTGGAATTCCGGAGGTATCTTTGACGTTCCTCGGCTAACAACTGAACTGGAAGAACTCGAGCGGGAGACCTCCCAACCGGATTTTTGGAATAATCCCCGTCAGGCCGCCAAAGCCGGACGACGTCAATCCGAGATCGAACGCCAACTCGCACGCCTCCACCAACTCGACCAGCAACGGGATGACCTTCTCGCCATTCTCGATCTGATTGGCCAACAGGGCGATCCGGAACTAGAAGCTGAGTGGAGCAAGGGCATCAAAGACATTGAGGCCACGCTGGAAGCTTGGCGCTTGGAGCAGCTGTTATCGGACGAACATGACCAGAATAATGCCATTCTCAGCATTAATCCCGGAGCAGGGGGAACCGAATCCCAGGACTGGGCACAGATGCTCATGCGCATGTATGTTCGATGGGCACAGGAACGCGGATACAAAGTGGAAACCATCGATCTGCAACCAGGCGATGAAGCCGGAATCAAAAGCGTGACATTGGCGATTGCCGGTCCATTGGCCTATGGATACCTGCACTCAGAGGCTGGAGTGCACCGGCTGGTTCGGATCTCCCCATTTGACGCTAACAAGCGTCGACATACCTCGTTCGCTGCAGTGGGGGTTTATCCGGAATTGGACGACGATATTGAAATTGTGATTGACGATAAGGATCTGAAAATCGATACCTTTCGCGCGGGCGGGGCGGGCGGGCAAAATGTAAACAAGGTGGAAACCGCTATTCGCATGACCCATCTTCCCACAGGAACCGTGGTGCAATGCCAAAATGAACGGTCGCAATTACAAAACCGGATCGGCGCCATGCGGGTGTTAAAAGCGAAGCTGTATGAGCTGGAACAACAAAAGAAGGATGCTGAATTTCAAAATATTGTTGGGGAAAAGAAAGATATTGCCTGGGGTAGCCAAATTCGCTCGTATGTGTTCCAACCGTATCAAATGGTCAAGGACCACCGGACCAACCATGAGTCAGGCAATGTCGCTGCGGTCATGGATGGAGCCTTAGATTCTTTCATTGAAGCGTATTTAACGATGAAGGCCTCGAAAGCGTCACACATGCCGGCCAATTAATACGCATCTCCATTCAACACTCAGTCTTTATGATTCAACACCGAACATATTCGCGCTCCATAGGCTGGCCAGACGACCATCGAGGGGGCTGTTAAATATTTCAATCATTTGGCCGTTTCCTCAACATATGAGTGATCGAGCCTCACCAGAGGAATAGAAGAGAGTGTTCAAAAAGGCCCGTCCAGCAAGGCCGCAGCCGCTTGGACGAGCGGAGCGTACGGAGGAGTACGTGAGCACGGCCAAGGGGCGACCTGCCTGCGCGAAGCCGCTTCGGCGAAGGCAGGGAACGCCGCTGGCGGCATTTTTCAACATGCTCTTGAGATATTCACCTTCATGAATCAGTAGAGCCTTGTCAGTTATGGAAGAATTAAACGAACAACAACAACAACGGCTGGAAAAACTTCACGCGCTTCAAGATGGAGGCCTCCGTCCATTTGGGACACGTTTTCCCACCACCCACAACCTTGAGACTATTCTTCAATCGTATACGGACTCGACCAAAGAAGAGCTTGAAGGCACCCCGATTTCGTGCACGGTGGCCGGACGTATTGTGGCCATGCGCCGTTTTGGAAAAGCCGCCTTCGCAGCCTTACAGGAGGAAGGCCATCGTCTCCAGGTCTATCTTAAGAAAGATCTGCTTGGGGATCAGACCTACGAACTTTCCCAGTCGTTTGATTTAGGGGATTGGATCGGAGTCGAAGGCAAGTTATTTCGCACCAAAACCGACGAACTCACGGTGGAAGTCCATACTCTCACCTTTCTCACGAAGGGGTTACGGCCTCTTCCTGAGAAATGGCACGGACTCACCGACATCGAAACCCGGTATCGGCAACGCTATGTGGATTTGATTGCCAATCCATCGGTGCACCAGGTTTTCCGCACGCGCAGTCGAATCATCAATATCATTCGTTCGTTTCTCACGGAACGAGAATATCTCGAAGTGGAAACGCCGATGATGCATTCCATCCCTGGCGGAGCCACCGCTCGCCCGTTTGTGACCCATCACAACACCCTCGACGTGGACTTGTATTTGCGTGTGGCACCGGAGTTATACCTCAAACGCCTCATTGTCGGGGGATTCCGGCGCGTCTTTGAAATTAACCGCAATTTCCGCAATGAAGGCATTTCCACCATACACAATCCTGAATTTACCATGTTGGAATTTTATCAGGCCTATGCGGATTTCAATGATCTGATGGACCTGACCGAACAGTTGTTTCACACCTTGAGTCTGGAAATATGCGGAGGCCCAACGGTGGATTACCAGGGACAAAGCATTTCCCTGGCACCGCCCTGGCGACGGGTGCCCTATTTGGACTCGATCGTAGAGGTCAACCAGTTAGATCCTGAAGTCTTGTCCGATCACAAGAAAGCCGTGGACGCGGCAAAACGGTTAGGTGTTGATTGTGCTCCGCAAGCCAGCCATGTCGACATCCTCGTCAACCTCTTTGAAGCCACAGTCGAGCCAACCCTGACTCAACCAACCTTCATTACCGATTTCCCTATCGAAATCTCCCCGTTGGCCAGAAAAAAAGAATCCAACCCGGCCCTGACAGACCGCTTTGAACTCTTTATCGGTGGACGGGAATTAGCAAATGGATTTTCGGAGTTAAACGATCCGTTGGACCAGCGACAACGCTTTGAAGCCCAGGTGGCCTTGCGGGATGCGGGAGACGACGAAGCCCATTATCTGGATGAGGACTTTATTCGAGCCCTCGAATATGGCATGCCTCCCACAGCAGGAGAAGGTATTGGGATTGATCGACTCGTCATGCTACTCACCAATCAGGCCTCGATTCGCGATGTCATTCTCTTTCCCCAACTTCGACCGGATCGGCCTTTGTGACCCTCCCGTATGAGATATTAATTGGGCTGCGGTATCTTCGGGCCAAACGTCGGCAACGAACGATTTCGCTGAACACGTTTATCTCCATCACCGGAATCACGCTTGGTGTCGCAGCACTCATTGGAACGCTTGGCATCATGACCGGCTTCAAGGAGGATCTTCAGTCGAAAATTCTTGGAACGACCGCGCATGTGATCGTACAGGAACGTGGTAGCATCGACATGCAAGGCTATGCGGACCTTGTCGATCAGATTGAAGCTGTGCCCGATGTCATCGCGGCCGCCCCGTTTATTTTCAAGCAAGTGCTCGTCACCTCCAAAACAGCTGTGCAAGGGATCATCCTCCGAGGCATTCAGCCCTCGCAGGAAACACGCGTGACCGATTTAGAAGCCAACATGAAATTCGGGGATTTGGCTGACCTGACTCGCCCTTTTACTCCACCCACATCAACATCTCCCAATTCTGACCAGGACAACCCCACTCCTTCGCCCTCCAATCCGCCCGGAATTATTTTAGGGAAGGAACTGGCCTTTCGGCTTGGCGTGTTTATCGGCGATACCATCAACGTCGTATCACCTGTCGGCCCCATGACCTCATTGACCATGACACCGAAAATTCGGCCCTACACCGTTGTCGGTGTATTCGAATCCGGCATGTTCGAATATGATTCTTCGTTGTCGTATATCAGTCTGGAAGAAGCCCAGAAGTTTTTCAATCTCGGTGAGACGGTCACCGGGATTCAAGTCAAAGTCAACGACGTATTTTTGGCACAGCAGATTGCCCAACGCCTGGAAGCCACACTCGGCTCCACCTTTATCGCACGGGATTGGATGCAGTTAAATCGAAATTTGTTTTCGGCATTGAAACTCGAAAAGACTATGATGTTTCTCCTGCTGGTCTTGATCACCCTGGTCGCGTCGTTCAATATCGTAGGAACCCTGACGATGATTGTTAACGAGAAACAACGTGAAATTGCCATCCTCAAAGCCATGGGCGCCACGCCAGGAGCCATCATGCGGATTTTCATGCTAAACGGGTTGGTGATCGGTTTCGTGGGAACAGGCATTGGGGTCCCTCTCGGCTATACCTTTTTGTGGCTCATTCAGAACTATTGGACCTTCGACGCCTCCGTCTATTACATATCCCGCATTCCCGTGCATATCCTACCATTGGATGTGCTGTTGGTAGCCACTTCGGCCATCCTCATCAGTTTTGCCGCCACGTTCTACCCCTCATGGCAAGCGGCGAAATTAGACCCAGTCAGCGCACTTCGTTATGAATAACCCCATCGATTCAGAGTTCACTCCTCAAGTGCCATTGCCATTGGTCTCCATTGACAATCTTTGTCGCTCATTTCAAATGGGCAAGCAAACGGTGCATGTTCTCAACGGCATTACCATGACCTTAGCGCGAAAGGAAATGGTGTCGATTGTCGGAGCATCAGGGGCAGGGAAAAGTACATTGCTCCACATCATGGGAACCTTAGATCGCCCGACCAGCGGAGAGGTGCTGTTTGAGGGAAAGAATATGTTTAGGGTCAGCGAAACTGCCTTAGCGGGATTCCGGAATCGATCCATCGGATTTGTCTTTCAATTTCATCACCTCCTGCCTGAATTCACCGCATTGGAAAACACCTACCTTCCGGCGCTCATTCAAAAAATTCCAAAACAGCAGGCTATGGACGCGGCTCAATCACTTCTCTCTGAAGTGGGGCTCTCTCACCGCCTACACCATAAACCAGGGGAATTATCCGGAGGAGAGCAACAACGTGTCGCCGTAGCCAGAGCCTTGATCCGACATCCTGACCTGGTGTTGGCGGATGAACCAACAGGCAATCTCGACACGCATACCGGTGATGAATTATTTGCGCTTTTACGAAAACTCAATCACACGCATGGAACAGCCTTCGTGATTGTGACCCACAACGAAAAACTTTCCCTTCAAACTGACCGGCTGATTCAACTGCAGGATGGACAAATTATCGAAGATCGCTGCCTCACCGATGGGTCCAACACTGGAACCATGTCGTAAGACCACACAGAAAAATAAGGGGAACTCCATCTCTGTTGATGAAGTTCCCCTTGTAGAAGAATCCTGGGAGTGTTCAAAGGCTCGTCCTGACCTAAGACCTCTCGAAGGGAAGGCCGCAGCGGCTTAGACAAGCGGAGTGTACGGAGGAGTACGTGAGCACGGCCAGACGGCGAGAACGCCGCTGGCGGCATTTTTCACCACTCCCATTACGGAGAAGCCGTGATACGATCCTTGATCTCGTCAAATGTGGCCTTGGGAATAATGTTTTTCGCCACAAGTTCGCCACGAAGCCGATAAGGCCGGTTGGAAATCACTTCCTCAGCTACTTCACGGGTTAACCCCAGTGTTAAAACCAGATCACTCACCGGCGCCTTATTAATATTGACTAAATCACCTCCCATTTTTGGAAGTGTTGGAGAAGTCACAATTTTTGGCACTGGCGGTTTGGACGAAACGATAGAGCTAGGCGTCACTGGCTGGGCAATTCCGCTTTTGGACATATCGGTGGTTTCCGAGGGTTTCATCACTCCGGCTGTACTCCCCACGGAAGATTCACGGGTATCTTTTAATTCCTTCTGATAGCGCAACACCGTCTCTTTCAGTGCTTTGTTTTGCGATTTGACTTTTTGATATTGGTCCACAACCACCCGCAACTTTGATGTGAGCTGCTCTTTCTCCTGATCTAATTCCCGCTCACGTGTTTCCAATAAGGTGTGCTCATTTTTTCGCCCTTCCTTAATCCGTTGCACTTCGGTGGTCATGGTCTCTAGATCTGTAGAGACTTTTTCGTTCAATCCCTTTAAATTGCGTATTTGTTCTTCAAGGGCTTCCTGATGCATCCGGCTTTTTTCCAACTCGGCCTTGGCCGACTCCATATCCGCCACCGAAGCCTCATATTTCGTCTTCGAAACCATACACCCGGACAATCCCATCAGAAGCACAACCGAAATGACCACCCACCTCTTCATAATATCCTCCTCATCCCTACCAATAGAAAGATTCATCCTTAAACAATCTCCTCCTGACCACAATCTGGTTCTTAGGTTTATACCCCTATTCAGGATTTATGGCATCCTCGCGGTTATGTCAAGCCAGGCCACCGCCCTGACCTGTAGATTCCGGTACTTGCGGATTACAAGACATACCATTCAGGACGTCGGTCTTTGAGCAAATCATTATAGGGATTGATTCGTTTGTTCCGAGCTTCCGCCATATCCATCTCGTACAGACCAAACTCTTCGTCCTTTTGGGAAGACCGACACAAAATCCGTCCATCGGGAGCCACCATCTCACTCATGCCAATAAATGGCAATGCTGGTTTTTCCCCACGTTGTTCCCTGCCGACTCGATTGGCTGTTATGGCAAACACCCCGTTTTCCAAACATCTTGTCACCATGGCATCAGGACAATAGGGCAACACTAAATTGCTGGGGTGGCAGAGAATATCGGCGCCCTTGATGGCCAGACTTCTTGCGGCTTCGGGAAAAAACCAATCAAAACAGACGAGAAGACCAACCTTGGCCTTTCCAATATCCCAGACAAGAAATCCCGTATCTCCAGGAGCAAACCAGAGGGTTTCCTCAAAAAATAAATGCGTTTTGCGATAGGTCCCGATATACCCTTTCGGGCCGATCAGCACTGCCGAATTATATATCCGGTCATGCTCTCGTTCAGCCAACCCGACCACCACGTGCAGGTCACGGCCTCGAACGGCTTCTTCCAAGGCTTTGATGGTTGGACCAGAAGGGATGTCTTCTGCCAGCTCACGGACTTCTTCTTTAGAAAGGAATTGATATCCAGAGAGGGCAAGTTCGGGAAAAACAAGGAGATGTCCCTCAAAGGCATGGATGGCATTCAGGATAGTCTCCAGATTACGTTGAACCTCTCCAAATACGGGAGAAAATTGAAAAAACCCTCCACTGATCGTTGACATCACCACCCCACAAAAAAAGCGGGCAGAGGTAGACTCTACCCGCTTCTTTATCAGATTAAGGCTTTATGATTACTTAACCTCTTTCAAATGCATAACGGCACTTTTCGCATGCTTGGTCCCGACATCGGCATGCCCGGCTTTGCCATGCTCCACCGCTTCCATGAGTTCGTGAACGCCTTCATCTAAATGAGGATTCTTCACGTCTTTTTGAGCACCCTGGGCGTGGGTCAAGGCTTCTTGGGCATGCTCAACCAACGCATCAGCATGTCCCTGTTCGCCATGTTTCACGGCTCCCTGGGCATGAGCAATCGCTTCAGCCACATGTGGATTGGCTCCTGCAAGCGCGACAGACCCCCACGCCCCCGCAACCAGAATCCCGAGCATGGCAACGATGCCAATTGCCTTACTGACCATTTGCTTTTTCATCCCTGACCTCCTTGAAAAAGTAGATTAATATTAAACTGAGAGACTAAGTTATCCTCTCATTCCTCATACACAAGATCAAGATGATTTCATCTGATCCTGATTGGTGACTCGAAATAATAACTTCACGTCTTTTTCTGCCGGTGCCGCAAAATCCCTGGACCATTCCCACCACGATCCTGGATAGACTTTCACTCGTGGAAACCCTACGTATCGAAGCAAACAAAACACCCAAGCCGCCCGGACGCCACCCAAGCAATACGTCATGATTTCCTGATTGTCCCGTAGCCCGTGATCTTCAAATATTTCCCTTACCTGCTCGGGAGGTTTCACCGTGGCATCCGGTTGTAAAAACCGATTCCATGGGATATTGATGGCAGAAGGAATATGGCCGGCCCGAGGCAACCCATCGATCTCCTTCCCCGCATATTCCTCCACGCTTCTGGCATCAAGAATTATGGTATCCGGGTGAGGTCCTTTGAGCAGTTTTTTTAATCCGTCCTTATTCACAATGAGTTCCGGATTGGCCGTGACAGTAAAATCACCCAGCGTTGGTCGAATCGCTTCATGTTCAATGGGACGCTGCTCGGCGGTCCACTTAACCCACCCACCGTCCAGAATTCGAACGCTGGAATGTCCCAAAAAGGTTAACATCCAAAACATGCGCCCCTCATCACCCCAATTATCAAAGGGGTTACAATAAATGACCACGTCGCTGGACTGGTTAATGCCGAGCGATCGAAGGCGCTGTTCAATTCTCCCCAGGTCAGGATCTAAGACCCCCTTTGCCACAGCGGATGGATCGCTGTACTCATGCCAGGTGCTATGAACAGCACCGGGAATATGAGACGTATACGCTCCGCGTCCACGCACATCAATAATGACTAAGTCTTCACGTCCCAGGTTTTGGGCTAGTGATTCCGTATCAATGAAAAAATTTTCAGCCACAGTTCTTTCCCTTTATGAATGAAGTGAAGAGGTATCTGCCGGGTGATGGGGAGCAAGCCCATCGGATGGTGCGATGCACCCTACCCGAGGATCGGGTTCGTGATCCTGTAAAGCCGTAGACAGGGTCGCATCCAAAGGGAACTCACGATCATAGATTGTAAAGACATATGGATCTTCACCCGTCAGACCATACTGATTTCTCAACATCTGATTTTGACTCTCGGTCTGAATATGATACCGAATCCGCGCCTGAACCATCCACCCTTTTTCTTTTTCCGGGATTTCATATTCAAAGGAATAATCCCGGCTGGCAAGCGGCAACAGTCGGTTATCGTAGACTTCCACAATCACCGGCTGCCACAGGATCCAACGGCCCATGGTATCAGATTGCTCATGCACCACCGTGCCGTTCGAATCGCGCACCGTAAATTCAACGGTAAAAAACCGGTCAGGGTCCCCTGTCGGGACTTTGTGTCCAGCCCCCGCATTAATCAGCGTCAGCGTCAATTTGACATCGTCACCTGGTTGGGGTGTGGGAGGGTCTGCCTGCACTTGGACAGCGACCGCTCGCTTGACCATGTCCGGATCATGGCCTCCTCGCCAGAGATGCCGTCGACCGAATCGGATAGGGCTACCCTTGGCAACCGGCCGCTCGACTTCCGGCATATGACAACTCTGACAAATCAGTCCCTTTTCCTTCATGAAAAACTTGCCTTCATACTCAGGATACGTGCCACAAGGCCCCGCATTGTAGAATTGCATGGGTCCCGAAACAACATTATGGCAGCGATAACAGACTTGGGTCGTTCTGAAGGAAGGATCAAATTGGGTGGGATGCGGCGCCGCCGAATCATCATACGGCCCGAGAATCATCCCATCCCGAACATGGCAGGCCGCGCAAGTCACACCTTCTTGTTGATATTCCGCATCGTACCGGTAATTAGGAATTTGCACGGCTTTTTCGACTCGTTCACGGGGAAGGTCTTGAATAAGGGTCGGTTGCTGATTTTCTAATGGCGTATGGCAATTCAAACAGACCCAAATATTATCATCTTTTTTCCAATAGGCTTGAAAAAACGGATCATGAAAGGCTTCGGCATGAATACTGGATTTCCACTCTTCGTAGATTTCGACATGACAACTTCCACATTCCTCCGCTTTTAAGCTCTGCAATCCCACTGGAATCTGCTGATAGGGAATGGGTTTCGCGTAATCCTCCCGTAATCCGAATATGACGGTGGGACGAATTTCCGTATAAAAGATGTAGATCCCTACCCCCAGCACCAACAGGAGCAACAGCCACGCTTTTCCTCCCCATGATCGCTTTGATTTCATCACGTCAATTATCCAGCAGAGCCTGAAGATGGCGATCCACCGATCCCGCCAACGCTTTCAGATGATAGCCCCCCTCTAAACATGACACGATTCGTCCACCTGCAAATTTTCTGGCAATCTTCGAGACAATTGTGGTCATGTCGGCATAGCCCTGCTCCGTTAAGACCATACTCGCCAACGGATCATCCCGATGACCGTCAAACCCCGCGGAAATCAGAATACATTCCGGTTGAAAGTGTTCGGCGGCGGGAACCAGGATCCTCTGGAACATTTCCCCATACTCCTCATCCCCTTGTCCTCCTGAGAGCGGCACATTGATAGTCAGACCTTTCCCTTGACCTTCCCCGGTTTCCGTCGCCCGTCCTGTCCCGGGATAAAACGGGGACTGGTGCGTACTAAAAAACAGAACCGTAGGATCATCATAGAAGGCCTGTTGCGTGCCATTGCCATGGTGCACATCCCAATCCACAATCATGATCTTCTGTAGTCCATACTGTTGCTGAAGATAACGGGCGGCAATCGCAATGGTATTCAGAAAACAAAAACCCATCGCTCGATCCGCCTCGGCGTGATGCCCAGGAGGCCGCACGGCGCAAAAAGCCTGATCAATGTCGTGGTTCATGATCGCATCCACCGCCGCCAACCCCGCGCCGACTGCCAGATAGGCAGCCTCCAGCGTTCCCGGACACATCGATGTATCAGGATCCAGGGAAGCATACCCACTTGAGGGGGAACGTCGTTCAAGACTCTCCACATAGGACGAATCGTGGATAAGTTCAATCCATTTCCGCTCGGCCCGTCGCGGTGCGACCTGATGAAGCCGGGACCACGTTCCCGAACGCTCTAATTGCGCCCGTATCGCACGAAGCCGCTCAGGGGACTCCGGATGGCTTCTGCCCATCTCATGGAGCTCATAGGTCGGATGAGAAACGTATCCAACACGGCCCATGCTCATAAACTCTCAAGATGGAAAATGGAAAAGGAAATCATGCACAGAGGAAAAACTCGATCAACAATGTCGGCCAAACAACACTTACAAATACTGAAGAGCCGGAAGGAAAAACATGAAAGATCCTAGCATAGGGGAATGGCTTAGACAACGCATGCACCCGCATGATAGGCTGGTTTTCGTTCATTTTCTGTCATCATTTTTTCTGACTGGATTTCACCCCATGGCCAATCCTAAGATCGAACAATTCAAAAAAGTGCTCCAAATGGACCCCAAGGACGAAACATTGTGGTTCGGCCTCGGAAAAGCCTACATGAGTGACGAAAATTGGAAGGAGGCGATTCCCGCCTTGGAGCAATGTATCCTGGTGAAACCCGAGTATTCAGCCGCCTATTTAGCGCTGGCTCAATCGCTCAAACAGGCACAGGAATTCGAGAAATGCCATGCGATATGTACCGAGGGCATCACGGTCGCGACGAAGAATGGCAATTTACTCGTCATTAAAGATTTGGAAGCACTCAAAACGTCACTGCCTTCATCCTAACCGCCCTCACGTGTTCCAATCTTTCCCCCGCCGCATCGTCTTCACATCTCTTCCTTGATCCTCTTGAGTTCTTGGGAGCTGAGACGATATCGAGCAACCGGGTTCACTGCCAACATTCGAATTCGAGGATCGCGCGGATTCCCTGGTGGTCGAGTAACCCAAGTGACCTGGCGAATACGAATGGGATTGCGCAATTCCTGAGCCGGGGCCTTCCACAATGTCAGCAGGATGGCACTGAACTGAGGAACGTCGACAACCACTCCGACTAACATCGCGGCTAATCGCTGAAGATCCAAAGGAGGAATGTCCTGAGGACGCCCTTTCCCCCATGGTAAATCAGGAACACTGACTGCCAGCAACACGGGTGCGCAATACCGTTCTAATTGTCTAGCTTTTTCGGCCATACGTGACAACAACCGTTTGACTAAGGCCTGTTCAAAAAATTCATCCGAAGATTCTAAAATTTGGTGAGGCTGCAGCCGCACCGCAGGTGATTTCCGGGTAGCCCCCTGGGTCGATTGAATGACCGTCACTTCCACAAAAAATCGATGCGTGCCCTCATAACATTCCAAGTCCGCCGTTCGCCCACCAGAGGCCTCTAAAAATGCCACGGAAAATCCCGCTTGTGCGAAAAAATACGCGGTCTCGATCTCGGCATGCGCGGATGCCGCCTGCCTGACCGGGAATCGATTGATGTGGTCCCACAGCATCGCCAGGCGAGTCTGACTTTCTCCATCTAGACAGGCTCGGGCAAGTTCCTGCCATTGGCGAAGAATCGAATCCCCCTTAGGTGGACGAAGGTTCACATCCATCCCATTATTTTATAAACGGCGGACAGGCTTCGGTAATCACTCACCTTACGGACTCCCGCAGGCCTTCCACTCAAAGCAGATTCCAGGCACAGAATTGAAACCGGAGCACAAGATGATTCACACCACATCTTCATTCGTATTCAGGCTACCTGCTTGGCATGGATCATGTTTTCCCCTTGTAAAGAGGACCTTGAAAAGTGGGGTTCTCAGACCGGAGATTGGGCGTGCATTACATTACGGGTTGGAGGCTTCTTCAGGGGTGCGCTTCAACTCTTGTAAGGTAAAATGCTTGGGGAGTAGGACCGGTATGACAAGGCCAATGGGATCCCCGCGCAATATAGTGGTAGGCTCCTCGGTGGATGCGTCCAATTGGAGCAGAAAATTCGTGACAAAGGCTGCGTAGCCAGGAAGAAAATCATTCGGTGTCACCTTGTATTCCTGCGTCGCAATCCCTTCCCAGATGGAGAAGGTTCGCTTTGGGAAATAATAAAAATGATTGGGAAGATCCTTCATCATCATGCCAAGTTGCATGGGGTAATAAAAACGAATTCCACAATAGAGCTTAGGAAATCCACTATTAAGAATCGTATCAACATACATTCCTGAAAACGATTTGTAGCCCAAAAGCTGCTCTTCAGGTCGAATAGGCGGAGACTGCCATTCAAACCCACTCCCTTTTTTTCGAATACGACAATCCGCCGGCGAACGGATCAACCACCCATATTGCCCGACGAAGCGAACCGGCCCGCAATCATCCGGAATGACCTTATATCCGCTGGCCGCAACCTCCCGCTGCTCGGACAAGGGCATGTTGGTCATCAGGGGACGATGGGGATGAAAATCAAGCGTAAGTCGTTCCGGAGCAAAGGCGGTGGAATACTCCCGCTCCCAATAAATGACCCATTTTTCGTCTGTGCTTCCCGGCAACGCACTCATTGAACGTCATTCATGGTTGACCTGCAAGCGCCTGTCCTCGCTTGATCATCCATGCCACTTCCGCCACCCGCTTCCCCAACGCCCATGCATCGGCCCGCTCCCCATCATCAATGCCAGGGCTGTCACCCTCCGTCGTCGCTGAGGCGCCAAACGCTCCTCCGTCACTCACCACAATCATCTTGTTCCCGAGCATGGCTGCAAGGATGGTCAACATCGTCACCTCTTTCCCGCTGGATACTTGTCCACCCGTGGCAAACGCCGCTCCCACTTTATTGCGCATTTTCCATTCAGGAAACACGCCAAATTCAAACTGCCACCGGTCAAAAAAAGTTTTGACTTCACCTGACATATTCGACCAATACACCGGCGAACCCACTATGACGGCATCGCTGCCAAACAACTCATCGGCTGTCACCTGCCCTACCGTTTTCAGGAGTACGGTAGTCCCTTTAACCGATTCAGCACCTTTTTGCACAGCATTGGCCATATCTGCCGTATGACCGGAAAGGGAATGATAGGCGACTAAGACCCGCAGGGAATGGCTAACCTGAGAAGGCTGCACTTGAGCAGAAACTTGCACACACCCACAGAACCAAACAAGGACAGCCAAAGCAATCCATAAGATATTTCCCCGAAAAATCTTCATAGGAGAATTGAATTGGAATAAAGGCACAAACTATTTTTACCTTAAGAACCAATCCAGGCGGAAATCACCCTTCGCTATCGCCGTTCAATTTCTTCGTCCATTTGCTCTTCCACCGATACATGCGTCAAGGCCCCTCGATAATCACACTTATGACACCGCACTCGAAATTCCTCCAACCACTTCTCTTGCACAAAATGTTGATGACATTTGGGGCAGGCAAATACCCCTTTAACATAATGTACCTGCTTCCGATACTTCATAACCAAACCCTCCAAATATGAAATAAACGACCGGTGCTAGCCTGCCATAGGCCTTTTTCCAATTGCAAATTTTGATGCTTACGATCCCTCGACATAGCAGCCTATGGGATACATACTCAAAGGCTCCCTCAATTCCTTTGGATAGAGGGGAGCTAAAGTGTCCTGGCATAATAACGAAAAAGCCACATGGGGGATAACCCTGCTCACGACTCAGAGCCGTTGGAAGCTCCAATGACCCTGGCACGTTGTTTTCGGGGAAAGTACTGGTCATGCACCTTTTTGAGGCGGGCTTGCTCAACATGGGTATAGATTTGTGTCGTGGCAATGCTGGCATGGCCGAGCATCATTTGGACCGAACGAAGATCGGCACCATGATCCAATAAATGCGTGGCAAACGAGTGGCGAAGCATGTGAGGGGAGATGGGCTTGGTGATGCCTGCGCGAACCGTGCGATCTTTGAGTATTTTCCAAAAACATTGCCGGCTCATGGCCCGACCCAGCCTGGTGAGAAATAGTGCCGAAGACGTTCGCTTTTTGACAAAGGCCGGGCGAGAAGACTGCAAATAGGCCGAGACCAATTGGCGTGCCTTATCTCCGATGGGAACGATTCGTTGTTTGTCCCGTTTTCCCGTCGCTTGCAAAAATCCCACATCCAAATTGAGATGCGCCACTTCCAAATTGATGAGTTCAGACACCCGAAGACCAGTCGCATATAACAATTCCACCATGGCGGCATCACGAGAATCCTCCCTGGTGTCCATGATAGGCAGGGTGAGCAATCTGGTCACTTCGGCTTCGGACAATAGCTTTGGCAATTGACTCCATTGCTTTGGCGTCCCCTTCAACATGCCGTCAAAGGTCGGATCATCCTTTCCCCGCTCAAAGGATTTATAGAAACCCCGGACAGAAGCCAGGCACCTGGCAATTGAGGAGGAGGCCAGGCCTTCGGCTTTCAAACTGCTTAAGAATTGAAACCACACCGGCTTGGAAAGGTGCGTAGGATCAGCAATGTCGTGGGCTCGAAAAAAGGTCTCGAGCTTTCTGAGATCCCGGCGATAGCTCTCAATCGTATTCGCGGCATAGCCCTGCTCCACTTGCAACATGGTGAGATAGCGATCAACGAATTCCTGCATTAGCTCTTTGCCCCACCCTCATCTTCATGATGAAAGAACCCCAAACGTTTTCATGACCCCACCGGCCGTAATCCGATCAAGAGTTTTTCTTGCGTTCTTCTATTTTGGTAAGAGAACTTCCTGATATACTAAACAAGAAAAGTGTTGTCGTCACCGTATCCTGCTCTTGAATTATCCACCCACACATTCATTCGGGTGTAGGACTGTATCCATACGGACATACCCTTCCATTTCCAAGGCGTGTAGGTAAATTCCCTTTGACGATTGTCTTACTCAAATATCTGTTGCTGCGAACCCTATTGATTCTCATCCTTGGGGGCTTGGGATCGCTGTTGAACCAGGGAGGGGTACTCCACATTGGCGTGGCGACCGACCTCGTATTCGCCCAACAAGCTTCGACTCCCCCTCTTCTGGACAGGGCAAGATCGGAGCTGGAAGCAGGTAACCCTGCAGCCGCCATCCTCACTCTCGAGAAATTGATTGATTCATTCCCTCCTCCGGATATCCTGGAAGAAGCCTATCTCTTGCAAGCGACCGCACTGAAACATGATCACCAGCCGACGGATGCCCTTACGGTTTTAAAGCAACTCCTGGAAGAATTTCCCTTTTCACGTTCCACGAACCCTGCTCGTGTTTTGATGGCCGAACTCTATATCGAATTACAGGACTATCAGCCTGCCCTGGATCAATTGTATCAGGCACTGGACTATGCCACTGACCTGGACCTACGCCGGTCAATATTCCAATTGATCCGTCAAACCGAGTTAGCCAATCACAACCCGCTGGGTGCCGTAAAAGCTGCATTAAATGAAATGGGTCTGGCCGATCAAACAGAACGGCTCGAATTAGAAGGCCTCACTCAATCTCTGATTTTGCAACAGTTAGACGAACCTGCCCTCCAGGAACTTGTGGAAGGGTATGCCTCCCGCTATCCAGGTGACATCGCGACCATCCGGCTGATTGAACTGCATACCGCCCACGGAGATGAGGTCCTGGCCGAACGGGATATCCGGGGATTTCTCAAACGCTATCCCACCCATCCTTATGCTCAAACTGCGATGGCCCTCCTGCAATCATTTATCAGCAAGATCAAATTCCATTCTCATATTGTGGCAGCCGCCTTGCCTTTTTCCGGTCCAATGAAAAACTATGGCACAGATTCGTTAAACGGCATTCGTCTCGCCCTCGAAATCGCCAAGGAACAATGGGGACTGACCTCGGTTGGGCTGGTCGTAAAAGACACCACAACCCTCACCGCCCCGTTACGCGTCGAGATCCAACAAATGCTTGATGAATTTCGGCCCATTGCGGTCGTGGGGCCCTTGTTATCCCGTGAGATACAGGAACTCGCCCGACTCCCTGATGAAAATGCCATACCATTCGTTACCCCTTCATCCACACTCTTGAACGTGCGGCAATTTGGATCATTTTGGTTTAGTACCGCCATGACCTCATCCGTCCAAGCCAAACGCCTGGTAGAATACGCTATTCTAAAGCTGGGATATCATCGCTTTGGCATTATTTATCCCCAAACAGCGTATGGACGTGAAATGGCTGCTATGTTCGCTAAGGAAGTGTTGCACTCCGGCGGGGAAATTATCGCTTCTGAAGGCTATGCTGACGACCAGACCGATATTGGTGAACAATTACGCCACTTAAAGGAAAAAGATCTGGCCACATACGGCACAACCGAAAATGAAAAGACCCGAACCGGGGAAGATCGGACGGTCTACACACCAGGGTTTGACGCCGTGTTTGTCCCAGGACAGCCGGTACACTTAGCCCTCATTGCCGCCCAACTGGCATTTTATGACATGAATGTGCCGATTTTAGGCGGTAATAGCTGGCATAATCCTGAGTTGTTTCGGTGGGCCAAACACGATCTGGACGGCCATATTTTTGTCGATGGGTTTTTCCCCAACAGCCCTGACCCCAACATTCAGATGTTTGTTCATCGGTATCGCAGCCAGTTTCAAAAAGAACCCTCCCTCTTTGCCTTTCAAGCCTATGATGCCGCAACCATGGTCATGGAAACGATCCGCCATGGCGCTCAATCCGGACAGGGGATCTGGGACCAACTTGTGCGACGCTCTGACTTGCCGGCGTTGAGCGGATTTGCCTCTTTTAGTTCGGCTGGCATTCTGAACCGGAGGCTCTACCTACTCCAGGTTAAAAATAAGGCGTTTACCCAACTCAACTAAGCGACATGGATTCCCTTTCCTCTTTTCTCTATAACCTCTCTTTCATGCTGGTTCCACTCATGGCCGCAGTGGTATTACACGAATGCGCCCATGGATGGGTCGCGAATTTCTTTGGAGACCAGACCGCCAAAAACCTGGGACGACTCACCGTCAACCCCCTACCGCACATCGACCTCTATGGAAGCATTATTGTGCCACTGATGTTATCCCTGATTCCTGGAGGGTTTGTCTTTGGTTGGGCCAAACCCGTTCCGGTCAATCCCGCACAACTCCATAATCCCAGACGGGACATGGCATTTGTTGCTGCGGCCGGACCACTCATGAATTTATTCTTGGCCATTGTCAGTAGCCTCATGCTAACCCTGTTCCTCTATCTCGACCCTACGCTCCAGGCCAATTGGCCTCCCCAGCCAGGAGTTGAACCACGACGGGACCTTCTCGGAATGATCTTGGTTCCCCTCACGGCCATGGCCTTATCTTCCATGATCATTAATATCGTGTTATTTTCCTTCAACCTTTTGCCGGTTCCTCCGTTGGATGGGAGCCGGGTCCTCCGAAGCCTTCTCCCGGTCAGGTCCGCGGAAGTCTTAAACCGGTTGGAACCCTATGGGATGTTTCTTATTTTGGGACTTCTGATGCTGAATTCGTCTATCCCCATAATCAGCAGTTTTATCGGAATGGTGTTTCAGATATTTCAATATCTCTTTCTACCTGCTTTTATCACTTAACTAAAACCGGAATACTAATCTATGACCACACGTGTACTCAGCGGTATGCAACCGAGCGGGTTCATGCATTTAGGCAATCTTCTTGGTGCGCTGGAAAATTGGAAAACGTTACAAACCCAATACGACTGCTATTTTTTTGTGGCCGACTGGCATGCATTGTCGACGAATTATGCCGACACCAGCCGGATTAAAGAATTCACACAGGAATTGCTGATTGATTGGCTGGCAGCCGGCATTGATCCGAACCGGGCTACCGTGTTTGTCCAATCCAGCATTCCCGAACACGCCATTCTTCATCTGCTTCTCTCTATGATTGTGCCGATTCCCTGGCTGGAGCGAAATCCTACGTATAAGGAAAAACAGGACGAAATTAAAGAAAAAGATCTCTCCACCTATGGTTTTTTAGGCTATCCGGTGCTCCAGGCGGCAGACATTTTGTTATACAAACCCGATATCGTTCCGGTTGGCAAAGACCAGCTTCCCCATTTGGAACTCACGCGTGAGATTGGGCGCCGATTCAATAATCTCTATTCACCCGTGTTTCCTGAACCCAAGGAATATCTCACTCAGTTTCCCAAAGTCTTGGGGACCGACGGACGAAAAATGAGTAAAAGTTACGGCAATACGATCAATCTGTCCGATACCGAGCCGGTCGTTCGACAAAAGCTCAAAACCATGGTGACGGATCCGGCAAGGGTTCGCCGGACCGACAAGGGCGATCCTGATGTCTGCCCGGTATTCGACTTCCACAAAATTTATTCCTCGGCCGACGTCGTCAAACAGGTCAACCAGGATTGTCGCACCGCGGCCATAGGATGCATCGATTGCAAGCGACAAGTTGCCGATGCCATGGTCGAACGCTACAGCCCTATGTGGGATAAACGGGCGACAATTCTTCAACATCCTGAACACATGCAGGAAATGGTAGAAGAAGGACGGAAACGCGCCTCTCAGCAGGCGCACGAGACGATGCAGGAAGTGAAAACCGCGATGAAAATTCTCTAGCAACCTCGAATCACCTAATCCCCGAGCACCTTCTGTAGAAGAACTCTTCTACAGAGAGACCAACAAGGACCACAATTTCATATTCCTCACTCCAAAGTGCTCACAGAGAAACCATAGTTCACGGAAATAGCCTGACCTTACAAAGGCTAATGGCTCTCACAACCCGGCAAACGAGGAATTTTCTTGAGCCGGACTTGCGATATTTTCTTGACTTCATGCTATTGTGAAATTACGATCATATACCTATGAAAGATTTCCTTATTTTCATTTAGTTAGGTATATCAAACTATGAGTATCCGCGTTGCCATTAATGGGTTTGGTCGCATCGGAAGAAATTTTTTCCGGACCTGTTTCAATGATCCTTCCATCGAGATTGTGGCCATCAATGACCTGACTGACTCAAAAACCCTGGCTCATCTTTTGACCTATGACTCGATTCATGGAAAATTTCAAGCCGATATTCAAGACGGGCCCGGCTTTTTGACCGTGAATGGGAAGAAGATTCAGATCCTGGCCATCAAAGACCCTCAATCTCTGCCTTGGAAAGAACACCAGGTCGATTTCGTCATTGAATCCACTGGTCGATTTACAGACCGGCAAGGCGCGGGACAACACATTTCTGCCGGAGCCAAGCGGGTCATCATTTCAGCACCCGCCAAAGACCCGGATATCACGATCGTGTTAGGAGTGAATGACTCCGACTACAATCCTCAACAACACACCATCATATCCAACGCCTCTTGTACGACGAATTGTCTTGCTCCGGTTTCGAAGGTCCTTTTACAGGAATTCGGTATCAAGCATGGGTTTATGACCACCATCCATTCTTACACCAACGATCAACAACTGCTTGATTTGCCTCATAAGGATTTACGACGGGCACGAGCGGCCACCTTATCCATGATTCCCACGTCAACAGGGGCGGCCAAAGCGTTGTACCTGGTCATCCCGGAACTAAAAGGGAAAATCGATGGCATGGCCATTCGAGTGCCGACCCCCAATGTATCGCTCATTGACCTTTCAGTTGAAGTCGAACGCGATTGTGATGCGGCAACGGTGAACGCGGCTTTTCAACAAGCTGCTCAGAGTTCGCTAAAAGGCTATTTGCAGGTCTCTGAAGCCCCAATTGTTTCAAGTGATCTCAATGGCTGTTCATACTCAGCCACCGTGGACGCACCTCTCACTTCCGTCATCAATAAACGGCTCGTCAAAGTGTTTGCCTGGTATGACAATGAATGGGGGTATTCATGCCGCTTACACGACCTGATCAATGTTCTCGCTCAACACCGTTAGAGAATCGCATCACCGCAGAAATATAGGGCTTTCCCCCGTGTAGCAATACAGCCGTCGACCTCGGAAGGGAAAGGAAGGCATGAAGCATTTAAAAAAACAAACCATTGATCAGGTTGACCTCCGCAACAAACGCGTACTCATCCGAGTGGACTTCAACGTTCCCCTTGATGATTCCTGCCAAATCACTGACGATTCCAGGATCCGGGCGGCCCTTCCGACCATTAATCGTGCCGTGGATGAAGACGCTATCGTCATTCTCTGTTCTCACTTGGGACGGCCAGATGGAACCATCAACCAGGCACTCAGCCTGGCTCCCGTTGCCAAACGACTCCAGCGACTGTTGAATAAACCGGTTGAATTTGTTGGCGATTGCATCGGGCCGGCAGTGGAAGTTGTCGTCAATAAAGCCAAACCCGGCGATGTGGTCGTATTAGAAAACCTGCGATTTCATCCGGAAGAAGAAAAAAACGACGACCAGTTCTCGGCACAATTGGCCTCATTGGCAGATGTGTACATCAATGACGCATTTGGAACCGCCCACCGGTCTCATGCCTCCACCGTTGGCATCACCAAATATGTCAAAGTATCCGCAGCAGGATTTTTGATGAAACGGGAAGTCGAAGCCTTGGAAGGCACGGTGGAGAACCCCGTTCGTCCGTTTGTGGCCATTTTGGGAGGGGCAAAAGTTTCGGGGAAAATCGGGGTCATTGAAAATCTCGGCAAGGTGGTTGATAAAGTCATCATCGGTGGCGGCATGGCCTTTACCTTTATCAAGGCCATGGGATTGGAGATCGGCCAATCTCTCGTCGAAAAAGACATGCTGGACTTTGCCAAACGCATTCACGAACAGGCGATGGCTCAAAAAATCAAATTTTATCTTCCCGTGGATTGCGTCGTCGCCGCCAGTCTCGACCCTGAAGCGGAAACAAAAATTGTCCCGGTGCAGGAAATCCCTGCGGGCTGGTATGGCATGGACATCGGGCCCGCGTCGGTCCGTCTGTTCAGTGAAGCCGTCCAAAACGCCAAAACGATTTTGTGGAATGGACCCATGGGAGTCTTTGAGCGTGATGCATTTTCACGCGGGACCTTTGCCATGGCCCATGCTGTAGCCAATGCCTATGCCAAAACGATTGTGGGAGGAGGAGATACGGCTCTCGCCGTATATCGCGCAGGAGAATCCGAAAGTATGTCCTTCATTTCAACCGGTGGTGGTGCGGCCCTCCAACTCCTGGAAGGCAAACATATGCCAGGGCTTGCAGCCTTACCCGATCGTCTTTGATCCCAACGACCCCGCTTTTTTTACTTCCAAAAGTTAAGAGGTTCTCATGTTGCATCGCCTTATTGTCGGCAATTGGAAAATGCACAAGACCATTTCCCAGGCCGAGTCCCTGGTGAAGGATATACTGAAGATTTATCAACCACAGGTCTCAGTAGAGTTGGCCATCGCCCCATCATTCGTGTCCTTACCAGCGGTCTCACGCCTGCTGGCCTCCACACCCATCAAATTGGCCGCTCAAAATACCTGTGCCAGTGACGAAGGTGCCTTTACCGGAGAAATTTCGCCACCCATGTTACGGGACGTCGGCTGTCACTATGTCATTATTGGACATTCCGAACGACGGCATATTTTCGGAGAAACCGACCAGGATATTAATAAAAAAGTCCACGCCGCCCTCCACCATGCCGTGTTACCAATTTTGTGTGTCGGGGAACGTCTGGATGAGCGCCAATCAAATAAAACGCAGGCAGTCATTCAGCATCAACTACAAACAGGACTTGAAGGTCTCGAATCGAAAAATTTTACAGAGATCACCATCGCCTATGAACCTGTCTGGGCGATTGGAACCGGCCAGGCGGCTACCGTCGACCAGGCGGCCGAGGTTCATAGCCACATCCGATCCTTTCTCGCCACGCAATGGGACATCAAACCTGATCAAACCAGAATCATTTACGGGGGGAGCGTGACCAAAGACAATGCCAAAAGTCTCTTTCAATCTCCACAAATAAATGGGGCTCTCGTGGGAAAAGCTTGTTTGAATTCCGAATCCTTTGTTAAGATAGCCGAATTAGCTGCTTACAATTAACCATAAACACGGCAATAAACACGCACACATTATGTATACTCTGACTGTCATTCTTCATATCATAGTCTGTTTTCTCATGATTGCCGCCATCTTGCTCCAAGCAGGAAAAGGCGCTGAGATCGGTGCATCGTTTGGAGGGTCTTCTCAAACGGTGTTTGGAAGCCGCGGCCCCGGTACGTTTCTGAGTAAAATCACCGTGGGAGCCGCTATTGTATTTATGCTGACATCCCTCAGCCTGGCTCTACTTTCTAAACAGGCCAATACTTCGTCCACGGTGATCGATCTTCACCCAACCTCCCATCATGAATCGCCTTCTCCATCGACACCCGCGGCAACTCCTTCAACGGAAACCAACGCAACTGAACCAGCGCCAGAGACGACTGCCGACCCGACTACTCCATAAACTATTTCAATTGCTGAGTCGGCAACTAGTTTGACCGCAGGACAACTGGTGGAATGGCCCAGAATCATGGGGCCACCTGTCAGAATTTCAGCTCCTAAATAGGAGTCAGCCAATTGGCATAAGCCGCATCTTCGCCACGCACAATCCTAAAGAAATCATCTTGCAGGGATTTTGTGAGAGGTCCTGGCTTACCTTCGCCGATTTTTCGATCATCCAATTCGCGAACCGGTGTCACTTCGGCAGCTGTTCCGGTAAGAAATATTTCGTCTGCCACGTACATCGCATCACGAGTAAAGCGTTCCTCAATCACCGGGATTTTTTTTGCTCTCGCCAATTCAAGAATCGAATTCCTGGTAATCCCGTCAAGAATAGAGGTCAAGGGAGTCGTTTTTAAGACCCCCTTTTTCACAATAAACACGTTTTCTCCTGTCCCCTCAGCAACATAACCATCAGGATCAAGGAGGATACATTCGGCATATCCAGACTTCTTTGCCTCCCATTTGGCTAAGATCGAATTGACGTAATATCCGGATATTTTTGCCCGAGTCATGGATACATTCACATGGTGCCGGGTGAAGGATGAGATTTTTGCCCTGATTCCTTCCGCCAGAGCATCCTCCCCTAAATACGAACCCCATGGCCAAGCCGCAATAGCCAAACGAATCGGGTTGTCACCAGGGTACACTCCCATCGCGC
This sequence comes from uncultured Nitrospira sp., assembly GCA_902500695.1. GTDB lineage: Bacteria > Nitrospirota > Nitrospiria > Nitrospirales > UBA8639 > Nitrospira_E. The sequence continues at coordinate 17,662 of CABVRQ010000011.1, read as the reverse complement.
CATACCCCACATACGCGATGGGACGGATGTAACACGAGGCTAATTGATTGACTCGAACCGTCTCAACAATAGCGTCCGACACTTCTTTTTTGGTAAAAGGCATGGGCATCATGGTGATATGGGCAGATTCAAACAGCCGGTCGACATGCTCCTCTAACCGAAAGATGTTTGATCCGGCCTCGCCCTCATAACAACGGATCCCCTCAAATGCCGCGAGACCATAATGGAGAGAATGAGTCAGAACATGAACCGAGGCCTCATCCCAGTCGACAAGAGCTCCATCCATCCAGATTTTTTTTGACACAGTCACCATAGAAATACTTCTCCGATTGACATAAGGCTGAAAAAAACAAGGCGTGGTAACCAAGGGCATCACGGATTTATTTTTGTCAGACACCAAGAACGCGTGATGATATACTAAAATCTTGACATAAATGTAAACATACTGGCAAAATGCGTGTTTGTTAAGGAGCTAAACACTATGTATGCAATTATCGAAACAGGTGGAAAACAATACCGGGCGGAACCGAACGGTATCCTACAAGTCGAGTCCCTTGAAGGCGATGTCGGGTCTATCATTCAATTTGACTCAGTACGATTTGTCCAAACGGACCAGGCGCCTATTGTCGGCTCTCCCATGATTACAGATGCCGTGGTCAAAGGGGAGATTATCCGACATGCGCGAACCCGGTCCATTACCATTTTCAAAAAGAAACGACGTAAAAACTATCGACGGACCAAGGGCCATCGTCAGGGGTTCACGCAGGTTCGAATCACTGAAATTGTGGCATCTGCTTAACATTGGTCTTTGAAATTATTTGGAGGTTTGACTCATGGCACATAAAAAAGGCGGCGGATCATCCCGCAACGGTCGCGATAGCAACCCACAATATTTAGGCGTCAAAGCCTATGCCGGCGAAAAGGTGAGCGGCGGAAGTATCATCGTTCGTCAACGCGGAACGAAATTCTTTCCTGGGACAAATGTCGGACTTGGAAGCGACTACACACTCTTTGCCAAAGTAGACGGGATCGTTAAGTTTGAAGGAGGAATCGCCCGCCGCAAGGTGAGCGTCTATCCTCCCGTCTAGCTTCCCTTCCCATTTCCTGCTTTTTTCAATTCATCTCCTTCATTTGTCCCTTGTAAGTCCGCTAGGATTTAAGGATCAGTATGTTTATTGATCAAGCACGGATATTCATCAAAGCTGGTGACGGTGGCACCGGACACTGTAGCTTTCGACGAGAAAAATTTGCTGAATTTGGTGGTCCCAATGGTGGCGACGGTGGTGATGGAGGAGACGTGGTGTTTGTGGCCTCCAATAGAGTCTCAACCCTGCTCGACCTGCGATATCAAAAACACTACGAGGCCACGTCCGGCGTCAGAGGTCTCAAGACTAACTGCCACGGAGCCAATGGCTCCGATATCGTAATTGCCCTTCCTGTCGGGACTCTCGTGAAAACCGAGGACGGCGACATCATCGCCGACCTTATTGCGGAAGGACAAACCGCCATTGTGGCCAAAGGAGGCAAAGGCGGAAAGGGCAATGCGCGTTTTGCCACGTCAACAAATCGAGCGCCCCGTCAATTTGAACCAGGGACCCCCGGCGAAGAGCGATGGGTGAATCTGGAATTAAAACTGTTAGCCGATGTCGGCCTGGTAGGCTTTCCTAACGCTGGCAAATCCACTTTAATTTCAGCGATTTCTTCTGCCCATCCAGAAATTGCCAGTTATCCATTCACGACTCTTCGCCCTCATTTGGGAGTGGTGGAATGGATGGAACATTCGTCATTTGTCGTAGCCGATATTCCAGGATTGATCGAAGGCGCTCATGAAGGGAAAGGGTTAGGAGTTAAATTCCTGCGACATATCCAGCGAACCGCTTTTTTGTTATATCTGGTCGATATCACCGAATGGATTTCAGAGGATCCCATTGTGATCGTTGAAACGTTACAACGAGAACTCCAGGCCTTTGATCCCGAACTCCTTGAACGGCCGTTTGCCATCGTGGCCACAAAATTGGATTCACAGGGAAACGGCCAGCACTTGGAAGCCCTTCGGGAGTATTGCGCTACACACCACTATCCATTCTTTCCCATTTCGGCCGTGACCAGGGAAGGCCTCCCATCACTCGTGACCTATTTAGGGAAAGCCGTTCTGGAAGCAAAGACTTCATGCGCGAGCAAGTGCTAGCGGCGTGCAAGAGGATCGTCGTCAAAGTGGGAAGCAGCCTGGTGGCTTCTTCGCAGGGCGGTTTACGTCTCGACCGTATTAACCGTTTAGCCCAGGAATTGGGCACACTGCAGGCTCAGAATCGACAAATTGTCGTGGTTTCCTCCGGGGCCATCGTTGCCGGCATCGCACACCTCGCCATTTCTTCTTATCCCACTGAATTACCCCTTCAGCAAGCCGCTGCTGCAGTCGGACAAAGCCGCCTCATGCGAGCCTACGAGATGGCGTTTGAGGACACGAAAAACAAGATTGCCCAGATCCTCTTAACTCACCAGGATTTATCCGACCGTCGACGATTTTTGAATGCGCGCCATACCTTAAATACCCTTATTCAGCTAGGGGTCATTCCGATTATCAATGAAAATGACACCGTGGCGATCGATGAAATCAGATTTGGTGACAACGATACCCTCGCTGGAGAAGTGGCCCATTTAGTTGACGCAGATCTGCTGGTGATTTTATCAGATGTCGATGGACTCTATAGCCAGGATCCTCACCTCAATCCTTCCGCTGAATTAATCCCTCTGGTTGCCAATGTCACCAAAGACATTGAAGACCTTGCGGGATCTTCTCGAACACAAGCCAGCCGTGGAGGCATGGTCACCAAGATCAGAGCCGCCAAGCAGGCAGGACGGTTTGGGGTCCCTACCCTCTTATTAAATGGAGAAACTCCCAATGCCTTAGGAGAGGTCCTGAACGGAAAGCCCGGAGGAACATTTTTTGCGTCAGACCAATCACCCCTGACCAGTCGAAAGCAGTGGATTGCCTATACACTTCGACCAAAAGGTGAGCTCCGCTTGGACGAAGGCGCCGTGGCCGCACTCACCCTTCGAGGAAAAAGTTTATTGCCATCAGGTATTCTGGACATCACAGGCATCTTTCTGACAGGAGACCCCATTACATGCGCTACCAGGGAGGGAATGGCCTTCGCGCAGGGACTCACAAATTATTCTGCTGAAACCCTCCACCGCATCAAGGGAAGAAAAACGTCAGACATCAGGCAACTCCTGGGCACATTGGAGTATGAGGAAGTCATTCACCGGGACAATCTGGTCCTGACTGAGCCGCAGGCTTCATAAGCGACATGACTCTCGGCTATCGCACAATCCTCCCTTGGCATAATAGATATAGATGGCCTTTTTCAACACTCTCCACATGAGAAAATTCTAGACTGATGTTTATCGGCCTCTTAGGCGGCTCATTCAATCCCATTCATAATGGGCATTTGCATATTGCCCAGTATGTCTACAACAGGATCCACCTTGATCGGATTATTTTCGTCCCGACAGGAGATCCTCCACACAAACCATCAGCCTCACTTGCTCCAGCCCACAATCGGTTAGAAATGGTGAAGCAGGCGATTGCCCCGTTTCCCTACTGCACGGTATCCGATCACGAAATCCAATCATCGGCGGTGTCCTACAGTGTCGACACGGTCACACATTTCAAAAATGAATGCCCCGAAGGAACGGAATTGGGGTTTATTGTGGGGCTGGATGCTTTTCTCGATTTTTGTAGTTGGAGGAACGTGGACCATTTGCTCACCCTCTGTCATTTTATTGTCTGCTCAAGACCAGGGGTTGCCTTCACACAACTTCAAGCCCTGCCGTTCCTTCCTGCGACAAAGCCTCAAGCATTTCAAAGCCTTGACCAACAGGACACGACGCGTCTGGACATCCTTCTTCCTTCCGGTAAGACCATTTATCTCCTATCCATACCGCCGTGCGAGATATCAGCCTCGACGATTCGAGAGCACCTGGCCCTTGGTTCTTCCGTAAGCCATTGGTTGCCGCCCACCGTGGAGTCCTATATAATTCACCAACGATTGTACCAATGGCCCGACTAACCCACCCGAAACCATCTCCTACCCTCGAACAAGCGGTCTTCATCGCTCAGGCGGCTCAAGAAAAGCAAGCCGGAGAGGTGTTGGTGCTTGATGTGGGAGCAATGACGTCAATAGCAGACTATTTCGTCTTTGCATCTGGCGATTCAGTACCTCAAGTACGAGGGATTACCTCGTTCATTGAAAAAGTCATGTCCACACGCTATGAAATAAGCCCAGAGATCGAGGGAAAAGAAACGGCCAATTGGATATTACTCGACTATGGAGACATCATCGTCCATATATTCAAATCAGACATCCGGAAATATTATGCGCTAGAAAGTATGTGGGCAGACGCTCCACAGATTTCTATTCCTGAAAGCCGCACACCCTTTCCGCAGGTGGCACGAGCGCCAAAAGCACCAGCCAGAGTCGCCAGGCTTTCCTAAGTTATATAGAACATTTTCTTTTTGATCCGCAGGTTAGTCATCGAAAATATTAAGAAAACGTAAGGGAGAATAACCCATGAGCTCATACCAAAATTTGGCAGACCGAGTGCTGGAGGGAACCATCCCAAGTCGACAGGAAGGTTTGGCCATTCTGGACACCCCGCAGGACGAGCTGCTTGATCTTGTGAATGCGGCCTATAGGATTCGGTCTCGATATTTTGGCAAAACCGTCCGCCTGCAAATGTTGCTCAATGCCAAAAGCGGAGCCTGCCAGGAAGATTGTCACTATTGCTCCCAATCAACCATTTCCACCGCCCCCATCGAGCGGTATTCCCTTCTTTCTCCGGAAAAAATGCTGGAAGGTGCCAGACGCGCCGCACAAGCCAAAGCGCAGCGGTATTGCATCGTGATCAGCGGCCGCTCCCCGTTAAAATCAGAACTCACACACATCACCAGCGCCGTCAAACAGATCAAAGAAGAGCTGCCCATTCAAATATGTTGTTCACTAGGCTTATTAAATAGCGAGCAAGCCAGCCAGCTAAAAGAGGCGGGGGTTGATCGGATCAACCATAATCTCAACACCAGTGAAGCCTATCACCCCTCTATTTGCACCACCCACACCTATCAAGATCGAATCGACACACTGAAACATGCCCGCGCAGCCGGATTGGAACTCTGCAGCGGCGGTATTGTCGGAATGGGCGAAGGGAATGAAGATCTGGTGGATCTGGCCCTGGCGTTACAGGACGTCCAACCCGATTCTATCCCCTTAAATATGTTGTACCCGGTCGAAGGGACACCCTTTGACGAAATGAAAAATCTCACACCTTCGCGCTGCTTAAAAATTCTTTGTCTCTTCCGGTTCTTCCACCCCAAAACGGAAATCCGGGCGGCAGGAGGACGCGAAAAAAATCTCCGCTCCCTCCAACCCTTAGCGCTCTACGTGGCGGATTCACTCTTCGTCGATGGCTACTTAACGACACCGGGCCTTGCACACCAAGAAGTCTGGGATATGATCGAAGACCTGGGCTTTACGGTGGAAGTAAAATACGAAGGATTCGAAACGGCAAAGGCCGAAACCTGTTCACGCTGAATTGCTTGTCACATTGTCTTAAGACTTTTTTAGCATTCTCTTCACATATTTCATTCATACCGCAAATCATCGGCGATCGACTGCCGGCTGGCCCATCTGGCGGGCCCCCACCCGCCTAGAAACGCGGCCAACAAAGCCACAAGCACAGCCATCCCCAACGTTTCCAATGGTAGAGTGAACTGGATGGTCCATCCAAATGATTGCTTGTTGATCACGTTGATCAACAATACCGACAGCGCCAATCCCACAAGAATTCCTAGGCTGGCACCCAATCCGGCCACATAACAGGATTCCCAGAAGATCAGCCTTTGAATTTGCGGGCGACTCACGCCTAACGCCCGCAACGTGGCCAGCTCTCGCCGGCGTTCCGTAATGGCGGTCATGAGCGTATTGATAATCCCCAGCACCGCCACGCTCAGGGCAATCAACTCCAACACATAGGTGACGCGAAACGTCCGGTCAAAAATTTCAAGAATCTCGGTCTTCAGTTCTCCATTACTGATCGTGACGATAGGGATGTTATTTTTTAACACCTGTTCAATCTCACGTCGCACAACCGGGAGCGCCTGACCGGCCTTGAGATACACCGCAAAGACGGTCGCGTCGGTTTCTCCCCAATGCCGACGAAAGAGTTGGTCGTCCATGACTACTTTTCCCCCATCGGTGGCATAATCATAAAAAATGCCCTTCACGGGAAGTGACTGGATTCCTGAAGGTGTTTTTAAATCTACTTGGCTTCCTACCGCCAGCCCCAGCCGCCCGGCTAACACTTCAGACACAATCACACCTTCACCTTCGATCGTTTCTTGTAAAATCCTAGTGGAATCGCCTTTCACAAATAGATATCGGCTGCGCCCAGCATGAAGGCGCAAGTCGCGTGCGACAAGGGACACCGTCTGTCCTGAAACCTCCCCCACCGTTTCTCGATATGGATCAACCGCCTCGACACCTGGGACCATCATCACCATCTTGACCAGAGCCAATGGCAGACCAGGCTTTTCGTTCTCGCCATCTTGGTCCCCTAGCCAGGACACCGGAGCCACAATAATATCCGCCAGCATCGTTTGCTCAATCCAGATGTTTACCGTATGCCGGAAACTTTGAATCATGATGCCCACCCCAACCATAATGGCCAGCCCGACCACAATCGCCGCCATGGTCACACTGGTCCGACCGGGATTGCGGCTCATTTGTTCTGCCGCGAGGGACGGCAAGAGGCCCCATCGCCCGCTTTGCCATGTTCTCCTCCACTCATGAATCAACCCGCACAGCACGGGCCCCAGAGCGGTTCCACCCACCAGAAGACAAAATGCCGCAGCATACCCTCCGACCGGGATACCATCAACCGGGGCCATAGTACTCAAGGCCGCACTTCCAGCAAAGGCGATCATCGCGATCCACCCTGACTTCCTGTACGAACCAGTTTCTTCATCTTCGGATTGGCCTACCGATAAGGCTTGAACCGGAGCTATCGTGCTGGCATCCCAGGAAGGACGGAGCGCTCCGAGGAGAGAAACCCCAGACCCAATCGCTATCGCCTCCGCTAATAGCCAGGGATGAATCTGCGAAACGCCCAAAGACGTTACCCCATATAATTCGCCGACACTCTGCCCGATGAGCGTCGTCAACCCGCCAGCCAGAAAAACCCCGAACCAACAGCCCATGACTCCGCCAACAAGGCCGAGCAGACCCGCCTCCAAGAGAAACAATCCCGTGATGGCTCGCCGTTCCATGCCGAGTGCCCGCAGAATGCCAATCTCCCGACGATGATGTGCCACCGAAAATGCCATCGTGTTATAGACCAGAAACACCCCAACAAGCAGCGCAATTCCGCTGAGCATGGTGAGATTAAACTGGAAGGCCTTCAACATCGATTCCACTTGCCCGGTCCGTCGCGAGGATTGGCTCATTCGAATTTCCAGAGGCACCACGGTTTGCAAGGATTGGATAAGTGTAGCCCCCGCCACACCAGGTTCAGGAACCACGGCAATGGAATGCAAACGTCCCAACCAGCCAAACGACCATTGGGCTGCGGCAATATCCATGATCGCCTGTCGCTCAGTGCCTTGGAGAAGAGCATCCGACGATCTCAACAGACCTCCCACGATCAGATCATGAGAAATGCCATGACCCGTCACGGTCAACGTCTGCCCCTCTCTCAGCCCTAATTCTTTGGCAAACTCTTTTCCTAAAAAGACGGTCCTGGGAGAAAACACCTGCTTCCACTGATTGTCCGAAACCGCATTGGTTGAATCCCCTGATGGCCTAAGCTCCTCATTGCTCAGAAGATCGACTCCCCAAATCACGAGCATGTGACCCGTGGATGAGCCTTCCTGGATCAAGGACTCAATTTTCAGAACGGGCTGAGCCGATTGGACCCCGGGATGACGTTGAATTTCCTCAATGATCGCTTCATCCATCCCTTCGGCCCCTCGGGACAGGGTAATAGACGCCTTTCCCACAACGGACTCCACCGACTGTTCAAAGGATTGATAGACTTGGCCATTGGCCAGGCGAATGGCCAACCAGGCGGAGACACCAATTGCCACCCCGACCACCGTGAGAAAGACTCGAAATGGACGATGGCGAACATGGTCAAAGACCAAGAGAAGAAGAATTCGTATCATATTAGAGCGGTTGTCGGAAGTAAGGGGCGTATGTTAAAACAACTAGAAAATTATGCGTGGGGTCTTGTCTCAACATGCCAAAAGGGAAAGTGACGGAATCGGAATCAACAGAAGAACTCTTGGAACCCAATTCCGAGAGCCAATCTCTCACCGCCCGGCAAAAGGAAATCTTGAGCCTGGTGGCTCAAGGCTTTACCAATCGTGAAATTGGTGAACAGCTAAACATTAGCGTGCGAACCGTTGAAGTCCATCGCTTCAATTTGATGCGGCGTCTACGGGTCAGAAACGTGGCCCAGTTACTCCGGCAAGCCATTGCGCTTCGAATCATTCCCAAGGGCCCACCGACCCAGACCACAACGGCCTAGATGACGTATCTTTCAACCTAGCCTGTCATAAAAAGGTCAAGAACGCAGAGCTACAGCTCATTTTGACTTTACCTATCTTGCCGGTCAATATCCCTCTTTTTCAATCCATCTCCCGTAATTTCCCTCGACATGCCATTAACGACGGATAGCCTTTCCGTTGCAAGCAATCGGCAATTTCCCCTTGGAGCCTTGCAAACACCTCGCAGCCTTCCTCAACCAGCACAGTGCCTATCTGAACTGCTGAGGCGCCACACAACACATGCTCGAACACATCCACTCCCTTTTCCACCCCACCGGTACCAATAATAGGAATCCGATCACCCCAGATCTTCCAAAACGCGCGAACGTTGGCCAGGGCCACAGGCTTAATCATCCGTCCTCCCAATCCGCCAAATCCCCCTTTGGGCTTAATCACCACCATTTCCCGTTCCGGATCAACGACAAGGGTATTCCCCACTGAATTGATGACCGTAACAAAGGCCACGCCACTTCGCTGAAGCACCTCGGCAATTTTCTGATGATGAATGGGATCAAAGTAGGGCGGGAGTTTCACTCCGAACGGCACGGTCAGCAACGCACGGATCTCTGTTAATAACCGTTCCGTTTCCTCAAAGTCATACCCGATCTGTGGCTTACCAGGAATGTTCGGGCACGACAAGTTCACTTCTATCAAATCCGGTCGAGCGATCTCCAAGGCCTTGGCGCCTTCGAGAAAATCATTGGGATGCAGGCCGGCCAGACTGGCGATGACAGGCTTCCCGAATCGCTTCAACTCTGGAATCAGTTTCGCATAGGCGGGAAATCCTAAATTGGGAAGGCCCATCGAGTTGATCGAGCCACCGTCAAACGCCACATACCTTGGTTGGGGATTGCCCTCACGGGCAAGAGGCGTCATGGATTTGGTCACAATCGCACCGGCATGGGACATGCCCAGGGCCTCCAGCTCTTTCGGCGTCACGCACAAGGCTCCTGACGCGTTCATCACTCCACATGAAAACGACACACCGGCAATTTCCGTTGAAAGATCCATTGCGTATTACTCCAATTGTCCGTCTCGAATCGCGACGATCCGATCCGCCGTCTGAGCGGCGCGTAATGAATGGGTTGCCAAGAGCACCGTCTGGCCAAATTCCTTCGAACATTGACGCAGCAACGACACAATTCTCCCCCCGGTTTCACCATCTAAATTGCCGGTGGGTTCATCGGCCACGATCAGTCGAGGGCGATGCACAAAGGCTCGGGCAAGCGCCACCCGCTGTTGCTCCCCTCCGGATAATTCATGCGATCGGTGACCCAGCCGATGACTCATCCCCACCCTCTCCAGCATGTCGGCTGTCTGTGTTCGCACCGTCCGGGATTCTTCACCCCGTAAGCGCAAGGGAAGTGCCACATTTTCTTCGATCGTCAATCCCGGGATCAGATGAAAGGCCTGAAACACAACCCCCACCTGTTCCCGACGCCATCGGGTCCATTCCTGATCACCAAATGCCAGGCAGGATCGGCCATCAAGCAGGATGTCGCCGGAGGTCACCCAGTCCAGCCCCGCCACCAAATGCAATAGTGTGCTTTTTCCACTCCCGCTGGGTCCCATGAGCGCACAAAATTCTCCTTGCTGAATGTCCACACAGACATCCCGCAGCGCCACGACCGGAGTGGATCCGCGCCGGTATTCCTTATAGACATGTTGAAACTGAATCACGGACACCTATCCGGAAATGCTGCGGTCAGGAACGCACTTGAATCATGGTATATTTGCTACCCCTCCTATATCATACCGAAGGTAAATGGACCAAGGCGCCCCACGAATATTAGGGTTATTTCCCTGTTGACCTCAGCTCTGAAAGTTCGCCTCCATGGCTCCACCACTTACCGCGACTCGCCTTCTTCGATCGCTCCTGCATGTCATTTTTCCCACCGCCTGTGCTAGCTGTCAGAATCCCTTGTGGGACGATCCCGTTCCATTTTTTTGCCGCCGGTGTTGGGAAAGGCTTCAACCTATTCCAGGCCCGGTTTGTCCGCGATGTGGACGCCCCTTTGCTTCCCCCACTGCCTTACTTCATAGTCCGGCCCATCAGTGCGGAGCCTGCCGCGCACGACCATTGGCCCTCACGCAAGTCTGGAGTCTCTTTCCCTACCAACCCCCACTGAAAGAAGCCATTACCCTATTCAAATACCGTGGAAAACTGTCGTTGACTCACCCACTCGCCCAAGCCATGGTTGAGGCGTTGCCCGCTTTACCACCCTTAGATGCCATCATCTCCGTCCCCCTTCATCCGCAACGATTACGGGAACGTGAGTACAATCAATCCCTGCTGCTAGCCGACGGACTCAGTCACTCCACTGGGATTCCTCTGTTACTGGGATGTCTGCTCAGAATTCGACCCACGGTCCCCCAAACCTCATTATCAAGGAAGGAGCGACTCACGAATCTGCGTCGGGCCTTTTCCGTCGCCAAGCCGACCCACATTCAAGGCAAACGAATTTTATTGGTGGACGATGTCTTTACCACTGGCACAACCTTGCATGAATGCGCGAAGACGCTTCGGCGTGCCGGCTCAGGCCCGGTGTATGGGCTGACACTCGCTAGAATGGTGTAAGGGAATTAATTGCCAATCCCTGCATTGCTTGAGGCGAAGAGGCTCCCTGCAAGATTCTTTTGCTAGCTGTTTTCTCTAAATTAATCTGCATATCCCTTCCTTCTCACTTTGCCTGGCCTTTCTCGACCGCCCCTTTGACCATCCTCTTATCGTGAGGCTTCCCGGAATGAGCCAGAAGGATTCGCTCTATTAAAGCATATGAGATCTTTCCATTCGTAGAAATCAAAATCCGACTCTTCCCAAAAAGCCTGTTTTGCGATATATACAGCCAGTACATTGCGATCAGGAGAAACGACTCGATGCCCATATATGAATACCGTTGTCAGGATTGCCGGAAACGCAATTCCTTTTTAATCCTCACCTTGAGCGCCCCAGCCCCATCCTGCAAACATTGCCAGAGTGTCAAACTGGAACGCATCATGTCCCGCTTCGCGGCACCCAAATCGGAAGAGGCGCGGATGGAAGCCTTGGCCGATCCCAGCAACTTTGGCGACCTTGATGAAAATGACCCACAGAGCATGGCCCGCTTCATGAAAAAAATGGGAAAGGAGATGGGGGAAGACTTAGGAGAGGACATGGACGAGGCCATGGACAGGATGGACACCGACGATATAGATATGGGGATGCCTGCCGCCGAAGGAGATTAGCGAGACTACTCAAGCAAAACTACTTGACTTTTCTTAAACATTCGTTAAGCTACACTCACAGATAGGACGTTCAGGAGATCCAAGGAACTGCTGCATGTTTGCCGGACAATACTATTGTAAAATCGACGAAAAAGGACGGTTTGTTGTCCCGAGTCCTATTCGTGAAGAAATCGAAACTCACGGGAATAGTCTGATGTTCCTCAAGGGGCAGGATATGCCCGTTTCCGCCTATACCAACCCGGAATGGGCCAAGATCTTAGAAAACGCCAAACAATCTCTCGATGAAGACCAACGACGCCTTTTCATGTATCACATGGTCTCGGAAGCCTCAGCTTCAGAAATGGATAAGGCCGGTCGCATCTTAATCCCTGGCCGGTTTCGCAAACTCGTCCCCGTCGATGAGGATCAAGAAGTGGTGTTAGTCGGCATGTTTCATCGCCTTGAAGTGTGGAATCCATCAGAATGGCGACGCTTTGTCCATATAAACGAAGACACATTCGAACACAGCATGAGCAAAATTCAGAGCCTCCTTTAACTGGCCATCCTTCTCATTCCACGACCAGTACCAGATCCCCTTCATAGATGCCCAATTGAGAACTACCGTCATTGAGAACTATTCGCATCCCCTCCCTTCCCAAGCTTTTGCAGTCAGAAGTGAAGGGTGGCCTCGTACTCCTCTCCGTCCATAAAAAACGAAAAGCAAAGACCGCAGGATCCCTAATACATTGGGAACATCTTGGGGGCGATGCTCTGTCAACTCGTGAACTCCTTGTTGTCTTACCCCTCCCACCCAGCGTTAATCATCAATACGCCACCGTCAACGGGCGAAGAGTTCTGGCCTCCACCGGACGGCATTACAAAACGGCCGTGGCTAGCCACTTACTCACTGTGTTGCGTCAATCTTCTCATCGGACCGAATTTTTATCGCAACTGGAGACTCACGCCCTGAGCCTCTCCCTCCGCTTCTACTTCAAAACGGCTTTGCGACGGGATCTCGATGGCGGTCTCAAAATTGCGCAGGATGCCATTTGCCAGGCCATCGATTTAAATGACAACCGCATTACCGAAATTCATCTGCACAAAGACCTCGATTCGGTCCGCCCACGCCTGGAATGTATCTTAGCCATTCAGGAACCCATTACCCGTTCCACGCGTTCCTCCAGATCTCTCTCGATGGTGCCCAAGACAAGTCACCGCATTTCCCCTCAATCCTAAGCAGACCGCAACCTTCGCCCAAAGCGAGCCATGCTGGTATTCTCCATCACCGGGTATTCCATAAGCCGTTTCCCATCAACCTTCCTTTCCCATGACCTCTCCTCCTCAAGAACCTAAAGCAGGTGCCCTTAGCGGTGGTACGGTGGACAAGGAAAACCCATTTTGTCGTTCTGCTCGGTATTTAGATGAATACTAACGCACGATTAGGAACATGGAGGAATTGGAAAGAAAAGAATGTTACCGAGAGATGACTGCGCGGGAGAGAGAATGTAGAACAATGGTCAGTGGGTGCTTGGCCCCCCTCGTGGGATGATTGCTCAGGGCGGGGAACAAAAATCCCATCTTTTGGCCCTTGCAATGCCGGACAAGTCCAGGCAACCAAATGCTGTCACCGAGGTAATGCAGTTTGACGGATACCTGGGTCCCCCTCAGCACAGGAGGAATTTGGTCGTCGGGAAATTCCACGAGCATGCCTTGAGGACTGAGATTGAGCACACGGCCCTGACACACCGTGTCTGATCCACAACGAATGGCTACCGGTAGCACCTGATAGGGTTTGACGGACATCCGTCGAAATGATCGTCGATTTCCTTGGGGGATTGGTAACGGTCGCCAAAGATCTTGTTTCAGTGCGGTCGATGTTCCCAACGTCACGACTCCGATGAATGCTCTTTGGTAGGTTCAAAGGTCTTCAAGGCTTCATCTTCGCTGGAAAAGATGGGGATCCATTCCCCAATTTCAGTGATCTCCAGGACATCGCGAACAAATCCTATCGGAGAAATGATGGCAAGCTTGCCCCCAATTCGCTGAAAACGCCGTTGGGCAAGAACCAACCACCCGAGGGCAGCGCTGTCAATAAATGAAACGGCCACCATATTTAACATGACAAACCGATAACCTTGCAGAATGGCATGATCAATCCGCCATTTAAAATCCTGTCTGGCATGTTGATCAAACCGACCTGCAAAAGTTTCTACGAGGGTATCGTGGTTGAGACTACGTTCGGAAATAACCATAGAAGACTCTTTCGTGATGATATCCGTTGGTGTCTTCTTGTATCGGTTTTCCTCCCTCCACTCTTAACCCGTGATGCAGGCAAAGGACATTCTTTTCTTCAAAAAATCAAAGGACCCCTCAGGGTTGGGGAAGGAGTTCCACCATGACATCATCGACAAACTGAACCGGCGCCGGCTTGCCGGCGCCGCTCTGAAAGGGGCGGGTCACCCGAAGCTGTATGGTATGACGACCTGCCGCCACAGAGACTTTTCCACTGAATAGCTGCTGAACCGTGCCACCATCATCCACCGGACCGACATCGAGATCGGCTATAACTTGATCATCAACAACCCATTCAAACAATCCCCCGTTCAGATTCCTCTTATAATCGGGTGAATGGTAGGTAACCCCCACACGGGCTGAGAGCTGAATGAGGCCGGAATTAGTCATTGTGGTGAGCCCAATCCCTCCACCTTGTTGCAACTCACCGGTAGGATCGAAATGAAGCTGTCCCACTTGGACCTGCAGACAATGAGACGGAGAGAACGGGGTCCCATGATTACACAAACTGACGGCAGGAAAGCCCTTTCCCCCTAAGGTTCCATTGGAGGTAGAAAACACCGTCCAGCCAGAAAGGTTCCCAGATTCAAAATCCGTGGTCATAAGGACTTCAGCCGAAACAGGGCAAATTCCAGTCGACACGATGCCAATGAGAAAAGAAAAACCCCATCGTTGAACATGATCTACCCACCTTTCGATTTTTGAGAATACCGCGATATTTTTCTCCATAACTTGCGCCTTTTTACCTTTCATGTTTTTTCAGACTGAAATGCCTGACTAAGAATCGGTGAAAAGGAAAAACGGTTAGCCATTTAAAGAATTCTCCGTTGGAGTCTCTCATCAGTCCGCAGATTCCCCCCTAGGACCATTTTGATTCGGTTCCTGCCGACGGTTTGAGGAAAAGAGTAGATTCGTGCACGACACATTTCATTTTTTGATTCACCCGAACATCAAAGGGTCAACAATATCAGCACTCCGCCCACACCTCTGTTCATCTCATCTATTTGCAGATGGCCGCAGGAATTTCCTGTCTGATGGGGTAAATGGGAATTTCAACAATACTCCCAGTTGACCAGCCCGGAATCAGGCAGGGCGTGAGGTTGATTACGAAAGGTCTGGATCGGGAGTAGGAGGGACTTATCGGAAGCTAATACCGACAAGGATATGCATATGACCCAGATCTTAAGTGAAAAAAGCGGAGCCAGCCTCTCAGACTGGCTCCTAGTAAATCTACACCTGGGGATTTGGAAAAATATGTGAGGCGTTCTAAAAATGGATAATCGAAGATGGTGCGCCCGGCAGGAGTCGAACCGGCAACCTCTTGATCCGTAGTCAAGTGCTCTATCCATTGAGCTACGGGCGCTTTTACTGTATTTTCAATAAGTTAGGTGAGTTCGTCAAGCAGTATAGCCTGACTCGCGTGAAATAAATGCCAAACAGAAAAAACCGTTCCTCTCATTGTCTTGGTAAAATCCACTCTACCATTTACTATCTTTTCATATCTTAACTTTAGATACGGTAATTTTTAAATCGGGTAGGCTGTCAACCTCTATCTATTCTGTAACAACCAGCCTTATACCGGTTCTTTCCTAAACGCGTCAATTCTATTGGTAGAAATAGGACCAACCGCCCCTTGTAAGTTTTGATGCTTTAAACATCCGGTGGCATTCAGGTGGTCGTGAATAGTAAGAAGCCTCGGATAGGCGAATTCTTGTGTGAGGGGCCACAATTTAATTAATAAAAGGTATCGGATCATATTGCCTGGAGGTTCATATATTTCTTGTGGTGTGAATGATTTATTTTTCGCCTGAGATTATTCTTCACTTGTTCCGCAGTTAATTTGTCTCATCCCTCGCCGCCTCCTGACCTTCATGCCTTGAGGCTGGAAACGCAAAAATCCTGCTCAAAATTTAGACTCGCCGCACATAATGGGTCCCCTCTTACCATCTGATGGCACCCAGGTTATTTGCCATATCCCTGTATGGGGCAACCAGAACCTCTACGAAACACCAGCTTTTCATATGCTTCGTTCAACAGGAAGTTTTCCGTTGTGATTGGTCTTTTCAATCAGGACGCTGATGCTCCTACCTAACAGACGGGGAACCTCCTATAAAGTTGGACATGGGTTAAGCCTCCTCGCCTCGAACCAGATTAGGGAGACGCAAAAGCCGCATGCGGTTCGGCAAGTGTAAGGAATGACAAAATTTTTAGACTTAGCCGAATTCGTCGGTTTTTCATTGCTGAAGTTCCCCATGGCATATACGTATTTCAATTTAACCTGTCTGGGGAATTGATACCCATCTCCCCGAAGCGTCAACTGTTCAAGAAAATGCAATCAAGATCTCTTCACCATCAGCCCAGAAATCAGCAAAATCGGCCAATTAATTTCCGCTAGACCTAAGGGAATCCAAACAGAGGGAGGAGGAACCCATGCTTGCCGTCAGAGAGCATTGTCAGCACAACACAAAAATACTGGACCTCTCAGGAAGTTTTGACGCCAGTTCCAAGTTAGGCCTTGAAGTCGCCATCCTCGGAGCAAAAGAAATGGGCTGTCAACATATTATCCTGAATTTTGCTGAGATTACCTGGATTGATTCGATGGGATTAGGACAATTGTTCCTTTGGTATCACAAGATGAGACCCAATCACGTGCACCTCAGTATCGTCAGCCCGCAACCGACGGTCAGAAATCTCTTAGAGTCGACCCACCTCTCAGAGATTGTTCCTATCTATCAATCTGAAAAAGAAGCTGTGGAGGCTCAACCCCAGACTCCTTATGTATGAACAATACCATTTTCAGATTTTCAGAAACGGCGGTAGCCCTCCCTTTGAGTTGCCCTCCCCACTTTTTTGGAATAGCTATTTCCGCAACCCTCGATTTCACTAAGCAAGAAACCTGAGTTCTACCATGAAGTCTGCAGAGGTGAGGTATCGCTTTCCCTGTCGCTATTTAGCAATTTTTCAAACAATTTCTCGGTCTTAACGTGTCACTATGCTCCCGGGGAAATGCGGAAGGACCCAATTTTTGAAACAACCGATTTCAGATGCTAGGAGCAAAGAAAGGCCTTTCAGGATGGACCTGTTAGCTTCCTCCCCCCATGGAACAAATGAACTGGAGAATCCAGAAATGAACACACCAGACCCAATGCATGATTCCTTAAATACCAGGAAAACCCAACCGTGTATTTTGGTGGTTGAAGATGATCCTTCAGTGGCAAGGCTTTTAAATACTGTCCTTGGAGATTGGGGATATCACGTGTGTATGGCGAGAAATGGACGGGAAGGCTTGGACCTGATTATGAATCATACGGTGGACGGAATTTTGCTGGATATGCATATGCCCGTGATGAACGGGCGAACCATGCTCGATGAATTACGCTGGTTAGGGTATCAAGTGCCGGTGTTGGCAATGTCCGGTGGATTAGACCTCCCAGCCCTTCGTCAGCTGTTAAAGGAAGGCGCTCAAGGCTTCTTCCTTAAGCCGTTTAATCTGCAATCCCTCAAACAATCCTGTCAACAGTTCTTTGAAAAGGGAGGAGCGTCTACTGCTTTCCTCAACCACCT
>CABVRQ010000010.1:75166-78834 GCA_902500695.1 uncultured Nitrospira sp. | reverse complement strand
AGGATTTTGCTGACTGGCTCGATCCAACCTTGCAATCTGTTGACCGAGTCAACACGTTGCTCAGGCCATTTCCCCCGGAAGAGATTGAAGCCTACCCCGTCAGTCAGCTTGTGAATAATCCCAAAAATGATCGACCCGAATGCGTAAACCCTATTTAATCGCCCCACTGGTTTAATCCGGATCTTTCCCATTCAGATCAAAGTGAGGAAATGGCCAATTTCATTCTTGAATGAGGGCATTCATGGTCGCTATCATTTGGGAGGACCCCACTATCCTCAATCCATATCAACTGTCTCCCCATAATACCCTTTAAATTCGCTTTAAAAAAATCTTCGGATCATGGTATTGGAGTGTCAGGATTCCCTTCCTCTTGTGATCTCTCTTTCATTTCGTGTGGACGGTCCATTGACGATATTGTTCCATTTGTAACATCTTTTTTTAAAGGCCGGGCAAGCAAGGGTTTCTGCCAGTTGGCCGGGGCATCCAGCCGTGGTACTCATTACATGTACACAGTGTCATCCCCCAGTCGGAATTAACCACAAGAGCCAAGGATGGAGGTTTTATGAAAATGTATACGTCGAAGTCTGT
Source organism: uncultured Nitrospira sp. (assembly GCA_902500695.1). Classification (GTDB taxonomy): domain Bacteria; phylum Nitrospirota; class Nitrospiria; order Nitrospirales; family UBA8639; genus Nitrospira_E. The sequence goes on along the minus strand of CABVRQ010000010.1, from coordinate 78,246 downwards.
CTGGTCTTTCACCATGTTTATGGTGTTCTCATTGAGTATGTGGGGGACATCTACCTATGCTCAAGAATCTGATTCGTCGAGAGATTCGGCAGCATTTTCAGACGTGGGGCCTTCACTTAAAGAACTGGGTGAAGCCCAACGGGACATTGATCGATATGAGGAAGCGCAGGACAATTTCAATGAAAATGTTGACCAGTTTATGAATGACCGCATGCGGTACAACGAAGCCAGAGCTAAATTTGATCGATCCAGATCAATTTATGAGCAGGAAGAGCATCGGTTCAATAAAACCTATGAAAAATTCAGCCGAGACCGCGATCGGTATTTGGAGGCACGGGACAAATTTGTGGGTGCCCGAGAGAGATTTCAAGATGCCCGAAGTAATTTCTTTGGTAGTTCGATTAACGCATCCAGCCGGGCCAATGCCGGACGTATGGAGGACAAACCGGCCGATAAGCGGTAAATTTTCTCGTCCAACATAGGGAGAAATGAAGGACTATTTGAGTTTAGCAAACAGTCGTTTCAGCATTCTGATGAATTTCTTTTTCTTTCACGAATGAATTTAGTAAAAAAGGAGAAAAGTGTTATGAAAGACTCAAAGAATATGAGGTTGGTGGCTTGTCTTTTTTTCGTGTTTTTGATGGTGGGATGCGCGGGCGGGCCTCAATCGGAAAGTTTCGGGGAACATATTGACGATAGTGTCATCACGACAAAGGTTAAAACAGCTCTCCTAAGTGATCCGGAAGTGTCCGGCACGGATATCAATGTGACGACCTTCAAAGGTCGGGTACAATTAAACGGTCTTGTGAATGATGCTCAGCAAATTGATCAGGCTGCACGATTGGCACGGCGAGTCGGTGGGGTCCAGGCAGTCGAGAACAATCTGTCCATCAAATAAATGCACCATCGCACGATGAGTTCAACATGAATATCAGGGGTATTTAGCACGAGGAAACGTAGAAGATGCAAAACGGTCTGGTTATCGGTATGATCACTCTCATGATGATGATCTCCATGGGATGCGCGAGCAGCCCTCTTCATGAGAGCACGGGGGAATATCTTGATGATAGCGTCATTACGACGAAAGTGAAGACCGCTCTTCTCCGATGTCCCCTGGTGTCGGGAACCGATGTCCATGTCGAAACATTTAAAAATCGTGTGCAACTCAGTGGGTTCGTGGATGAATTGAGGCAAATTGACCATGCGATCATCTTATCGAGAGAGGTGGAGGGAGTCGGCTTGGTTGAAAATCGAATGAGTGTGAAATAAATAAAAACTTTTCGACTGAAACACATCCGAATTATCCCAGGGAGTGAACTTTTGGTATTTCCCCTCCTAAGGCAGCTTCCCTGTTCTTACATGGGAGGAAAGATTCTTTTCCACGGACCTTCTTCATCATTGCATGCTCTTCGCTTTAGCTCCAAGGATGGGGGCCTTCCCCCATCCTTGGCAAACAAAAAAATATTAAACGACTAATGCCAAATCCAGTGATACGCTGACAGGCTTTCCGGCGGTGACATGATTTCCAGATAGTAAGTAGCAAATATAAAAAACAATACCCCCAAATAATTAAAATTATACGTTCCGTGAACGATGGGGTTTGATTCCTCCTTGGACGGACTCAATGTGTTTGAGATTCATCCCACCGTTCATGGAGAATTTCCCCGCGATCCTCCCGAAAAAATAATGCTCATACATAACTGTTTCCTCCATCCAAAAAGTTCGAATTCCAGGCGACGCCTATAATTTAAAAATATGCTCAGTTGCCATAATGGGTGGTTTGATTACGGATCTCATCTTTTCTTTATGGCATCTCAATGAAAAACCCCGTCAGCTTGCGGAGGGGTTCTTCATTATAAATAAGCATTTTTCGGGCCCCAAAGCCTTGCCTTGAGGTATCAGTACAACATTCCAATATCCCATACGTGGAATGAAACGATTTGAGAGTTTCAAAAGAACTCGGAACTCATCCTCTAAGGGGACATACCTTCAAATTCGCCCGTCTTTGAGCGGGATGAAAAGGACTGACCATGCTGTTTAAACTGAAAGGTTCTTGCACACGAGAAGATCCTAGCCTCTGCCCGAGGCTATTGATCATAAATTTAGAGAGGGGCAGGGATGAGATCCTCCGTTCCTCGTAACGCGACAAGGAATTGTTTCTGGTCATGGACCAATCATAAATTTTAACGGTGAGACTGAGTATCTGAGGAGACGGATCGAGAACTCATTAGATCAACATCGCACAGTGTGCTCACTGCAAAATCAAACATCTCTTGAATGCGGGCTAGTGGAAGTTGACAATTTGGAAGGGGAGAGTAGTGGCAAAAGAAGGTTGTCAGGGTGTCATGGAAGAAAAGCCCAATTCCGAAGATTTGAAACCGGAAGCCGTCGCTTGCATCCTGAATTTTTTAAGTCTGAATGGAAGAAATCCCGCTTCAACGTCTTCGGAAAAAGATTAATGAATTTTTGAGGCACTCGCCTTGATATGGTAAAGTGAATGTATGCGTCGTTGGATTCTCAGTGGAGTACTGGTTGCGAGTGGTCTTTTCTCAGGCCTTGAGGCGTGGGCCTTGGAATTTTCCGCAGATCAGATCGTCAAGGTGGGGGGGAAGACTCAAAAGGCCAACCTGTATTATCGGGATGACCGGTGGCGGTTGGAGCACCAGTCGATGGGTCCGGTCAACGTCACCATTGTGCGTAAAGACAAGCAGGTCATGTGGCTGCTTCTCTCTCGAGTGAGGCACTTCAAGACCCTCCCGTATGATCCTGCTCAGGAACCAAAATTGAGCAAACATCTGGATGGTGAAGTCTTGCGAGAAGAGATCGGGACCGAGACGCGCGAAGGCCATCCCACGATTTTATATGAAGTCACGGTGAAGCAGGGAGATCAGACCGATGTCTACTACCAATGGTTCGCCACCGACATTCAGTTTCCAATGCAGTTGACCAGGAAGGACGGGAGCTGGAGTGTCGAGTATCGACATGTGAAGCTGCGGCCGGTGACCGATTATTTATTTCAACTCCCACTCAATTTCCAGCCGCTGGAAGAGTTCGACCCGCCAAAGAAAAAAGAGTCCTAA
>CABVRQ010000010.1:37182-75066 GCA_902500695.1 uncultured Nitrospira sp. | reverse complement strand
AACGACTGAAACGCGCCGTGGCGATGTCGTTCTTCCAGAAGCCGATCAATAAATCCCCGTGCGATGTCTTTGATTTGCATGAAGCCCATGCGAATGGTCGTTCCCTCTCCCTCGTATGCCCATGCGCTGGCATTGATGTCCGGAGTGAGAACGGTCAGCCCCATCCGGCGGGCTTCTGATACATAGGCGAAGGTGGAATAAAACCCACCCTGGTTGCTGATGACGGCGGCCATGAATTCAGCAGGGTAATGGGCACGGAGATAGGCCGACTTACATGACACCTGCGCATAACTGGCTGAATGGGGCTTACAAAAACTATAGCCCGCAAAACTCATCGTCATCGCCCATACCCGATCAATGGTTCGAGCATCCACGCCCCGCATGCGCGCGCCATCGACAAACTGGCGTTGATAATCACGAAGCTGTCGTTCTTTATGCTTCTTGCTGAGAATTTTTCGGAGTTGATCGCCATCCTCCACGGAAAATCCTGCCAGGCCCATGGCCACTTTGGTGACATCTTCCTGATACACCATGATGCCGTGGGTTTCCATGAGCACGTCTTCCACTAACGAATGCAAGGGACGATAAGCGCCGCCATGGGCCCGCCGGACAAATTCTTGAATGAACCGGTTCGCGGCAGGACGAATCAATGATGAGACGATGACGAGATACTCAAAGACGTCGGCGCGCGCGCGCTGATCGGCCGGCATGCCTGTCCAGAGTTTTCTCAGAAGCAGTCGGGTGGCGGGCGATTCAATGTAAAAACACCCGATCGTTTCGCCACGTTGAATGAGCTGGTGTGTCTGGTGATCGGTTAACGGGTCCCAGGTGGCATAGTCGATGTGGCGGCCGGTATGTTCCAAAATTGCCGCAAGAGCATCGCGAATGACGGCTAAAGATCGATTGCCCAGGAGATCGATTTTGACCAGGCCGGCATCCTCCGTTTGATCCTTTTCCCATTGAATGACCGGAATACCTTTTGCCGCCACTTCCACCGGCACATAGCGACGGAGATCCTCAGGGACAATCACGATGCCCCCGCAATGCAGCGACAGGTGACGGAACCGTCCCTGAAGTTGAAGGGCGAGTCTGACAATGTCCGGCCATGGCTCGCAAAAATCGGTGAAGGTCGAGGCTCCATCAAGGGGCGAAAGTGGTCTTTTGCCATGATGTGGCGTTGAAGACGTTGAGGATGGGGAAGAGCGAGGTTTTCCATTTTCTCGGCTGGGGTGAGGGCGGGGGATCTGCCGGGTTACGGATTGGCTGCATGGAGAGACTGAGGACTGTTGAGCCGGAAGATCGATGAGCGGGAGACGAGTCAGCAGTCGACTCACCTGCTGAATTTCCGCCGGAGGCATGCCATAGACTTTGGCGACTTCCCGCACGGCTGCCCGGAGCGCCAGCGTATTCTGATTGGCCACCATGCCGGCCTGCCGGCTGCCATAGCGCGCGAAGACAAAATCTATAATGCGGTCGCGCTCATCCCAGGGAAAATCTATGTCGATATCAGGCGGATCGTGACGCCCGGGATTTAAAAAGCGTTCAAAAAACAGATTGTGACGGATGGGATCCACATGGGTAATGCCCAGGCAATAGGACACGATGGATGCCGCTGCGGATCCACGGCCACAGGTGCGAGGCGCCTGGCGGACAATCTCGTCGACTACCAGAAAATAATGGGCGTAACCTTTATCCCGGATGACGCCCAGCTCGCGTTCGATCCGATCGGTCACGACCGATGTCAGGGAGCCGTACCGCCATCGGGCCCCGTCGTAGGTCTTCTCGCGTAGCAGAGTGAAGGCATGTGGGTTGGAGAGTTGGCGAAAACTCGGGAAAATCGTCTCTTTGAACGACCACTCGGTCTGGCACTGCTGCGCGATCTTCCAGGTGTTGGCCATCGCGTGAGGCACATGGGGAAACTGTGATGCCAGCATCGCAGGCGGCATCAACCAATGGTTGGGTGCACAGCAGGCGTCCGGAGGTAATTGAGAGAGAGTCGTGTTCAAGGCGATCGCGCGAAGGATTTGATGGAGGGGGAACTCCTGCGGGGTCACGAAATGCACCCGGTTGGTCGCGACGGGAGGAATGTGTGTGCGGCGGCTAAAGGCCAGGGCCTGGTGCATGAGTGCGCCAGGTGAGAGCTCTACGTACAGATCTGTAGGTGAGTGACGTTTCCAGGCCGTCAGTGCGGGAAGGTCATCAGAGAGAATGATCAGTCCTTGGCGGTGTTCCTGAACCGAGGCGATGCAGTCAAAGGCGGCATCGCAATGGCGTTGGGAGAGCAGGCGGCAGAGGTTGGTATAGCCAAAAGAATCTTTGACCAGGAGCACGGCGCGGTGCCGGTTGTGGGTCAGTTCGGCTCCCAGGATCGGGCGTAAGCCATGGGCCTGTGCGACCTCGATAAAGCGAATGGCACCGTACAGGCCGTTCGTATCGGTCAGGGCAAGTGTCTCCGCTCCCTGTCCTCTTGCCGTCTGGCACAAGGCTTCCAGCGTAGACACTCCTTGCATCGGGGAGTACTCCGAATGAACGTGTAAGTGGACAAAGGCTGACATGAAGTAAGGCCTCAACGATGAATTGCACGCCTTTTTTTAATTAAAGTATCGCTTTATTTTATACGCGTGTTGATAACTTGTTGATGAAAGTAAGGCTTTATTTTTTCTGCCTGTGTATAACTAAATAATTAATGCTATTGGTTAGTTTTTATTATTTAAAAATGCAAAAAACCTATTATCTATTGGTTATTTTTCATGTTAAGCAATGCCATGAAAAAGACGATGCTCACGCCAAAGAGGCGAGAGCATCGCTAGGGAATTCCTCAAGATTCAGATATTTAATCTAAGCGAGAGGCCATGTGTGAGCGTCCCCATTGAATGACTTTCATGCCGAACCGGGTATGCAAATGATCAAGGGCTAATGCCAAGCGATGGGGACGGGGTGGTGTCTGAGGTTCTTTCTCGTCCTGTAATGGAAAGAGCGACAGTTGTTCGGGTGGGGGACGAAAGCTATTGCTTCGAATGGTCAGTGAGCGCACACGCACGCGTCGTTGGAAGCAACGACGGAATAAGGTCTGAGCTGATGGAAACATATCAACCTCCCAATGTGTGGGTGTGGATAAGACAGATGAGCGGTGAACCATGAGCTGATCACTAGAGAGTAGCGTCAGTCTGAGGCGATGACACAGGCGCTGTTGCCGACGTAGATCATGGCAGAGAGCATCCAGAAGACATGACAGGCCTCCAAGGAGCCGGTCCTGGTCAAGCGTATCCGGCTCAAAGAGATAGGAGTGGGTTAACGATAGCGAGGCCTCAGGAGATACGACCGGCAAGAAATCAATCCCACGTGCCCACTGGTAGAGCCGATGGCCCCATCGACCGCAGACGGCTTCCAAGGCTTCTAAGCTTACGGCGCTCACATCGCCGATGGTCTGCAGATTCAAGTCGGCTAAGCGTGCGTGGAGTGCGGTCCCTCCAGGACCTCGTAGCCCGGGGAGGATTGAGACCGGTAAAGGCGATAAAAAGTCCTGTTCGGAGCCTGCCCGGACATCACAGAGTTGAGGCGGCGTGAGGATAGAGCTGGCCATTTGCGCGACAAGTTTGTTGGTTCCGATACCGGCGACGGCTTGCAGTCCAAGTCGTGAGGTGACATCGCGCTCTAAGCGCATCGTAGTGTCACAGGTTGGGCCAAAGAGTCGAGTGGTCCCGGTCAAATCCAAATAAAAATGCCCCGGCCTAAACGACTCCCAAGCTGGTGCGATCGGTGTCATGAACGACACGAGGGCATGATGGGCTTGAGCAACACGAGCAGGGTTGGGAGGGACGAGCCGAAGCGAGGGACAGCGTCGTCTGGCCCGGTCGGCCGGAAGTCCCGGTATCACTCCGGCGTCTTCGGCTTCGGGAGAGACTTCACGGATGATGGCACGGGACGCATGTGCGGAAGCCACGGCGACAGGTCTGGTGCGTAAAGAGGGGGTATCGAGGCGCGCCAGGGCCACTTCGAATCGAGGAATACATAAACAGACAATCTGACGATCCATGGTTTTTCATCTAGCCACAATGCCGAATGACCCCGATCACCACTCCTTCAATCACAAATTCATCCTGCGAGGTCACCAGAATGGGAGCCATGGTCACGTTTGCCGGATGCAGTTCTATCTGCCCTTCTTTATTGTAATATTTCTTAATCGTCGCCTCCTGATTCACCAGCGCGACGACGGTTTGTCCATTTCGCGCCATTCGTTGCTTGTGTACAATCACCAGATCACCCGGCAGGATGCCTTCATCCCGCATCGATTCACCTTTTACGCGTAATGCGAAATTATCTCCCGTTCGCAGCATGGAAGGTGGAACCTCCACCAGTTCGGTTTGGGGAATGGGTTCAATCGGATTGCCGGCGGCGACGATGCCGGCCATGGGAATCTGTGTCGGAGAATCCAGTTGTGAGAGGATGGCTTCGACCACTCCAGGAATCCGGCGCATCCCGCATTCGTAGCGGGTAATGGTCATGCGAGTGGTGCGGAGGCGTTCAGCCAGTTGAGCTTGAGTTAATCCGAGACGTTGCCGAATCTGTTTGAAGGCTTCAGGCGTCATGTAACCAATGGTTACATGATGGCATGAGAGGTGTCAAGACGAGGTCGTTTGACCACCTTCGCATTCAGGCTGCATTGAAGATAAATATTATAACTAATTAATTTATTTAGATGTTTTTCCATATCTCTCTCATGCTGAAGGGTGCGGATCTCTCATGCCGTCTATGGACAGTCTCGGAGAATGTCGCCCATAAGACAGATCATCGTGAGATGACCGGTCAACAATGTTTTCTGTCCACGAACCAAGAAGTGATCAAGATCTACCCTATGAAAAAAGCCCGCATGTTCATGCAGGCGCATCCTGCACGGTCGCGCATCGCCGTGCAGGAATGTTGCTGCCGACATGCCTCAACATATTCGATGTTCACAAGAAAGAAGAGGAGAATCTGATGTTTGAATGGCTGACAAGTCCTGAAGCATGGATCGCATTAGGCACGTTAACCGCGTTAGAAATTGTCCTGGGGATCGATAACATTATTTTTATCTCCATCCTGGTCGGACGTCTTCCCGAGAGTCAGCGGGTGTTTGCCAGAAGAGCAGGGCTTGGTCTCGCCATGGTGGCGCGCCTGGGATTGCTGTTTTCGATTTCCTGGGTCATGGGACTCACTGAACCGCTGGTGACGGTGCTCACCCAGGCGATTTCAGGTCGTGATATTATTCTGGTCGGCGGTGGACTGTTTCTCATGGCAAAAGCTACGCATGAAATCCATAACAGTCTGGAAGGGCTAGAAGAAGAGAGCGGGCGCGCAACTGTCGCGGCCAGCTTGGGAATGGTTCTCGTTCAGATTGCGGTTTTGGATATTGTGTTTTCATTGGATTCGGTGATCACCGCGGTCGGTCTGGTCGATCAGATTTCTCTCATGGCCATCGCCATCATCCTGGCCGTACTCGTGATGCTGATGGCCGCACAAGCGATTGGAGATTTTGTCGATGAGCATCCGACCATCAAAGTTCTTGCCCTCTCCTTTCTCATTCTCGTGGGTGTGACCCTGATGGTGGAGGGGTTCGAGGTGCATGTCCCGAAGGGCTATATCTATTTTGCCATGGCGTTTTCCGTGACGGTGGAAATGCTCAATATTCGCATGCGGAAAAAACGGGCCCCGGTCAAACTGTACAAGACGATTTCCGAATAGCCGAAAAACAAGCGAGCGCGACAGGAAGCATTTAAAGGCTTGCACACAAGAGGGGAAAGAATATGATTTTGGCCACCCGTCTGTGTGGGGGAAGTCCTAGATGATGTGGTGCAAGATGCGTTATTGCGGATATTGGTGCTCGCGGCAGATCAATTGAATGTCTTGCACGCTTAACGGTTCTCGTGTCAAACCGCAGACGTACCCGTTCTTCTGACGATCTTCATTGAACCGACAGGTGTGGCAGGCACCAAAGGCTTTTCGTCCATTGGCCTGCTGCATGTCTCGCAAGATTGAGCGGAACACCGAAGTCAATTCAGCGATTTTCATGGAGTCCGTCATCGCCAGTGCCGGTTCCAGGCTTCTGGCGAGAAGAGATTTTTTAACGAGATGGCTACCCTTGCTGGTCGGCGCAAGGCGTACGATTCGTTTGTCCTCATTATCCGCTTGCTTCCGCAAATATCCCTTCTGCTCTAAAACCTTAAGCGATTGAGAGACGGTTCCCTTCGTGAGTCCGAGATACTCCGCCACGGCTTGCGGCGTATTCGAATAGCGATTGCATTGCGTCAGATATGTGAGGGCTTCCATCTGCACTGGCTGTAATCCGTAACGCAGACCAAACGCCCGTGCCTCCATCCGTTGCAGGTTGCATAATCGCTCTAGGACATCATTGGCTTCTTGTGCGCTCATAGGACAATTGTATCGCCTCGATACAGATTTGACAAATACGAATATCGCTGTTAAATTTCATTTAGTTTCGACTCAATACTAATATAAAATTTCAAAAAGGAGACAGGTTATGAAAAAAGCCGTGTTTTATCATGCAGGGTGTCAGGTCTGTGTGTCTGCGGAGACGATGGTGACTCAGGCCATTGATCGTCAGCAATACGATCTGGAAATCGTGCACTTTGCGAAAAAACCCGATCGGGTGGGTGAGGCCGAAACGGCAGGGGTGAAGTCTGTTCCGGCGCTGGTGTTAGAGGGGCAGGTGTTTCACGTGAATTTTGGTGCGTCCATGGGTGATGTGAAAGCCAGTCTTTAAGGCGAAAGACTTGATTTACAGGAGTGAGACGGATTGCGATAAATCGTCTGAACCGGCTCTCAGTTAGCAACGAAAGGAGAAAATGGTATGCGTGTCTGTGTGAAGGGTATGTATCTCGGGTTAGCTGTCGGGCTGTTCCTGAGTGGGGTTGCTTGTTCAACGGTTGAACCCCCGGCAGGAAAGGCGACGGCATCGTTGTACGACCGGTTAGGAGGAAAGCCGGCTATCACAGCCGTCATCGATGAATTTGTCGGCAATGTCGCTGACGATCAGCGTATCAACGGTCGCTTTGCCACTACCGATATCCCGAAACTGAAGGGACATCTGGTGGATCAAGTCTGTGGAGCGACTGGTGGACCCTGCACCTATACGGGCAGGGACATGAAGACGACGCATGCGGGAATGCGCATCAGCAATGCCGACTTTACGGCTATGGTGGAGGACCTGGTTGCTGCCCTCGATACATTCAAGGTTCCGCAAGCGGAACAGAAGGAGTTACTCGGGTTGCTCGGATCCATGAAGTCCGATATTGTCGAAATTCCATAACTCTACCTGGGGTAATTGGTTCTGTGATATTCTTGGGAGGATGTGCCTCATCCTCCCAAGTACCCTGGCTTGTTCTTATAGAGAGCACTAACGGGGCCTTGCGTAAAAGTCAGCGATACCTGTGAATGGCTGTGTCATCGTGCCGGGAGGTTACTATTCAAAAAGGAGAATTCAACGTGAGGAATGTTTCGCAAACCGAAATGGGAGTCGTTCAGTCGTTGTGGCGCTATCCAGTCAAGTCGATGAGGGGTGAGGTCTTAGACCTTGCTCAGGTCACCGCCCACGGACTTCAAGGAGATCGGGTCTACGCGATTCTGGATAAGGCCGATGGCAAAGTGGCCACCGCCAAAAACCCCAAAAAATGGCCGAATCTTTTTGCCTTTCAGTCGAGCCTCATGGAGGCGGTCAGTGACAATGAAATGGTCCCTTGCGTCCGCATCACTTTGCCCGATGGCACAATTATCACCAGCGAGCAAAAGGATCTGTCTCAGGTCCTCTCGCAAGCCCTGAACCGTGAGGTCTCGCTGGCAGTCATCGAAGGGGGCCGGGTAACTGGAGTTCAATCAGTCATGGCTGGAACCTGGATGGCGCAGTCGGAAGAATACTGGCCCGATATGGATGGCCGGGAGAAGCGGGACACGGTGACGGATTTTTCGCTTCCGACTGGCACTTTTTTCGATGCTGCCATGGTGCATCTACTGACCACCTCCACGCTCAACCAGCTTCGTGGTGCGTATCCGGAAGGGCGTTTCGAGGAGCCACGATTTCGTCCGAACCTGGTAGTGGAATCTGCAGGGGATGGGCAGGAAGGATTTATCGAACAAGCCTGGATCGATCATACACTGGGTATCGGGGACGAGGTGCGCCTGAAGATCACCGGCTCCTGCGGTCGTTGCGTGATGACGACATTAGCGCAAGGAGACCTTCCGAAGGACACAGGAATTCTTCGTACCGCTGTCCAACACAATTACGGCAATGTTGGGGTGTATGCGTCAGTCACACAGGGCGGTATGATTCGCTGCGGTGACCGCGTACGACTGGTCGACTAATCGGTCTTTGCATGTTTCCCATAGCCACCCGTCTGACCTTCCACTCGTTCACCAATTCTGATTGACTACTATGATTACTGAATTTGTCGTGACGGCGGGTGAAGCCCGCAAACGCCTTGATCAATTTTTAGTCAACCGTGAGCGGGACATATCCCGTTCCCGGTTGCAACGATTGATCGAGTTGGGACGGATCCGTGTCAATGCCAGGATGGTCAAACCGAGCCACACCATTCAACCAGGCGATCACATAACGATGGATGTTCCCCAGCCGGGACCGCTCCTGGTCGACGGGAAAGCCATGCCATTGGAAATTCTTCACGAAGATGAAGTCCTCCTGGTGCTGAACAAGCCTGCGGGAGTGGTGGTGCATCCCGCGTCAGGGAACTGGGAGGGCACAGTGCTCAATGCGCTGTTGGCCCATATTCCAAATCATGCCGATGCAGAAATGTCCAATGGGAAAACGGCGTTACCAGGACTGGTCCATCGACTGGATAAGGATACCTCCGGAGTGATGGTGGTCGCCAAGACCGATCATGCCCATCGTACGCTGGCGGCACAGTTTGAAACACACTCGATCGATCGAATCTACGAGGCACTCGTCTGGGGCACACCCCGGGATGAGCAGGGAGTGATCGAGTTACCCATCGGTCGGGATCGGGGAGAACCGAAAAAGGTTTCATCCAATACCGCGCAACCACAACGGGCGGTCACGGAGTATCGGATCGTGACGAAATTTGGGGACTTGGTCTCACGAGTGGTCTTGTCTCCACGCACAGGTCGGACACATCAGCTTCGCGTTCATCTGGCGTCTTTAGGGTGCCCGATTTTGGGGGATGAGACGTATGGCGGTCAGAACGTCTGCCGGGTCACGGAGATCGACATTCCACGGGTGATGCTCCATGCACGCACATTGGGATTTCAGCATCCCGTATCCGGGATACTGCAGGAATATTCAGTGGATCTTCCATTGGACATGCAAGGGATTTGTCAGTCGTTACTCTGTAGATAGTGGATTTTGACCCTCTGCTCCTCTCCTGGATTTGCAGTTAATCTCCATCAAGTTTTTTCTCATCTGACCGTTACAATCGAGAGAGATGAAAAAACAGAGCCGTCTGGCTTGAGCGGCCATGGGTTGAGGCGGGTTGGGCCTCTAAGATTTTTCGTAATCAATACGCATCGAGAAAGAATGAATCAAAATGTGGCGTAAGATACTCCTGCTGTTGATGGCGGTAATTGCAGGGTATGTGTCCAACGTGTCCAGTCAAGCCGCCTGTCTTGAAAATGCCACGTTCTGGTACTCCCATGTGATGATGTCGAGTCAGCCGTTTTTTGTGAAACTGGAACGGGAGCAGGATCACGTTCGTCGAGCTTTGGATACTGTCGAGGCTCCCTATACCGTGTGGCGTTCCGACCCCGATCAGCAAGCCTATCCACGAGTCGTCATTACCACCAGCTTCTGGTTTCCCTTCTTCGTTTCTGAACATTTTCATACCGAAGGGGATGCTTCAAGGCGGGTCGTCTTTACCGCTCACTATTTGGGACTGTTTGGCTTTGCCTTATCGGTAGGGGATTCGGTTGAGATTGCCGCCTAAATCCTGAGTGGGCAAGCACATTCATTTCCCACTTACTCTAGCCTTAAAAAAAAACTGCGGTTTCGCAATGTCAGTGAAAAAGGGTAATCACACTTGGCCGAAAGGTTTGGCTTTCTGCTGGATGTTAAGAATCATGAATTCAGCTGGTTTGAGTGGAGCGAATCCGATCATGATGTTGACGATGCCGGCAGTCTGGTCAGAGGCCGAAATGGTATCCCGCCCGCATTTGACAAAATAGGCCTCCTGGGTTTTTTGCCCTTGAAAGGCCCCCTGCCGGAAGAGTGATTGGAGAAATATCTCAATTGTTTGGCGAATGTGAGTCCACAGAGCTTCGTCGTTTGGTTCACCCACCACCCACCATAATCCCTGTTGTATGCTTGATTCCAGAAACAATCCCAGACGACGGACCGAAAGATACTGCCACTCCCTGGTGGGTGCGAGGGTCCGTGCACCCCATGCGACAAACTGTGACGGTGACATTTGCCGGATTGGATTAATCCCCAATTTAGTGAGTTGCCCCATTTCCGGTTGCGTCAGTGTCTGTTCGATACCCTGAATCCCATGAAGGATGGCCTCCGTTCCTGCCGGAGATTTCCATACTCCTCGTTGTTGATCGGTTCTGGCCAAGACACCAGCCATAGCTCCGCTGGCGGAGATGGTATGCAGGGGTGCTTTCTTAAGTGACTGGGGGACCTGGACACGCGGAACGTACATGGCCACATTCGGATGGTGAATGCCTGATTGATGCTTAAACCAGGTTATCAGAGTCCTGACCGTGTGTCGGGGGGTATCGCGTTGGGGGACATCCAGGACATACATCGCACGGTGTTTGGCAACAAGAGCAATGGCTGCATGCATGACTTTGATCGCATGGGTATCCGGGAGCTGCTCGATTTGAGGAATGATCAAAGTATTGAAACCCCCTATGCGGTCGAGAAGAGCAAGACCTTGCAGAAAGGGAGAGATGCCTTTGATCTGTCCCGTTCCGATGCGTACCACCCAAATGGTCTTTCCTCCATTATCAAAGAACTGTTTGATGCAGTGGGAGGAGAGAGCGTCTTTTGTTAGTCCCCCGTATTCTTTCTCAAATGCCACCCACGTCTGGACCTGTTGTGGAGACGTCATCGACCCCTTGGAAAATGAACCGATGATGGCCGCGGTTGAGGTGGAGGCCGGTTCGATCGCAGGAGGGAGGAAAGACTGTTTGTGGATTGATGTGCCGGGAGTCGAGTGAAATTTTTTCATAAAAAACCGTTCGATCTCTTTCTGTGGTCCTTAGCCTCAGAGAGTATGAACATCGTCATGAATCTGATAACGGCTATGGATCCGTATTGCATCATGCTTCGAGAGCCTCAGGAGGAACGGGCTGATACGGCCTTCAATCGCATGCTAGAGTTTCCAGCATAGGTTTCACCTCTGAGATTCTGATTTCCAAGAAAAAAGGCTGCGACCGTCAGACATTCGAGGCCGAACGGCAAATAGCCCGCGTAACCGAGGATCGGCATTTCCCCTATCTGGAGTATGTGGACGTAGGGAATTGAATATTCCCAATGGACAAGGCTGTAGGCATTCCACATCTCCCAAAATCCTCCACAAGCCAGGGCTGCCAGAGCGGAAAGAACCACGGGACTCCAGTTTCCTTTCGACAATGGCGACAGAACGGTTGGAACCCTCCGTATTATTTGTATTCCTAACATGATCAGAAGCGGGCTCACCCAGAGAAGAGAATACAGCAGCGTGGGCCAAATCCCAATCATCAGCAACCCGAAACAACCAAGACTGAACATCAGCCATCCCGTTCGTGGAGAATCGACCATGGAGATGGCATACCATTTCTCAAACGGTGCCTTCATCTGCACAAATGAAAAGAGGTACGCATAGGTAGCCAGGACGGCTGGCAGAACTGTTGAAAATGCGATGGTCGTCCAAAAGAATGTGAGAAGCGGATGAGCCTCCGGTATCCCGACGTAATGCCAGTTCTGCACGAACTGATTGAGGTATTCAAATATCCACCAAAAGATGGCGCTAAGGAAAAAGAGTTTGAAGAGAACTTTGGGCTGATTTATGAGAAGGCATTGGCCGGTTCGTGAAAAACATAAGGCATTGATGACGACAATATAGCCGAACCAAAGGAGCGGGAAGGTTTGTGGTTGCCATTCTTGAAACCAGGAAAAGCGCGTCCAGGCTAATATCCAGGCGAAAGCCGTCCATCCGACTCCCATCCAACCCCACCAGGGAAACCCTTTAGCAGAAGCGGATTTGACTGTGCTGTGGCACCGGGTTTTTCCATATCGCCACAGAAACGGGGCAAGAGTTCCAGAAATGAGCAGGGCCAGCAGGCCGAATATCGGCCAGGAAAGAGACGCCTCTCCTGCCTGTAGGGGAATGGGCAATAGAGTCAAATCGTAGGGAAGAGCTTGGCCAGATAAGACAATACCCAGAGGAGGCAGCCCAAAGAGCAAAAGAATAAGAATGCTGCTGCAGATTAACTTTGTGGAAAGCATTATTTTTTGCTATCTAATTTCCATTCTTTCAGTTTTGAGGGTATGTGGCATAAAGGATAAATCCAATCCAAATTGTTAGACCTACCCAAAAACTGATCTCTCTATATGGCAGTTCGCTTTTAAGGGCCTCCTTTTTTAATTGAGGTCGATAATACCCTAAGCTCAAAATACCAAGAAAAAGTTCTCCAGTTAACAGAAAAATTGGTGCAATAAAAGACAAAATTAATACCACTACAGTTCCAAAAATCGTCAAAATAAGGTCAATCATAAAGGCTTCCCACAGCACTACACTCACGCTTTCCCTTCCGACCACTGAAAATTCCTTCATCCACTTCCATTCACCTGCAAGAGACATTACCTCAACCAGAGGCTGAGTGAAAATCATCTGTAGTCGAAGAAAGTATTTTGAAACCTTACTTAGATTCTCTCCGACGAAAGCCGCAACAATTCGCTTTGTAGCCCTATCGCCAACAAAGCGATCAACCTTAAAACATTAAATAAAATCTAAGTGGCCTCAGAGTGTAAAAATACAGATATCAACCTGTAGAGATTAGAGACAGACGTGAAGCCTTGGTTCAGGTTAAATCAGACTGGTCATCTGAGCCAACAGCAAAGGATCCGGGCCAAGGTGGATACGCCAGAATTCAGCGTGATCCATTATGGAACGTGTCATGCGTGTGCCGAAGAGCACAAGATTATGGGAGTCCCAAGAATAAATATAGCCTTGGGAAGACCAGGCTGAACTCTTTTACCGTCTTTCCAGCCCGCATTTCCAGCATGTGGTGAATTCTTTTTGATGCCATTCCCCGCATCCGGAACAGGTCCATCTCGTTGTTTCGAGAGGCTTAGCTTCTTCCCACTCTTGAAGTAACCTGTTGGCCCGGTCAAAATCCTCGTCCTTCAGCACCCACAGTTCCGGGAAGACTTCAACAAACGGCACTTCCCCTCCCAGCATTGCCGAGCGTTGATTCTTGATTGTGGCCGGTATCCGAGCCTGATCTAACAGTTCTTTGCGCGTTTCGACGTCGATGAGGCTTTGAGAGACGTAGAGCAGTTTCATAGCAGATGGACGGTTAACCCGTCATTGAATATTCACTAATGGAGGTTAGATGTAGATATTCATGCTGAGGTTATTCAAACTCTGGAGGAGTAAATATTCAGTTATTCGTATATCGAGCCTGCCATATTGCCCTGAAATAGCATGGAAAATTTTTGGGTGGAAGCAGAAAGAAGAGAATTCTTACTATTCATAACCGCCGTTGACACAGTTGTTCGTGTACCATTTGCGCTTCTTTCCATACTTCCGGCAATAGGTCTCCTATCTCAATGGAGGAGCTTTTCGGATTCCGGAAGGTTGCAGCGTGTTCTGTCAAAGTTTCAATATTTGAAATATCAATCGTTTTGCCGATTTTTCTTAGAACATGTTCTCCTTCCTGCAAGAGGAAATCAAAATCAATGAAAACCATATTCGCTGAGGCCTCTACCAAACAATGTTGGTAAGCCTTTGACCAATAGGCAAGCCAAAAATTCGGATCCTCAAAATTGAAGCGTAATGTTTGTGTGATTTGGCCATCAAAGTCAATGGGACGAATATTTGCACCAAATTCGTAATGACCAATCCACTCCATGTACTTTTTGGAAAAAGCATCAGTACTATGCTCGGCTGAAAACCGCTGATGCTGATTCATTAATGATTTGACGTGAGTTAAAGGGTGCCGAAAGGGAACAAGAATGATGGCATCAGGAAAAATAGAAGTTATAGCCTTGAGGCGCGACACGTTGGCATTATTTTTTGAGAGATACCGGGAATGTTCACCCTGGTGCGTGCTGTCTTGTAAGACCAACAGCTTCTTTATGATGTGCCGGAAAGATTCCCTGAATTCTTCCGTCAGGTCTGTTGGTAAAACAGGATGCAAGGTATTCTTCCCGACAATTTTGTCTTTTAATGATCCAAGCCAGATAACTTCTTCGAAGGCCTCAGGACTATCAAAAGAGATTAGAACGCCGTCTCCGTGGGCGCGTTCAAGCGTGTTGCCCAAGCGTTGAAACCGGCTGGAGATCCTATTCCAGAGCAGGGGAGTCAGGATGAAAGGCATTTGTCGATAGGTAAACGTGGCGAACTCCCCGGTATTATAAATTGTCTCCAAAAGCAGGGTTGTTCCGGCGCGGGGAAGACCTGTCACAAAAACAGGTTTCGTAACCGTTTTCTTTTTCAGGGAAGCCGAAAACAAATCCGTTTCTAAATCACACAATATTTTTTGGATGAAGGGATAATCGAAGGCGAGATGGTGGAGCAGGCGTTCAATCCCGTTATATCTATTTAAATTGGCCATAACGGATTTTCATGTAGACAATGGAAAAAATTGAAAGGGTGACCAGCACGCTCCAACTAAAAAAAAGGCTTGCGAATTGATCCAGGGAAATGTCTGTGAATTGATGAAGGACACCATACATGGCAAAGGCTATGCTCGCAGCCATGCCGAATTTCGCGACAAAAAGAAACGTGTCCTTGAGGATAGCTAGAGAATTTGTCCTGGCGGTTTTTTCTTTCTCGGCATCGGTTATATTTTTGGATAAAATACAGTCAATTGATGCTTTGGAATTGACAATAATTGCACGGATGTGGCCCATGATTCCCAGCCAATAAGATGCCTCGATCACAAGGATACATAAAATAAACAGTGAAATGTAAATCATGATTGATCGGCATCATTACCTTGTGACGAATTTCTCAAGATGAAGCGCTTAATGGGGTACCATAACATTCCAATGAACGCGAGAAATATGGCGACAATGACCCCGATGACGGCTCCAACAACTCCCAGTCCTAGTCCCGGTCCAACGTAGGCTTCCCCGTAGGAAGGGAGCGCAATAAGTATCACAAGGGCCATGATCAAATTGAAAATTTTCATAATATTCACTCCATTTTTTATGGGCATGAGGGTGGAACATGAAAGAAATCCTTCGGCAACCACATGGCATTTTGAACGTCGGAATTAAATTCCTCTGACATGATATTATTGAATTCAAAGGCCATTTTGCCATTGGGGTTAACCACTAATACCCGGCCTTCCATTGGAACACTAATTAATTCTCCTCCATGAGGAAGTCGCTGATGGGTTCCCATACTGCTATTATTGAATTCAAATTCCGCCTGCGGAAATCGATACCAGGTTTTTCCTGTTATTGGATCCACTTCCATGATTTTGGAAAATTGATGCCCTTTATTATTGTCATAGACACTGATGGTTCCATCTTCAGTAAAGTCCGGATCATGCTGAAACCGCCATGGCCCATTCTTTGCCCATTTAACATTGTGGGTCACGGGGTCCAATACGGCTATTAAATCAAGATGACGTAAGCTTATTAAAAGGTCACCAGAAGTAAATTGGGGAAAATGAACAGCCATGTCGGCTGTTAATTCTTCAATATCATTTGGGTGAAAAATATCCTGATCCAGAGTATTTGGTTCCCCCTGAAAATGTTTAAATTCAAAGCCTGGGGGAATGGAAAACGCCAACGCATTTTGCGGTGATGGTAAAATCACATCATCTTTTAAGCTTATCCGTTGAATCGTTTCACCAGTTTTCGAGTCGACTTTAATGAGATATTGAAATTGACTTATAGGGTTATCGTCTGCCTCCCACGTCCATAATTCTTCATTTTGGTTCAATTCAATTTGATGATGATAGATCCCTTCTTTAATCCATATTGGTTGTCCGCATGCGTCCAAGCGAGCCATGGCATCACCCATTTCGAAATTGAGAATGACAGAACCGTCCCTCAGGACCTGAAGGCCATGCGGGCCATCTGAACCACGAGAAGGTCCATCAGGGTCAATAAGATCATAATTGATAGGCCATACATGATGTTCTATTCCTTTTTCATCGATAAGCCAAATCACATTCTGAGCTTTATTTTGGTCATACCCCATAATGGCCAGGAAGCCGGGTATATTTAATTCTGGAACATGCCTTACTCGTTCCCGTGAGGCATAGGGCGGGGCAGTTACCACCTGGTTAACCGGAGAAATGGTCTTTGTTTGGTAAAGGGATACGACAGCTTGTTTCATAAGGGAAATAAATTGAAATGGCCAAAAGTTATAAGCCCCAACTAATAACCCATAGGTGAAACTGCCCAACGTCACTAAAAATATGATTGAGATGATAAATGTGATTCGTGCAAACTTTTGCTTCATGAATTGGCCTATCCGGTTTATAAAGGTACTGGAGCGATAGTGACGGAATGTCCCTATCTTTTCTCAGGATGAAGAAAATTTTCATAGGAAAACCTCCTCAATGCATTTCTAGTAGAAAAATTTTTGAGTTGTATTAGCAAGCTGTAATAAAACCTTTATCTTTTAATGTACTCACAATGCAGAGCGCAGCCTCTTCCGGGGTCTGCATCTCACCTTGAATCCTGATTTCGGTGCTTTCCGGTCGTTCATACGGGGAGTCGATGCCTGTGAAATTCTTGAGTTGACCCGCGCGGGCTTTTTTGTACAGCCCCTTCACATCTCGTTGTTCACAAATCTCCAATGGCGTATCGATGAAGACTTCCAGGAATTCTCCCTGCTCCACCAACTGGCGTGCCATTTTCCGTTCACTCCGAAATGGCGAAATGAATGAGACCAGGACAATAAGTCCGGCGTCCACCATTAATTTGGCTGTTTCTGCCACTCGCCGGATATTTTCAACACGATCGGCATCGGTAAACCCTAAGTCCCGGTTTAACCCATGACGAACATTATCGCCATCCAGCAAATAGGTATGTCGTCCCAGGTTATGAAGCTTTTTTTCCACGAGATTGGCAATGCTGGATTTTCCCGACCCGGATAAGCCGGTAAACCAGAGAATGAAGGGCTTTTGTCCTTTCAATGTAGCACGAACATCTTTATGGATGTCGACGGATTGCCAATGAATATTTTCTGCCCGACGTAAGGCAAAATGTATAATTCCTGCGGCAAGAGTAGCGTTGGTAAAGTGGTCAATCAAAATAAAGGAGCCTGTCTGACGATTCTCCTGATAAGGATCAAAAGAAATGGCATAATCCAGGGATACATTACAGATTCCTACCTCATTCAACCTCAAGGTTTTTGTGGCCAAATGTTCCAGCGTGTTGACATTGATCTTATATTTGAGCTCGCTCACCTGCGCGGGGATTGTCCGCGTTCCGGCTTTCAATAGATATTTACGGCCCGGCAACAATTGGTCCTCATGCATCCAGATGATTGTAGCTTCAAATTGGTCGGCGGTTGTAGGACGGGCCTGAGGAATACTGAGGAGTTCGCCTCGACCGATGTCTATTTCGTCCTCGAAGGTTAAGGTGATTGCCTGACCGGCTTGGGCATGATCCAAATCTCCGTCAAAGGAAACAATTTTTGCGACTTTGCTCGTCTGTCCCGATGACGGCGCAATAAGCAAATCGCCCGGACGCACTGATCCGCTGGCAATAGTCCCCGCAAACCCCCGAAAATTCAAATTCGGCCTATTGACCCACTGAACGGGCATACGGAACGGTTTCTGAATGGCGTCCTGTTGGATGTCCACGGTTTCTAAATGACTCATGATGGTTGGGCCCTGATACCAATCAGTGTGGGTACTTCGATTGAAGACATTGTCTCCTTTGAGCGCTGAAACCGGAATATTCACCACTTCGTCGAACGGCAGATTTTTGGTCAACAATCCATAGTCGGCCTTGATGGCCGTATAGGTGGTTTGAGCGAAATTCACCAAATCCATTTTGTTAATGGCCAGGATGATCTTTTTAATCCCCAATAGGGATACAAGATAACTGTGTCGCAGAGTTTGTGTCAGAACGCCTTTTCGTGCATCGATTAGGATGATAGCCAGATCGGCCGTTGAGGCACCCGTAGCCATGTTCCGGGTGTATTGTTCGTGACCCGGAGTGTCAGCCACAATGAACTTGCGTGTATCGGTGGAAAAAAAACGATAGGCGACGTCAATGGTAATACCTTGCTCGCGTTCGGATTGCAACCCATCGACCAGCAAAGCAAAATCAATCTCGTCACCCTGTGTGCCTATCCGGTTGCTGTCGGCTTGTAAGGTGTCGAGCTGATCATCGAATACTAGCTTTGAGTCCCACAATAAACGGCCGATAAGCGTGCTTTTCCCGTCATCCACACTCCCGCAGGTAATGAAGCGTAAGAGGCTTTTTTCTTCCTGATTTTTGAGATACATGGCAATGTCATTGGGGATGTGCTTGGAGACTACAGTCATTAAAAATATCCTTCTTGCTTTTTCTTCTCCATGGATCCCACTTCATCATGATCAATGAGTCGACCCTTCCGTTCAGAGGTCCGGGTCATTAACATTTCCCGAAGGACTTCGGGCAGTGTCGTGGCGACCGATTCAATGGCGCCGGTGAGGGGATAACAGCCCAACGTGCGGAACCGTACGGTCCGCATCTGAGGTCTTTCGTCCGGCTCAAGGGGAAACCGCTCGTCATCCACCATCAGCAGCATTCCATGGCGTTTGACCACAGGGCGTGCTTTGGCCAAATACAGAGGAACAATTGGAATGTTTTCAACCAAAATATATTGCCAGATATCGAGTTCGGTCCAATTGGATAAAGGAAAGGCCCTGAGACTTTCCCCAGGCCGAACTCGTGTATTGAAAATATTCCACAATTCAGGCCGTTGGGTTTTAGGGTCCCAACGATGGGTGGTCGTGCGAAAGGAAAGAATGCGTTCTTTAGCCCGAGAGGCTTCTTCGTCACGCCTCGCTCCGCCAAATCCTACATCGAATTGATATTTATTCAGGGCTTGCTTGAGGGCTTCCGTTTTCATAATTTCAGTATGAAGGGAAGATCCGTGGGTAAAGGGATTGATCCCTTGTTCAATGCCGGTCTGATTCGTATAGACGATGAGGTTCAGGTTATGTTTGGCCACTATCTCGTTGCGGAACTCGATCATTTCTCGAAATTTCCAGGTCGTGTCCACATGCAAAAGGGGAAACGGCAATTGGGAGGGATAAAATGCCTTGCGAGCCAAATGCAGCAAGACAGATGAATCCTTTCCAATTGAGTAGAGCATGACGGGTTTTGTACATTCCGCCACCACCTCTCGGAAAATGTGTAGGCTTTCCGCCTCGAGTTGGCGTAAATGGGATAACGGCGAAGCAGACATCTCAGTTTATTAGAACCTTCTCCCCAGAATAGTAAATTAGGCTACGTCTAGGGGGAAAAGATTGTCGTGATGGTGGGGGAACCTGCTTGTGCTAACACATTATTTATAGCTTTAACTTTATGATGTCAAGGCAATTATCGGATGAGCATCTCCATTGAGCCATTCATACGCAGAGATTATCATAATTGGTTTATTTGCATGGGCCACGTGAATCGGATAGGGGGTAAGGTCACCGCAGTGAAAATAGACGGCGATCTTGAAATGGTCACGATTTCTGATTTCACCGGCATGTTTGTGTATCGTGGCAATCTTGGAATTGAACCCTTCCGTCAGGGCATTGGTCATGCGATGTTTAAAATGGGCACTACAGCTATTTGCTCCCCGCTAGCGTGTCATTCCCCTGTGCTGTCAACGCCTTGTGTTCCTGTTTATGGACCCGATCCACCCCACAATCGACATGCGGCATAATGTGGAACCGGTCAAACACCATTTTGTTGGCTGACCCCTGGATGTGGGCCAGACAGGCGTTGATGAAGGCTGGGCACAGGTCCAGGCTGATCGCCTCAATCCCTGCAGAGTGTTCCTCCCCTAAGGTGTAAAAGTAGGTCGCCCGGCCTTCTTCCTTGCTCGCATCCCCAAAATATTCCACCGCTGTCTCCTCCAGATCGGAGACCCCGATCATGTATCGGTGTTCTTTGGCCATCGCCTTTTTGTCCGCGGTTCGGTGATCCTCAGCAAGTGCCGGTACAGCTTTTTGCTTCCCATCGCTTGCCTCCTGTTCAAGAGGGGGAGTGATAGAGTAGCGTGAACCCACGGAAAAGTCAGATGAATCTCACTATTTTAGATAAATTTAAAGGGAAAACATACACCTTTGACCTATTATTTAACCGGGATACTCACAAATCCCGGCCTTCTCACGTGAATGATTTGAAAAAATCTCATTGTGCAGGTAATGGATGGTGGATAGGCGAAAATGGAAAACACGGAATGTGGCAACCACCATATCGGAATTATTCAGACTAACGCGCTCAGGCTCCATTACACAAAAGGTGTATTAACCTATAACAGATCATTTCCAGATAGTCAGGTTGTCATGTGTGTCGCCTGGATCACTAAAGGAATGTTGAATGGTGCTGCTCCATTAAAGGCTGGTCAAATAAGTAGGGAAAATCCAGGCAAGAATTTTAGTGAGAGGAGAAAGTTCGATCCTGTCTTCGTCCATGTGGGGAAGAGGGCAATTCTTTTCAAAATACCCATGGAGGGAAAGTCTCTCTTCTTACATCCACCATCCTGTGCCGCCGCCAATAATAACCGTAGCAATGGAAAAGTAGAGAAGAAGGCTTGTCACGTCGGCAGTCGAAGTGACCATGGGGCTACTTGCGACGGCAGGATCGATTCGAAAAAAATTCAACGCGACAGGAAACAAGACCCCAATCAGATTGGAAACGAGGACAAAAGCCGTCGTGGCTAATCCGACAGCGAGTCCAATACTCCAATCGCTTCGGCCAAAGCCGATGATGCCCACCCCCATTCCCATGGTGATGCCCAACAGACTTCCCACGCCGACTTCTTTACCCAAAACCTTGATCCATTGGCTACCTTTGACATCTTCAGTGGCCAAGGCGCGTACCATTAGTGTGGCGGCTTGAGTTCCGGTATTCCCGCCGCTGGCCATTAACAATGGGATAAAAAAGACGAGGGCTATGGCCGAGGCTAATATTTCTTCATACGCGGCAAGCACCACCGATGCGCCCAGATTCACCACAACCAGTCCGATGAGCCAGGGAATCCGTTTCTGATACAGACCCCAGACACTCGCCTCACGGTAGCTCATCTTGAGTGGTTCAACCGCCGCCCCTTTCTGAATGTCCTCGGTCGCTTCTTCCGTTGCCACATCAAAGACATCGTCGGCTGTGACAATGCCAAGGAGTACCCCATTGGTGTCGACAACCGGCAACGCAAACAGGTCGTACTTTTGCATGGTTCTCACGGCTTCTTCCCGATCCTCTTCCGGAGTCAGGGACACAAAGGAATGATCCATAATGCTTTCAATGGTGGCTGAGGGAGCCGCCAACACTAATCGCTCCAATCCCAATGCATTTAACAGTTTCTCTTGGGCATCGGTCACGTAAATGATGCCAATCGTTTCCGCTTCTCTTCCTTTTCGTCGAATATGTTGGAAGGCCCGTTCGATTGTCCAGCTCGGGAGGACGGAGACAAAGTCAGGGGTCATGAGTCGCCCGACGCTTTCTTCAGGGTATCCAAGAAGTTTTCTTGCTTCGATCAGATCAGGAGGGCTGAGAAGACTCAGCAGTCTCATGGTGGTCTGACGAGGCAGATCCTCGAGCAAGACGGTACGATCATCCGGGCGTAGCTTCGCTAAGAGTTCTCGCGCTTCTTGATCGGTTAACTCCGTTAATAGGGAATCCTGAATGTCCGGCTCTAGGTAGGAAAACACTTCAAACGATTGGGGAAAAGGCAAGGCATGGTAGAGAAGGACGCGATGGGTTTTCCTCATGGTTGAGAGCATTTCGGCTATTTCTGGGGAGGGTTTCTCTGTTAAAAGATTCTGGAGTTTCTCCCAATTTTGCTCATTGAATAAGGATTCCATCCGGGTATCTGCCATGATTTGATCTCCTTGATGAGCCTATGCTCGGCCTGAGTGCCGGGTAATTGAGGATCATTATTGGTAGAGTTGGTAATGAAAATAGAATATTGCTGGATTCCACGCAATACGCGGTGGAACGAAAATGTCTTGCTAGGGACCGGAGCAGTATAGGATTGTCCTCTATATGAAATAAGGGTTCAATTTCATCATGCGACAGGGAAACCATAGGCCCCTCCTGGGTCAGGCCGGAATGCCCTTGGGAAGGATAAAGGCAAGGCTTAGTAGTGAGAGGATTTGAGAATCTCCAGTCAAAATCCTACGACTAATTTGGCTATTGGGCATGCCTAGGACTCTGAGTAGAAAAGCAATTGGAATCCAATGATGATGACATTTTGAAAAATGGTAGGTAATGAGAGCCAAGGTCCGGGGCCCTTGTCTGACCATGCTTTGCACATGCACTGTCACGACTTCCCCCGGGTGCGGCACCCCCAGGTTAAAGCGTCCCTCGAGATTGCGGAAAGAGAGAATGGCTTCCTCCTGGTTTTACGGATACATCCCAAAAGAGCCACAATTGGCAGGAGGCTTGTTATGTCATAGCGAAGGGAATTCTAAACGGGAGGCCTTCCAAATGGCTATGAGTGACAACCTCTCTTGACAAGCAAGTCACAGTAGATCCCCTCTTTAACTTTATCCTGGCCCCGTTTTTTTGGATTTATGGTTTCTAAACCTCAATCCCATATTCCTTGATTTTATATTGGAGCGATCTCACACTAATCCCCAGGAGTTTCGCAGCCTGTTCACGATGATGAGTGACTTCCACAAGGGTTCGGCGGATGACTTCTCGTTCAATGTCTTCGAGGGGGGTTCCGAGGGAGATCACCATCCTGCTTCCGGGATTGACACTCGTTCGAATTTCATCTGGAAGATGATCGGGCTGAATAGCGTGCTCCTTCACCGTCACGACCAGACGTTCAATGACATTCCTGAGTTGACGAATATTACCCGGCCAGTGGTATTGAACGAGAAATCTCAGGGAAGCGAGAGAAAGGGTTTTGAGTGGAATTCGATGCTTCTGGGCAAATTCCTTGAGGAAACAGTCGAGAAGGACAGGGATATCCTCACGACGCTCTCGCAAGGGCGGCAAATGAATCGGCACCACATTAATGCGATAGAAAAGATCTTCACGGAACTGTCCGGTTTCGACCATGTGAGGCAAATTGCGGTTGGTGGCGGCAATAATCCGGGTATTGACGGTGATCAAGTTTTTCCCTCCAAGCCGGCGAAACTCACCGGTTTCTAAGACCCGGAGAAAATCCACCTGGGCTTTTAAGGGAAGTTCGCCTAACTCATCAAGAAAGAGGGTTCCCTCATCAGCCATCTCAAATCGACCGGGTTTGGTTCCAACCGCCCCCGAAAATGCCCCTTTTTCATATCCAAATAATTCGCTTTCGAAAAGAGACTCTGGAAGGGCACCACAATTCATCGTGATAAAGGGGCCATTGGACCGCTGGCTTTGTTGATGAATGGCACGTGCCACCAATTCTTTTCCTGTTCCACTCTCCCCACCGATTAAAATCGTGACGTCATTTTTGGCAACCATTCCAATAACATGGTGTATTCGGCGCATCGCTTCACTTTCGCCAATCATTTCCTCGATGCGATTTCGTGTCTCGAGTTGGTGACGCAAATCCTGATTTTCGACTGCAAGCCTGTGGCGGTCCAGGGCCTTTTGGACCACAATGGAGAATCGTTCACGGTCAATGGGCTTGGTAAGAAAATCGTAAGCTCCCAACCGCATGGCTTCCACAGCCGTCTCAATAGAACCATAGGCTGTGATGACGATGATTTCGGTGGCAGGCCAAAGGGATTTTATTCGGGGAACGAGGGGTATGCCCCCGATTCCTGGCATTCTTACATCCGTGATGAGAAGGTCACTGGGCGCCTCTTTCATCAAGGTCAGCGCGGATTCCGCAGAGTCGGCGCCCTGGGCGAGGTACCCTGCTTTCTCCAATATAGTCACTAACGCATTACGAATATTGATTTCGTCATCGACAACCAGAATGCGAGTTTCTTGTTTCACTCATCCTCCACGGGGATGGCCTGGGTAGTCACACACACGGGTAAACTCAATATGACCGAGGTGCCATCGCCGGGAAGTGCGGTCACGTCAATTCGGCCTCCATGATTTTGCAATATTCGATGCGCGACGGCGAGGCCAAGGCCGGTCCCGGTTTCTTTTGTCGTGTAAAAAGGGTCAAAGATGTGGACAAGGGATTGAGGATCAATGCCTTGTCCGGTATCGTGAACGGCAATCTCCACCCAGCGCCGCTCTTGTCGTTCGCGTTCCTGGACGATAATTCGGCAGACACCGCCAGCCGACATGGCCTGAAGCGCGTTGATCACGACATTAATCAGAGCCTGTGCGATCTGCGTTTCGTCACCCTGAACATCGGGAAGGTTCGTTGGGACCGAAACCTGAAGCTGCTGGTTTCTGTCCTCAGCCTCATGTTGTAATAACTGCGTCACATGCGACACGAGCGACTGAATGTTGACTTCCTGAAATTGAGAAGGCCGTGATTGTGCATATCGCATAATATTATCCAAAATAGCTGACAGCCGGCTTAATTCTGTGTTCAGGACTTTGAAATAGTCATTGGCCCGACTGGACAAGTCGGTGGTCTCTCGGAGTTCTTCTTCAAGTAAATGAAGATTGAGATCTAGGGCGCTGAGAGGATTGCGAAGTTCATGCGCGACACCGGCTGACAAGGTATGGAGCGCAGTCAGTCGTTGGGCTTCGTTCACCTGTTTTTCGAGAGCCAGCCACTCTGTGACATCGTGCAGTTGAAAAATCATTCCTGCCGGTTTGCCATTATCTCCCGTCAAATCAACACTGCTAATGCGGATCGTCCGTACCTCTCCATTTTTGGAATCAAAGGTAATCTCTTTCGAATGCATGGATCCGCCATGGTGTAGGATTTGGGAAAGGAGCACCTGAATGGGATGCCCTTCCCCAAACACCACATCGTAATGCTTGCCCAATAGAGAAGCCGCAGGGCGCTCAAGAATGCTTTCAGCTGTTGGATTGGCTGCGGTAAGAACACCATCTTCGCTGACTGTTAACACACCAGTCGGGATACTTTCCAATATGTGCCGGGCTAGCCCTTTGACCTCTTCAAGGTTTTGTTTGGTGTTGGCGTAATGCAGATAGGTGACGACTGCGGAAATACCAACCCCACCGACGATGAAGAGCAGAAGAGTGATGGCGATTAAATCCCGGCGGGATTGTCCGACTGCGGCATTCAATTCCGAGGATACGGTCTTGCCTTCTGTGAGGCCAACCACCACCATACTTTGATGCTCAAGACTGAAGACCAATAACACGCCAACCACTACGCCCACAATGATAAGAATTGGCACAATTTGGCGAATGAGAAGATTTTGAAAAAGTGGTGTTTCAGGGTGAGGACGAAACATTGTTGGCTCTGGTTTTTACGGATTCCTCTCAAAAACAATTGAAAATACTGACCATTTTTCTTCTATTACCATAGGCGATGGAAGGGGAATGGTGCAATGTCCGGCCATTCGGTTCAACATTGTTCAATCGATATAAGGCGTTCAACCTATATGGGTGGACATGCCCTGTTATCCGAAAAAGTTCGTCTATGCGGGGGAACTTTTGGTGCATACCTCTCTTCTCAGAATGATGCCAGTGCGGCCATGACGCCTTCCATGGGAATCCATCCATTCTGTCTATTAAGGTCGGTATATGATTGGCTGAAATGTGCTCATTTCAGCTTTATGCACATGGAGGATCCCGAGATGAGAAATTTCATGATTAGCTATGTTGCTCGCATGAGGTATCGTTCCGAATTTTTCAATACGGGAGGAGGTCCAGATCTTGAAAGGTGTCGAGAGGAGTGAGGCCACAGCTGCATGGGGTATATGGGAAAGACACCGATGATGTTTCATCCCCAACCGATATAAGTTTTTTGAAAGGGTAGGGGGTGATTCCGCATTGATCTATGCGTAGTCCAAACATTGCCTCTCCAAAAGTTTTTTCCTTAATGTGGATGCACAAGTCAATTTCCGGAAACCCATATGAAACATTTCCATATCTAGAATTCCAGAGTTGGGGCGACAGGGTGATAAGGAGGGTCGGCCCGGCCTCTTCAAGAAATCCTGAATGAACGTGGTCAGGGGCCGGAGGCATTTGAAGTCCAGTCCCTTTACCTGCATTTAATGCTTCGCCTGGTTCTGGTCATGAACCCTTTTTGACAAATTTAGCTAGAGCAATGCACATGCCAATTGCCATATGAGGCGTTGATCGTCCCTTATTGAAGGAGAGCTGAGTTTTTCCTCCTGTTTCACGGATTGAATGGGTTTTACTCGCCTATCAAGCAGGGTATTTATGCAAAATTTGCATGAGGACGTTCGCCTTGCGAGAAATGTATTTTGAAAAGCCTTTAATCTATGGAGAGTTTTGATGAATAGGCATAACCATAGATGTGCAAATTTTGCATGATTACTTAGGAGATTTTTCAGGAAAATGGAATCTACTTGATCAAGAGTTCACTGTTTTTTCTTGCGTATATAGGGATGTGGGCAATGTCGGTCGTAGTCATTTTGCTAGAAATGCCATGAGCAGGAGGGAGTCGATTCTTACTGACGAAAGGCTTGTTGGAACCTTGTATCTATCTGAAAGCCAAATGCATCCCTATTGGTGTGTTGATCTGGCTGGAAATGTGTCTCACGTTAGCTAGATCAATCATCTAGACCTATGACCTGCAAAGATTGCAGACGGGATAAGGAAAAACTTTCTTCCATTGGAATCCTTCAACCGACTTTAAGCTAGCTCTAGGGCCTTGTGTCGGGGTTACGAAGAATATTGCGTGCAAGACAGAACATATATTCAAGGTATAGCTTTTGCACTGACATGGATGTGTGCATGAAAGTCAAAACACCGTAAGAGAATTTGAGGGGACGGTTAAAGAGATACTTGTGAGAATGACAATCTTCGGCTCAGGCAATCAGCCTTTTGCTTCTTTTCTCGCGTGGACATTTTCCCAATTCCCAATAATTTTACGCGCGAGTCACCCCTTCAAGGAAACCAAAACTTCTTTGCCGCAACAAGCTTGCTCACCAAGAAATCCTGTGTTGTTTTCTCCTCTAATGCATGCGTCTCTTTATGCGATGGTCATGAAATGTTCTTATGACCAACATTTGATATTCCTGTTCTCTCAATCAGGTGAGGCCAATGGCCTTGCCACCTCCTCTTGCCCGTTTGGCAGATGAAAGTGACACCGTAAGCAAGGCATGACGACAATCCTGTTTTTGGCTCTGCTGTTGGCCTATGCGTGTGGGATGCTTCTCCCACTCTGTTTCCCAGATCGACCGCATATTCAGAATGTGATTGCGCATGGATCAGCTACCGTGGCCTGCGGCCTGGGAATAGTCCTTGGTCTGATTGGGCTCTTGGCCTCTGAGCCGCTGGTTTGGTTCCTGTCTTCCTCGATTCCTCTTCTGACGTTTTCTCTTCGCCTCGATTCCCTGAGTGGCTTTTTTGTCTTGACGATTTCCCTTGTGGGGTTGGCGGTATCTGTATTTGCCAGTGGCTACGTCCGGGAATTTTACGGACGTATTCCTGTGAGTCTCCTCGGCTTTCTCTATAACGGGTTTCTTCTGTCCATGTTGTTGGTTGTCATGGCGGATAATGCCTTCTTCTTTTTAATCGTCTGGGAATTGATGTCCCTCCTCTCATATTTTCTCGTGGTATCGGAGCATGAAAAGCCGGACGTGCGTTTTGCCGGATTATTTTATTTAATTATGACCCATGTGGGCACGGCATTTATTCTGGTGACGTTTCTCATGTTTTACCAGGAGACGGGTTCCTTTGCCTTTGAGGCATTTCGAAGCGCCGATCAATCTCTGCCGGAAGGTTTGCGGACCCTGGTCTTTTGGACAGCCCTCATCGGTTTTGGAACCAAAGCGGGCATTGTGCCACTTCATGTTTGGTTGCCCTATGCCCATCCCGCCGCACCATCTCATGTCTCCGCGTTGATGTCGGGTGTCATGATTAAAACGGCGATTTATGGCCTCCTTCGCGTGTATTTTGATTTTCTTGGCGGGCCGTTTCCCTGGTGGTGGGGATTTGTGGTCTTGTTGGTTGGCACGGTGTCGGCGCTTCTCGGGGTCATGTATGCGTTGATGGAGCATGACCTGAAGAGTCTTTTAGCTTTTCACAGCGTCGAAAACATCGGCATTATATTAATGGGAATAGGAACAGGCATGGTGTTCTATGCCTATGACATGCCCCATCTGGCAGCATTGGGAATCATCGCCGGACTGTACCACACGATCAATCACGCGGTGTTTAAGGCCTTGCTCTTTATGGGCGCGGGTTCACTCCTGTATGCCACCCACACCCGGAACATGGAAGAATATGGGGGACTCCTTCGACGGATGCCCTGGACCGGCCTGTTTTTCTTAATCGGGGCCGTTTCCATTTCTGCTCTCCCACCGACGAATGGATTTGTCAGTGAATGGCTGGTGTTTCAGGGGCTCTTTTTAAGCTTGGAACTCCCCTCTCTTTTTTTGAAATTGATGCTTCCCATCGCTGCGGCCCTGCTTGCGCTTACCGGCGCGTTGGCTCTGGCCTGTTTTGTGAAGGCATTTGGCATTTCATTCCTGGCCCTCCCGCGAAGCCTCCACGCACGAAAAGCTCAAGAAGTTCCTGTCCCTATGCGCGTCGGGATGGGAATCCTAGCCGGCCTTTGTCTGGTTTTAGGATTGGGGCCAGCCATCGTGGTGCCCCTCCTTGATCGGGTGAGTGAACCCTTTGCGGGGATATCAATTGCCGGGAGGGTGTTTGAAATGGGTGGTTGGACACTCGCACCGGTGAGCGGAGAGTTTTCAAGTCTCTCCACTCCAGTTCTGGCGATTATCCTGGTCGGTCTCACAGGATTGGGATGGGGGCTTGCCTATGTTCTGGGAGGGAAAGGGAAAACCCGGTTTTATAAAACATGGGGGTGTGGGTTGAATGTGACCGCACGAATGGAATACACCGCGACCGGTTTCGTCCAGCCCATTAAACGGGTCTTTAGCACCATTTATCAACCGACGGTCAAACTCGAAACAGAATTTCTTGAAGAATCACATTATTTTGCCAAGCAGAGACATTTCGAATTTTCCATCGAACCCATTTTCCTCAAGTATTTGTATCATCCAATTCTGAAATTCTTTTCAACCCTGGCTGATCGTTCACGGGTGATCCAAGGAGGAAATTTGTCTTTGTACCTGGCTTATATTTTTGTGACGTTGGTGGTTTTATTGGTGGTAATGGGATAGGGCGTATTCATGAGCGCAATCGATTTCCTGCTGATTATTCTGCAAATGTTTCTGGTCTTAGGGCTTTCTCCCTTGATCGTGGGGGTCATTCGACGAGTGAAAGCCCACCTGCAATGTCGACATGGGGCGAACGTGTTCCAGCCTTACTCGGATCTTGCCAAACTCTTTCGCAAAGAACCGGTGATCTCTACGACAGCCTCGTGGATTTTTCCAGCCACGCCGTACATCCTGTTTTCCTCAACCTTGGCTGCCAGTCTGCTTGTCCCCACCATTATTGCGCCCATGCCGCTCAATTTTGCGGGAAACATTATTGCCCTGGTCTATCTTCTGGCCTTAGGGACCTTTTTCCTGATGCTGGCTGGCCTGGATTGCGGGTCCGCCTTTGGCGGAATGGGCAGCAGTCGCGAAGCGATTGTCGCCTCCCTAACCGAACCGGCCTTGATTCTGTCCTTGTTTGCCGTGGCCCTCACGGCGGGTTCGGCCAATATCAGCGCCATCGTGTATAAGACCGCGATCTTGCAGGGTATTGTGCTGGATCCTCCGCCTCATTTAATGGCTTTGGTGGCACTATTTATCATTACGTTGGCCGAAACCGGCCGTGTGCCCGTCGATAATCCGGCGACGCATTTGGAATTGACCATGATTCATGAAGCCATGATTTTGGAATACTCCGGGCGATATCTGGCCCTGGTTGAGTGGGCAGCCGGAATGAAACTCATGATTTTTTTGACCTTGCTGGCCAACATTTTTGCGCCGTGGGGCATTGCCACCACCTTGTCCCCGACAGCGCTGGGCTTGGGGTTGTTGGTCTTTGTAGGGAAGGTTGTGGGGTTGGCCGTTGTGATTGGTGTGTTTGAATGTATGTTTGCCAAATTGCGGTTGTTTCGCGTGACGGAATTACTTGGGGCAGCCTTTATTCTGTCATTATTAGCCCTGGTGTTTTTTTATATCCTGCGGGTGTGACATGCCAACTCTTCCGGTCAATATCGGTTCGTATCTGGTCAATCTGTGCTCGGCCCTCCTGTTGCTGACGTGTTTTGCCATTGTCGCACAACGGCGCCTGATGGCGTGCGTGGATTTGTTCGCGTTGCAGTCAGGGTTTTTGGCAGTGACCGCCACGCTGGTGGCGTATTTGACCGGCATTCACCATATTTACCTGGCGGCGGTACTCACCATCGCGATTAAAGCCATTATCCTGCCACGAATTTTAAAGAAGATCGTGAGACAGTTAAATGTTCAGCGCGAGGTCAGCATGTATGTCAACATTCCAACGGGTTTGTTGATCTGCGGAGGATTGGTGATTCTCGCATTTTTCATTACTCAACCGATTGTTCATCTCGGATTCCTTCTGACCCAAGATTCCCTGGCGATTGCCCTGGCCATCGTGCTGATCGGATTTTTTATCATGGTGTCCAGGCAAAAAGCCGTCACCCAAGTGATCGGGTTTCTCGTGATGGAAAACGGGCTATTTCTCGCAGCCACCGCTGCCGCCTATGGGATGCCGTTAATGGTGGAGTTGGGAATCTTTTTCGATGTGCTGGTTGCCGGCTTGATCGTGGGTATTTATACCCATCAGATTCAGGAGACCTTCGGCAGTGTGGATACCAGCCGAATGAAGGCCCTCAAAGAGTAAGTCTCATGATTTGGCCGATAATCCTTCTCATTGCGACCCCGTTCTTGATTGGCGTCAGCGGGCTTGTCGTACGTCATCGGCAGACGTTGGACGTCCTGCATTGCGTGCAAGCCGGCATCATGGTGGTTTCGGCAATATTATTGGTCGATGAGGTGTCCCTGAGCGGACCCGTGTCTTTTTTGTCCTTCCTGCATGTCGATCCCATCAGCGCATGGTTTGATCTGGTGATCGGGATCGTGGCAGGGACGGGAACCTTATATGCCGTAGGGTATGTGGGAGAGCAGTATGACCGTGGGCATGTGTCCATCAAACGGTTTCGTCAATTTTTTATGTTATTCGATCTGTATTTGGGGGTCATGCTGTTGGCCGTCAATGTTGAAAATCTTGGGATAATGTGGATTGCCATTGAAGGAGCGACCTTGTCGGCCGCCTTGCTGATCGGATTTGAGCGGAGCAAGGGAGCCCTTGAGGCGGGATGGAAATTTGTGATTCTCAGCTCAGTCGGTATTGCTTTGGCTCTTTTTGGGACGATCCTCGTGTATTACTCCTCAGAGCAACTGCTTGGGATTACGGAAGAAGCGCTACACTGGGCGAAATTGTACGAGGTCGGGGACCAACTCGATCCTTCCGTGATGAAAATTGCCTTTATTTTTGTTTTGGTTGGGTACGGGACCAAGGCGGGTCTGGTCCCTATGCATACCTGGTTACCCGATGCGCATGGAGAAGCCCCCACTCCGGTTAGTGCGATGCTTTCCGCAAATATGTTGACCATGGCGATCTACGCGATTCTCCGGTTCAAGATCCTGACCGATCAGGCGGTGGGGTCGGATTTCACAGGAACCTTGCTGCTCGGATTTGGATTTTTCTCCGTCGCGCTCTCCTCGATTGTCCTGTTGCTTCAAGAAGACTTTAAACGACTGTTAGCCTATTCCAGTATCGAGCATATCGGTATCGCATTAATTGGTTTTGGTCTGGGGGGCTTGGGAGTATTTGGAGGATTGTGGCATCTGCTGAATCATGCCTTGGCAAAATCCGCCGCGTTTTATGGCGCAGGCCTTGTACTCATTACGCATGAACATAAGTTTATCGCTCGTGTCCCTGGCCTGTTACGTGAGCATCCAGCCGCGGGAGTGGCCTTGTTCGTCGCAGGGCTTGTTCTTGCCGGCATGCCCCCCTTCGGATTGTTTGTGAGTGAAATCACAATCGCCGCGAACGCCATGAACACGGCACCTTCGATCGCGTATGGGTTCCTCGCTGTATTGACTCTGGCGTTTGCGACGTTGCTGTTTCAAATCTTGAGAATGGTCCTAGGCGTGCCCATGGAAACGGTCACCTCCACCGTGGGGCCACGCTGCCGGGCCTTTTCGACCGCCGCGATGGCGGTGAACCTGTGCGCCCTGATTGTCTTAGGGCTCCATGTCCCCGCCGGCCTTGATGATCTCATTGGGGCGATTCTGCCATTTTTTCATGCGGAAGGAGAATATTTCTAAATGCCGGACGAGAACCATGTTACGTTGATGGTCCT
This sequence comes from uncultured Nitrospira sp., assembly GCA_902500695.1. Taxonomy (GTDB): domain Bacteria; phylum Nitrospirota; class Nitrospiria; order Nitrospirales; family UBA8639; genus Nitrospira_E. Next base: position 42,358 of record CABVRQ010000010.1, on the reverse strand, counting down.
GGCTGCGCCGGTTGTCGCCGCAACACTCAGTCTATTCATCAAAAATATTCGTATGCTTCACGGCTTGAACGTGGTGACTATGGTCATCCTGGTGGTAGCCGATCTGGTTCTCTGGGCAACCGTGGTTCGTGAGGAATCCTTCACGGCACTCGGAAATGTGGTGTTTATTGACGGCCTCTCAGTTTTCATTCTCTCAATCGTGGTGGGTGTTGGTTTTTCCTGTTCGATTTATCTGTGGTCATATTTTGATGACGAGGCTATTCAACAGTTAGTTCAACCTCATCGTCTCTGGACCTTTTTCCCTCTGTATCACGTATTTTTGTTTGCCATGATTGTCGCGACCCTGGCGAACAGTCTGGGTGTGCAATGGGTTGCCGTAGAGGCGACGACGCTGGCGACGGTGTTCCTCATTACATTTTTTAAGAGTCGGGAAAGCCTGGAGGCCGGTTGGAAATATCTCATCCTTTGCTCTGTCGGCATTGCCCTCGCTTTGTTCGGAACGGTCCTGACCTATTATTCGTCGATTCGTGTGCTTGGAGAAGAAAACGCCGCCTTGAACCTGACCAGCCTGTTGCCCGTGGCTGCTCAAATGGATGGCCACGTGCTGAAGTTGGCCTTCATCTTTATTCTGGTCGGGTACGGCACGAAGATTGGTCTTGTCCCGATGCATACCTGGTTGCCTGAGGCCTATAGTGAAGCGCCGGCCCCGGTTACCGCCATGCTGGCCGGAGTGCTGGAAACCGTTGCGGTGTATGCCGTCCTGCGGAGTAAATCCATCGTGGATCAGACCGTCTCGCCGGGGTTTACAGGGAACCTTCTGATCTTAATCGGATTGATCTCGTTTGGGACGGCAGCGTTGTTTATCCTGATTCAACGCGATTACAAACGGCTTTTTGCCTACTCCAGTATCGAGCATATGGGCTTGGCCATGTTGGGGTTTGGTATTGGCGGACCATTAGGAACTTTCGGTGGGCTTTGGCATCTCCTCAACCATGCATTGGCCAAATCACTGGGGTTCTTTGCCGTCGGCAACATTTTTCGCCGATATCGAACCAGACAGATTCATGAGGTCCAGGGGATGGCCAAAGTCCAACCCATTACCGCAATCGCCTTTCTAGCTGGTGGCTTGGCTTTGGTGGGAATGCCCCCGTTTTCCCTCTTTAATAGTGAACTGTTGGTGATCACGTCACTGGCGCAAATGACCTTTCAATTTGATTCATTTCATCTGGGAAAATTTCTGACCATTACCGTATCACATGAAATTCGAAGCCTGGGAATCATCCTGATAATCGTACTGTTAGCCGTGGCGTTATTCGGAGGATTTATCTACCGGCTGACCGGCATGGTATGGGGCACCCCACCTGCAGGGGTCAGGCAAGGGGAAGCCTGGCACATCGGACAACTCCCGCTTGCCTTATCCGTCTTCGCGCTGGTGTGGATGGGGATTTCTCTTCCCGCTCAGGTTGAAACTCTCCTACAACGGGCCACCGACGTGGTAATAGGAAGGTAACCAAACATGGAACCGGTATTTCATCCAGTTGAACACTTGGAAAGCATATTCGGTCCGGCGATTAACCGTGTCTCCACTGATCACGGTATTCCTGTGCTCCATGTGAACACCAATCAGATTCTGCCGATTACCCGATATATTCATGCCAATGAGGAACTCAGAGGAACCCTTTCTTTACTATGGGCTGTCGATCACCGTCCTTGTGACGTGCGCTACGAACTCTGGTACTTGTTTACGCTCTGTGAGCACAAGGACTGGCTTATTGTTTCCACCGATCTCCTGGGGGATGAACGGCTCTATGAGTCCATCACACCAAAAATTCATGCGGCCAACTGGTATGAGCGGGAAATCCGGGATATGTTCGGTCTGATCGCCCAAGGGCATCCGGATCTTCGTCGCCTGGTCCGGCACAATCATTGGCCCAAGGGTGTTCACCCGTTACACAAAAATTTCCCATGGAATTCGGTCTTGCAATGGCGCCAGCCTCCCGGATCGGTCGATGGGCATTTTATTCATGGGGAAGGCGTGCTCGAAGTGCCGGTGGGTCCCATTCATGCGGGCATAATTGAACCCGGGCACTTCCGGTTTACGGTGGCCGGAGAACCGATTATGCACCTTGATCTCCAACATTTTTGGAAACATCGCGGTGTAGAGAAGCTGTTCGAACAACAGATGCTGTCCGATGGCGTGGTATTGGCTGAGCGAATTTCAGGGGACACGACCTTTGGGCATAGCCTGGCCTATTGCCAGGCCGTAGAAACGTTATTAGAGATTCACGTGCCCCGTCGGGCCAGGTATCTCAGAAGTTTGTTTCTAGAATTGGAGCGTCTCCACAACCACATTGGTGATGTGGGAGGTATTTGCAATGACACGGCCTATGCGCTGGCCCATGCCCATTGCGGTCGGTTGAAAGAACGGGTGATGCAACTGAATGACCGACTGACAGGTTCGAGATTTCTTCGAGGGGTGAATTGCGTGGGAGGGGTAGGAATCGACCTTTCGACGGATCAGTTTTCCGAGCTGGTCACCGAACTGGAACACATTGAAAAGGATTTTTCCGAACTGGAACAGATTATCGCCGTCAATGCGTCGTTGATCGATCGGTTTGAGAGCACGGGGATTCTCAAGAAGCAGACCGCCTGGGACCATGGGGTAGTCGGAGTGGTTGGTCGGGCTTCGGGTATCGATCGGGATCTTCGAAGAGATCGGCCTTTTGCAGCCTATGATGAGCTGTCTGTCCGTGTGGCGGGTTCTTTAAATGGGGATGTACGGGCCAGGGTTCAGGTCCGGATGGCAGAAATTCACGAATCCATTCGACTCATTCGCGAGATTCAACGCCTGCTTCCTGATGGCCCGCTGAAGGGTGACCGCCAGGTGCTTCCTGACTCCGGAGCCTGGGCGCTCTCTGCGGTTGAAGGTTGGCGTGGTGAAATTTTGTATTTCCTAATGATTGGCGAACATGAACAGATTCATCGCTGTAAGGTCCGTGACCCCTCGTTTGTCAATTGGCCGGCAATTCAATTGGCGGTGATCGGGAATATTATTCCCGATTTTCCTCTCATTAATAAAAGCTTCAGTCTTTCGTATGCCGGAAATGACTTGTAAGGGGAGGGGATGGGCGGGAAGCAGATACAACAGCTGGCCTGAGACGACATGAATGAGGGGGAAAGACGGGAAGGAATTTTATATTTTTGTGATGCATGAGGATTCATGACTCGGCAGAATTAGGAGAGACCATGTTTAAGATTCTTAAAAAAAGTTTCAAAACAGGAATAGTGACCGGCCAATACCCTCGACCTACTGCCGGACAGAACATACCGATCAGCCTCATCACGCGGCAGAAATCGAACATCTTCCGAAAGTCCCTCACCATCCGTGAAGTGGATACCGGTTCCTGTAATGCCTGTGAGATGGAAATGAATGCGTTAGTTAACCCTGTCTATGACATCGAACGATTTGGAATTCATATCGCTGCGTCACCTCGTCACGCGGATGCCTTGGTGGTGACTGGTCCGGTTACGGTGAACATGGAAGGTCCGCTGAAGGATGTGTTCAAAACCACGCCCAATCCAAAATTAGTCATTGCCTTAGGTGATTGTGCGATCAATTGTGGAATGTTCAAAGGAAGCTATGCGGTGACCGGTCCGGTCGACCAACATATCCCTGTAGATGTTCGTATACCTGGATGTCCGCCCCGCCCTGCGGAGATACTTAAGGCCTTGGACGATCTCAGAAAATGTTAGCGGGATGAATGACTCAGAAACAAAATGACGGGGTGACACGATGCTTTTTCCAATGATACCACTCATTAGCTGTATTGGTATGCGGTATGAGACTGATCAATGAGTGGGTTCTCCTTTATTTATCTGTGGCGAGGGGATCTTATGAGGACTCTGAGTAGAAAAATAATTGCACGCCGATGGTGATGACCAGGAGAGCCCAGAGAATTTTGAATACAAATTTGACGCGGGAGGATGTCTTCAGCGCGGCATGGGATCGTGGTATGAACTCACCGGCAAACCAGGCCAGGCCACCTGCCAAGGCCAATGTGCCCATGATGTTATGGTGAGTCTGAATGTCGTGGCCACCTGGATGGAGGCCATGCATGTGGCGGAACAACATAAGACCACCGACCAGGGCAAACCCCGGCAGAAGCGATCGCCAGAACACGTGAGAAAATTTCCCAGCCCGAAGGAACCCTTCCACCAGGCCGACAGCCAAGGCCAAGATGCCGAATGTTTTATGTTGGAGCATTTCAGGATCTTTGCCGGATAACGTATCGGCTAATGTCCATGGGCCAATGGGCCATGCCAAATGATCGCTCCAGATTAACAGGAAGATTCCTGATCCAATCAGTGAACTCGGCAACAGCCAACGAACCCACATGAATGCTTGCCAGCCCATCACGGTTTGCCATTCACTGAAACCCACCAGAATGACACCGACTCCAACGAGCGCATGGTTGAATTCGCTATACGCAATCCCTTCAGGGGACCCTTCCCATTGTCCGATCTGCGGAGCCGCTTCCTGATGGTGGGCGCGGTGGTTGTGGTGGGTTTCTTCCTCCGATATGGTGTGTGGTTCGGCCCAAGCAGAAGGTAGTCCAAGGTGCAGGCCGTGGTTTATGGGTTCCCATAGACCTTGAATAAGCAGTACCCCGACAAAAACCCGATAGAGCCAGGTAAACAGGACAGTAGGAGGCAGTGTGCTCACGTTGTCCTCACTGAAGATTTTGCTTTGGTCATGCTTTTTTCCAATGTGGGACGGTTGGAGAAATTTTTCATGTTGAAACTCGAAAAAAGGAATCTGGCACTTCGCTAGATATGGTTGGTCATTTCGCTTATTCAGAGTATGGATGGTTACCGTCTGATGATGTGCGGTGGTTTTAACGTGTGAAGAAGCATTCTACTGTGGGGCCCTTCGATCAACCCGTTCTGCATGAGAGAAGGTGATCAATTCTTTTCCTTGTAGGCTTTGCTGAATGAGTCCGGGAATGTCGAGGTCTTGCTCGACTCTGAGAATATGGGGTAGCTGGCACCGGGTTTGAGGATGTTTTGGGACGAAGAGGGTGCAGCAATCTTGGTCAGGTTCGATGGAGGTCTCGAATGAACCCAGTGCTTGAGCTTGTTGCGTGATTTCCAGCTTATCCATCCCGATAAGCGGTCG
>CABVRQ010000010.1:0-37082 GCA_902500695.1 uncultured Nitrospira sp. | reverse complement strand
AGTTGGTACTTCGTGAGTAGAGTGACCTGATCCCGGACTTTTTCCTCAGAAACTCGTGAGAGATAGGGACGACCGTGAAAATGCACAAAAACGGCTTTACAGCCCCGTTTCATCATGCGATAGGCCGCCACAGGAGAATCGATGCCACCGGAAATGAGACAGATGACTTTTCCCCCGGTTCCCGTCGGTAATCCCCCGGGTCCTGCATCGCGTTGACAGCAGTAGTAGGCGTAGGGAGGGACTAATTCCACCAAAATCGTCATATCGGGGTGTGAAAGATTAACTTGTTTGCCGGTGTGTTCCACGACATAGGCCCCGATTTCCCGTTCCACGTCCATGGAGGTTTTGACGAAACGCTTATCTGCCCGTTTGGCACTCACCCGGAAGGTGGTAAAAGGACGAGTGGGCAGATGGGCAATAATCGCATCTTTGAGAGCTGCCAGATCGGGTTGGTCGTAGGACAATGGTACGGCTCTGGTCAGGGAAAAATTGACGATACCAAATACACGCTTGATCTGTTCCTGCAAGCGAGGCCATGCCGCCTCATCCTCGAAGCTCACCCGGATGCGTCCTTGGAGTGCTTCGACATGCACATGCGCTAAAGGTTTCAGGGCTCCTCGCAAATGGTGGACTAACCGGTATTCGAAATGTTTCCGGTTGCCTCCCTTGAGAGCGAGCTCATGATAATGGACTAAGACATGAAGCATCAGTGGAGCGATTCTAGATATCGCTCGGCGTCGATGGCTGCCATGCATCCGGATCCGGCAGCCGTAATGGCTTGGCGATAATGTGAATCCTGCACGTCACCTGATGCAAACACGCCTGGGATGTTGGTGGTAGACCGATTGGGCTGAGTACGGATGTAGCCTTGCTCATCCATATCGATGTGTCCGGCAAACAGGCTGGTGTTCGGTGTATGGCCGATGGCCACAAAAACGCCTGATAGCGGAATTTCTTCAACCTGGTTGGTTTGGACGTTGCGGACCCGTATCCCGGTTACGAGATTGTCACCCAGGACTTCTTCCAGAGCACTGTTCCACTGAAATGCAATTTTTTCATTCGTCATCGCCCGGTCCTGCATGATTTTTGAGGCGCGTAATTTATCACGACGATGAACGAGAGTGACTTTCGAGGCGAATTTTGTCAGAAATGTGGCTTCCTCCACAGCGCTATCACCGCCGCCGATGACCGCAATCTCCTTGCCACGGAAAAAGAATCCGTCGCAGGTGGCGCAGGTTGAAACGCCATGCCCCATCAAGCGGCTTTCGGAGGGCAGGCCCAATAAATTGGCCGAGGCACCGGTCGCAATAATGAGGGTTCTGGCTTCCAGAGTGGCTTCATCGTCAACTGTGACTCGAAAGGGACGCACCTGGAGATCAATCTTGGTGACATGACCCTGGCGGAATTGGGTGCCGAACCGTTCGGCTTGAGCCCGCATGTCTTGAATAAGTTGAGGTCCCATGATGCCCTTGGGGAATCCGGGGAAATTTTCCACGTCGGTGGTGATGGTTAATTGTCCGCCAGGCTGCGAACCATCAATAAGCAAGGGGGAAAGGTTGGCTCGAGCGGTATAGACGGCGGCGGTTAATCCAGCCGGGCCCGATCCCAGAATAATGACGTCATGCACCATGCGAGGACTCCTTACGGTTAGACATGTAGTTGAACGGTCTATGGGGTATTGAGGGTATGGCGGGCCGTTCGTGATCTCGCCTCGTTGACATAAGTCCTATACAATGACAGGACCGCACGGCGCAACCGGGTACGTGACCAGGTTCCATCCAACACGGCATCGGCATAGTCGAGTTTGTGATTGAGTGGCATTTGTTGTCTGATTCGCCGAAGAGCTTGGGCCTTGGTCAGGCCATCACGGCGGCAGGCGCGGGCAAGTTGAGTGGCCCGGTCAGCGGTGACGACCATGACATGATCCATGCGTTTGTGTGCACCGGCCTCCAGTAATAACGCAGCATCATAAATAATGACGGCATGGGGATCCTCCTGTTGAATGCTCCTAACTTGCTTGGCCTGCTCTCGGGCGACACGAGGATGAATGATCGTTTGCAAAACGTGTAATTTCTTAGGGGATTTGAACACGATGTCGGCGAGGGCCTGGCGGTTGATGTTAAGGTCTTCAGTGAGCACCTTTGCCCCAAATTTTTTGACGATATCCCTCCAAGCTGGTTTTCGCGGTTTGACAACGGCTCTGGCCAGTTCGTCGGCGTCAATAATCCTGGCTCCAAACGATTCAAAAATCCTGGCAACAGTCGTTTTCCCTGATGCCAATCCTCCAGTCAACCCGACGACGATCATGCCCAACCATAGCATAGGGGGTGGGGAGCGACAATAAATATGGAAAAACTTGGATACCTGCTTGACCCTGCCAAACTCCTTGGGGTATTGACTCGATGAGACTTTTTTAGGAGTGGGCTGATTGACCGCCAAGAATGACAGGGGAATAAACCACGTGATCGTTCAACACATGCTGACCATCTTTCGACCAGTTATTTTTTCGTGTGCCCTGATTCTGTGTGTCCTGTCTGGGTTGGCGCCTGCCAACCCTGAGGCGCCTTCTCCACCTCAAGCCCCCGTCTCGTCGGTATGGCAGGTTGCCTTGGATGGATCAGGGCATTTCACTTCAATTCAAGAAGCCATTGATCAGGCTGTCTCGGGTGACACGATTTTGATCAAACGGGGATCTTATGCCGAGGATGTCACCGTCCATAGCAAAGAGGGGTTGTCGATTATTGGTGAAGGCATGGACCTGGTCGTTTTGAGCGGGGAAAAGCGTGTCGGGACCCTCCATATTGGCAAATGGCCATATGGAGCAACAAATGTGACGATTAGGGATCTCTCCGTGATTCAACATGGGGGATTGGGAGTTGGGATTTTTAATGGCAGTGGTGTGAGACTAACACGGATTCGTGTCAATGGCATGGTGTTTAGTCAACAGGTCCAGGATGTGCACTTGGAAGATTGTGTGATTGGTGATAGTGAGACAACAGGTGTGGCATTTGCGGATTCTACAGGCACCTTATCGGGCAATCTGATTTACCATAATGACCATGGTGTGGCTATTGGTGGAAACTCAGATGTGACCCTGAGACGGAATGTTATTACCCGAAGTCTCTATGAGGCCGTGTTGATGACGGATCAGTCCAAAGCCCGGTTGATTCAAAATACTCTGGTTCAGAACGGAGGCGGAGCTGCCTTTCAGGACGACGCGCAAGCGGATGTGCAGGGAAATATTATTAGTCAGAGCGGCGTAGGTTTTCTATTCTTTCCGGGGAGCCATACCATGCTGGCTTTTAATGCCTTGTCTGACAATCAGGGGGATTATGTCATGACGGGCACTCCCCCCACGCCAGCTCTTGATCGCGCAGGAAAAACGGATGTCCAGCTTACTCCTGGATTTCTTAATCCTGAAAAGGGTGATTTTCGTCTTCAGGCCGATTCCTCCCTGATCCAGATTGGTGGTTTTACCTACTTAGGGGCTCTGCCTCCTGTTTCTTCTCACCCATAATTTTCTTGTTTGAATGCTGAAAGCCAGGGTTTTACCCTTCGGGATGCTTTTAGCCATTCATTCTCTGTCCTTGGCGGGCCTCCTTCGCCGAAGTAGCTACGACGGCTGAAAGCGGCTTCGCGTCTGCCCGCTGAAGCGCTTTGATCTCCTAGCGTGTTGGTAGGCGACATTTGCTCGTGCTCAAGGATTTTTCCGTATGTTCCATCCATCCAAATGGCTACAGCTTTCCCTTCGAGAGATCTGACGACAGGACGAGCCTGTTTGAATCCTCTATGAATTTTCCCGATTGGTTTTGGTTACCCATACGTGAATAAAAATGACAAATATTTAACACCTTCAACAATCCATTTGTTATTGGGACATCTTATTGGGACGTCGTGAGTCTATCACGTGCCTCTCCTTCGGCTCCTACCAGCCCCAAGGTACAGATGCTCAGGATTCTGGACATCGCAGAACTACAGCGTTTTGGATTAGGGTTGTTGTTTGGGACGGAGAATCAAGCGAGCATGCTCGGCGTCCAGGGTAACGAGGAAGTGTTTAAGGAAGGACATGCCCAGCAGGCCTTCGATGTGTTCCGGAATATCCGGGAGATCGTGAAGAGCTACAGCGACATTGGTGGCTTGTGCCGTTCCAACCGTGATGGAGGAGAGATAATTCATGTTGACTTGAACTGACCCTCCGGCGGTGTTGACGGTTAGAATTTCGTTGTCGGTTGTTCCCAGGATTCCCAGATCAATGGCGACCTGAGTCGAAAGAACGGTCATGGAGGCACCGGTATCGACAATGAGTTGGGCTGATCGTTCTTGATTCAATATCACATGAACGAGAAATGACCCTCCACTTTTGGTGAGGGGGACGGTGATTTCCTCATTGAACGGGCTGTCCTGCTCTTCCTCATTCAGGGAGGAGAAACTGGTAGAAATCTGGGTAACAGGAGGAGTCTGAGGAGGAATGGACGGGGTGGTTGCTTGAAGTGTTGGAGTCGCAGATAAAACTTGATTGGTCAGAGAAGAGCTTTGTGACGGCAATAGGGTGCATTTAAATAGTTGGACCGGATTATCTGTTAAGACGCGTGCGCCAAATTCATCAACACAGTCATACGTCGCTGAATGTCCTGAAGACACCGATAGAACACCGGAAACTATCACTCCGACCAGCCACCATATGGTGGTGTGATGAGAGTTCCTAAGAAACACAACAGTGCGACGTTCATGCATAGTGGGAAAAGGATACCAAGATGCGGAGGGAAAACGCTATGAAGCTGATTATCCGCTGGTATCGGGTGTTAAGGGAATGGTGGCCTGAACATGAGAGCCGGTTTCCAACACCTGGGTTGACAGAACCACGGTTTCTGGTTCGATTTTGTGCACCTGCACGCGACCTTCCAGCATCTCTCCCTGTTTGACAATATAGATGGCCTGCCCATTGGTGAGGAAGGCCTGGCTCTCACCCCCCTTGGTTAAATACCCCAGGAACCGGAATTGGTTGAGTTGTTCTTGGGCTCGTTGTCCTGCTAGATCGGCAAAAGAAGGACCTGGGGGTGGCGGTTGGGATGGCGACGGGGAGAAATCCGCCTTAGGGAGGCCGGAAGTGGGGGATTTGGCTGTTTCCTGTCTGGCGACCTGAGACATGCCTAGAGGTGCAAAGATATTCCGAGGGAGAGAGAACGTCGCTGTTTGTCGAGGATTAGGAAAATCCGGGTCTAACTTCAGATCTTTCAGTGGTGGAAGTGGGCTTTCTGACGTGGCAGAGTGAAGCAAAGGATCTGTTGGCGCCGAATCCCACATTTGGAAGATTGTCACTATTCCCCAAGCCGATAGTAGGCCTCCTAACACCAGCCATTTTCGTTGATTCGTCATTAGGTTTTCGTCTTTTTAACCGGTTCAGGGAATTCTTTCAGAAAGGTAGAGACCTTCAGTTTAAAGATGACCCCTTTCTGTTTTTTAGAAGTTTCAACGGAAAGTTTTTCAATAAAGAGATAGGGCCAGCGTTGCTCCAATTCAAAAATGAATTTTCGAATAGCTTCATAGGGCCCCACGGCTTCAAACGCAAACGTGCCTTTCGTCGCCAGTTTATGGGAGAGGGGTTTGAAGTCGTATCCCATGCCAGGGATTTGTACGTGATTTTGTTTCGCCAAATCAGCTATGTCCAAACTCAAATCTGTGAATTCTCCAGAATCCGGAAGCGCGTTCCACATGGTAGATAGAATAGTTTGAGTCTGCCTGGCTGTCTGCATGGTTGTTTGTGTGTGCAGGGAAGCTTGATTCAGGGCTGTGATGTGTTGAAACCGGTCCTGGGCCGGGTAAAAGATAAAGGCAAACATCCCGACTGATGACAGTCCGGCAAGGATTGTCACGATGAACAACGGACTTAAATATTTTGAGATCCGAATCGTCGTCTTTGATCGTTGTATGATCTGAAAAGAATTCATCATTGCCTGGGAACCCCCGCCAGGTGAGAAGCCGAATGTCGGGTATCATACGTCACTGTGAGCGTAAACACGCTATGTGAGTTACCCTGATCCTCTTTGGTGTTTTTTGTGGAATGCTGCGATAGCAACACATTCTGAAAGGCTGCGTGCTTGTCCAGCTGATGAATAAGTCGGTTGAGATCTGGTAGAGATGCTGCCGATCCTTGAAGAAGAATCGTGTCGGTTTTTTCATCGAGAGACACCGAGTTCACGGTGATATCCGAAGGAACGGCTGTTTCCAGATCGGTCAGTAATTGTGTCCAGGAAAATCCAACCCGTTCACGAACCTGTTTCACAAAAGTGACTTTTGCCGGAATGCTTCGAATGGCCTGGTGCGAAAGGTCAAGCCCCGCCGCCCTGGCTTGGGAGACCAATTGTTCGTTGGCCGTCTCGACACTGGCTCCTTGGTCTTCTAGGACATCAATCTGCTCATGTAATGAGTTTCCCTGCCACCAGAATGAAGCGGTAAGAGCGAGTGCACCGGCGGTGAGGAGGGTGAGCCCGAGTTGGGACAATTGAAGAAAAGAAATACCGGGTGCAGATACATTTCTATGTACACGTGGGATCATCATGCCACCATCAGACTGGCAAAGCCGGGCAATGCCGCTTCTTCCTGGCTGTTCACCGCCAGATGTGTGTTTAATAAATGAAAATGTGAGGCATGAGAAAGCGAGGTGACTCGAATTTGAGGCTCATGTCCTCCACTGGCCTTCAGGGTCTGTTGAATGCGGTCGAGAGGCGGCATAAGGCTCTGCCCATGGGTCAGATCAGTTGTCATGAACAGATTAACCGGAGAAGATGCCGTGGCAGATATGGGAAACATCTCGAAATAATATTGTAGGGATGCCAGGATTTCCTTTTCCACCTTCATGGCAATGTACGAAGAATAGGGATTATTTCCTGTGGGGGATTCTTGAGGTGCGTCAGAAGAGGATTCTCCTGAGGATGTCGGGCATTGTTCTCTGGTTTCCCCGTGTTCCTCAGACTCAGGATCCAGCGAAGAATCTTGAGAGTGATGGGCCTCCGTTTTGATGGCAAGAGCTTTCGTGCGGATGAAGCGTGGACTGCCTTCCTGACAGGCTAAAAAGGTAAAACCCCAATGACTCATGAAGAGGAACATGACTGTTGGGGGATGAGAGTTCTGAGAAAGGTTTTCAGCCGTGAGCATGTCCTGGATGTTGGGACGGTACAGATCAAAGATATCGAGCCCCGACATTCCGACAGAAGTTGGGATCAGATCTGCTTCCAAGCACATGTTCTCATATTGTTCAATAATTTCATGGCGAATGGCCGTGCCTAACACTCTGACATGGTCTATGTTGCCTGGGGCGAGGGAATCCCTGACCGACGTGGGCACATAGAGGCCAAAAGACAGTCGCGATTGGGAAGTATCAAGTTTAAGGTCCTGTTGAAAACGCCAATTCACCAGTGCCGTTTGCTCCGGTTTTTTGGTGGGAAAGGATGCAAAATCAAAGATGCTCGTCCTGGCGCATATGTCCGGAAGACTGAGTGCAATGGAGAGCGGGCGACGATAGGGCTTGACCAGCGTCTTAAGTTGAGTGAGAAACTCATTGGGATTGGCAATGTTGGGTTTCGCCGAAGAGAGCGTGAGTGCCCCAGGCGAGAGGGGGCGTCTGGCGATGTGCCGGAGCGTCTTCTTACGCCATGATTTTTTGATTTCTACCAGGCATAACCCATCCTCAGAAATGGAGAGTGCCACGGTGGGTGCCGAAATGGGAAAAAAATGCATCAGATTTCCTCGATCGGAGTGACCCGATTAATTTCCTTGAGCGTGGTTTCTCCTCGATAGACTTTTTCAAGAGCTGCTTGCCGTAAGGTGCTCATCCCCTGTGCCATGGCAGCTGTGCGAATTTCTGATATGGATTTCTCGTTTAAAATCATTTCCTTGATGGAATCGGTCATATCTAAAAATTCTGTAATGGCCTTTCGGCCGCGGAAGCCCAAGCCGTGACATTCATTGCAGCCTTTGCCTTCGTAGAAGGTCAGGTGTTTCACATCCTCATACTCAATGCCGGATTCTTCGCACTGCTCAGGGTGAATTTGCACGGGAACGCGGCAGGTTGGGCAAATGGATCGGACCAGACGCTGAGCGAGTATGCAACTCAAGGAAGCTACAAAATTATACGATTCAATGCCCATATTCACAAACCGGCTAATGACATCAAAGGCATTATTCGCATGCACGGTGCTAAAGACTAAATGCCCCGTGAGAGCCGATTGAATGGCAATTTGTGCCGTCTCTAAATCCCGAATTTCTCCAACCATAATCTTATCAGGGTCGTGCCGCAAAATGGATCGAAGCCCTCTGGCAAAGGTGAGCCCCTTCTTTTCATTGACTGGAATTTGTACGATCCCCTTTAATTGATATTCCACCGGGTCTTCTATCGTAATAATTTTATCTTCGTCGGAGTGCACCTCATTGATCGCGGCATACAGGGTTGTGGTTTTTCCGCTTCCCGTGGGTCCGGTGACCAGGACCATTCCATAGGGTCGAATGATGGCTCGGCGGAAACGACGGAGATCCTCGCCGGTATAGCCCAGGGCTTCCAGGCGCAGCCCTTGGACGCCCGCCGAAATATGTTGTTTATCCAGAATTCTGATGACCACCGATTCACCGAACACACTTGGAAGAATGGAAACCCGGAAATCAATAGTTCGGTGATTCAGGAGTAATTTGAACCGACCATCTTGCGGCGTACGACGTTCTGCGATATCCAGTTCGGACATGATTTTGAGCCTGGAAATAAGAGAGGGGTGAATGCCGGTATCAAAAGGTTCCATGGCTAAATAGAGAACCCCGTCAATCCGGAATTTCACATCGACCGTGCGCTCAGTGGGCTCAATATGGATGTCACTCGCCTGCTTTTGCAGGGCGGTTAAGATAATCGTATTCACCAGTTTGACCACTGGGCTGAGATCCTTGGTGATCCGTTCAACGGAGAGGATTTCCTCCCCTTTCTCGTCCTCTTTAATCAGGACCGGATCCAATTCGGCTTTGATGCGCGTGAGCACCTGGCTATTGCCTTCGCTATTGCCCAAGGCTTCAAGTATGGCTGAGTGAGACGAGACGACCAATCGCAACTCAAATCCCAATTGGTGTTCCAATTCATCGATGATTCGCAGGTCCTGTGGTTTGGCGATCGCGATGGTCAGAATCGGGCCTTCTTGTTCAATGGGCACAAATTCATACCGATGCATCAGTTCGACCGGGATGGACTCCATTAATGATGACGGGATGCGAAATTCCTTGAGGTTGTTCCAGGGCAGTCCATATTGATCAGCCAGGACCTGGCCGATCACCTCTTCCGTGAGCGTGCCTTGCTCCAACAAAATGGCCGCAATGGTCTGATTCGTCGTGCGGGCGGTTTCGAGCAGAGTCTCCTTATCCCCTTCCCGGATGAGACCCTTTTCCACCAAGAGGTCCTCGAATGGCATGCGTTTAACGGGTGTGGTCATATTATTCTTTCGTCGAGGTCACTTAGTGGTTACACGGCCCCTGCCATTTGAAAAATAGGGAGATAGAGGGCAATCACCACCCCTCCTAAAATAACCCCAATCAGAATGATGAACATGGGTTCGATCCAGGTCATGAGTCGGGATAATTGAAAATCCAATTCCCCTTCATGAAACTCCGCGACCTCAAAGAGCATGGCTTCAAGTGAACCGGTGGTTTCTCCGACTTCAACCATTTCCAGGGTAAGCCGTGGGAGAAAGTTCTCTTTCCTTAATGCCACTGAGAGGCTGGTACCTTCTCGAACATGTACAATAACCGATTGAAGCGCTTGGGCGAAGACTTTGTTGGGCATGGATTTAGCCGTGACCTGCAGCGCTGATAATAAGGGGATTCCTCCTCCAAGAATAGTTGAGAGGGTTCTGGCTAAACGAATAACTTGATTTTTCAAAAACAAGGGACCAAGTACCGGCGCATGGAGATATAACCAATGTATTTGCCATTGACCTTGAGGAGTGTTTTTCCACCAATAGATCGCTATGCCCCCAAGTCCCATGATAATCAGAAGTCCCATCAGCCATCGGGTAGCCGATTGCGTCAGATCAATCAAGAGCTGAGTGGCCCATGGCAATTCGACGCGACTTTCTTTATAGACTTCCGCAAATGAGGGTAGAACAAAAAAAAGCAGGCCGATGGTCACCAGGAGACCAAACCCTAATAAGAATATGGGATAAATAGTGGCTTTGACGACTTTTTCTCGAACCCCGATCAGCATTTTTAAATAGGCAATGTATCGGCTCAGGACTTCCGGCAGATTGCCAGCCTGCTCACCGGCTCGTAGTGAGGCTTGGTAAAGTTCGGGGAAATAGGTTGGATGATGGGTCATGGCTTCAGAAATAGCCGATCCTCCCCGAATGTGCTCACGGACCGATTGTAAGGCTTGCTGAAATCCCCCTTGGGTGTTTCGTTCTGCCAGGAGATCAAAACACCGTAACATGGGCAATCCGGCTTTGAGTAACGCTAAAAATTCCTGGTTAAATATCAGAAAATCTCTGAGCGCTAAAGGGCGTTGCCGTTTTTTGCCTGAGACGATCTTTCTGGTGCCAGAGTCTGCCAGGTCAAGAACAAGCAGTCCTTGTGCCTCGAGTTGAGATCGAAGGCTTCGAGGGGATTCGCTTTCCCCATCGGTTTCAATAATCGTTCCATCCGGACGAGCGGCTTTATAATGAAACCGGGGCACTAGGGTGACTCAGGTGATTGGGGATTGCCAAGCGAGAGTATATGTTTTGGCTCAGGGGCACTTTCCACACGATTGTCCTGTAGGGGCATGTTTTCATGTACCGGTTCAGTCAGGGGCTCTTGGATGGCAGGGGAAGCCGGTAACTCAGTTGTATTACTTGAAGAATTTGACGAATTTACCTGGGGTACCAATGGGGAGGTGACCTGAATTTTGAGTCCCGTCATAATCACGTCAGAATTGAGTTCATTCCATTCGCGTAATTGGGCAACGGAGACTTGATACATCTGTGAGAGTTTCCAGAGGGAGTCGCCATTTTGAATGACGATTCGTCCTTGGGAATCTGGTATGCGTCTATCTCCGGAGGAGGTAGGTGGGTTGGGGACCGGGAGTTTCGTTTTCAGGGGTTGTCCCTTACCGTAGGGCCTATGGATTTCCTGTTTGATCAGCGTGATGTCAGTGGAAAGCTGTTTCATGCTCGCCATAATCTGCTGGAATGATTGGTTGAGAAGTTGAATGTCTGATACGAGTTGCGTGGTGTCGGGCATGCTGGCAACCTGGCCTTCAAGTTCCAGGTTGTGCTTTCGCAATTCATCCCGCTCGGCCTGGGAGTTCAGAAGTTCTCCACGAAGGTGTTGCAGTTCAAGCCCTTGATCCTGTTCTCGATGCTGAATGGATTGAGTATGGCCTCGCAGCGATTGCAGTTCACCGGCTTGTTTGGCCATGAGAACTTTTATTGCCCCTATTTCAGCCCGTAAATTTTCGTTTTCGGTTCTGGCTTCCTGCAGAAGAACCTGTTGTGGAGTAGCCTGGGAGGCATATCCTATCAATGAGTCGACCGCGACCGGTTTCGTCGGTTTCTGAGCACAGCCGCCTACAGCCAGGATAAATGTGCCACTCAGTATCATGTGTGTCCAATGATTACGTTTCATGTCCTACCTACCATTCTGTATAGGGAGTGCCATCCAGCGCCTGGCCGTCACTCCCACTTTTAACATCAAAAATTCCAGCAGGAGAGTCCTCGCCCTCCTCCTGTTCTTCAAAAATTTCGGACCATGTGGTCGAGGACTTGGTAAATGGATCCATGGGGATCGCTCGAAGGTATTTCTCTTCCACCAGGTCCTCTAAAGTCGCCGGATATTCCTTTCTATCAGCATAAAATTGATCAATGACCGTCCGCAACGTGAATAAATTTTGTTTCAGAGCCGCTTCCTTGGCTTTGATGGCCGTGTGTTGAAACGTGGGAATTGCGATGGAAACCAGAATCCCCACGATGGCCACAACAATCATGAGTTCAAGTAAAGTGTAGCCCTTTTTACCAATAACTACAAAGTAGGTCATTACCATTCACGATAGGGGGTCCCATCAATTGCCTTTTTTTCGCTGGTGGTATAGATGTCAAAGACATCTTCCCCGCACCACCGCGATTCGCCTGGTTCATCCTGGAAACACCGGAGCCCCCATTCTGTGGTCTCTGTAATCGGATCAAAGGGGATTTTCCGGAGGTACCGTTTTATTTCCGACTGCTCACCGAGTTGGGCTTTCTCGCCCGTTAATTTCACCTTCAGGAGAGTTTCCAGCTTCTTAGGATATCCGGTCACTCCCGTGGACTCTTGGCATGACGTCACGTTTTCCACGCAGAGTTTCCCTGTACGGACGGTCCCATCTCTTGCCCAATCCAGTTGAAACGCATCAATGGCCGTTCGTACTGTTCGTAAGGTATGACGAAGCTCTAACTCCTGCGACCGTTTAATGCTGACTTTCGCAATGGGTAGGGCGACGGAGGCTAATATGAACATAATGACCAACGTGACTAAGAGTTCGATTAAGGTTACCCCGCTTTGAGCTGGCGAGGATTTATTCCACCAAAATTCTGCCATGTTCCACCATGACCGGCACGGGTTGGCCATTGGCACCCAGGACCGTGGATTGTTGAATGTGAATGTTTGATGTTCCCTTCCCTGCGGCTTCGAATACCACCGTGGCTAGTGACCCATTTCCTTGTACAGATTTTCCTTGTTGCCCCATTTGGAGCACAATTTTACCGAGATTAGGGACGACAGAAACCGTGAGACTAGAGGGGATCTGCTGGTTGTTCCAGAAAGGCCCTTCCATTGCATTTTTAAAAGTCATAACGGCAGGATCATACGATAGCGTGAGAGACGAATTTCCAGTACTGGCAAAATTTTCCCCTTCAAGAGAAACGGAAATTTCTTCTCCAACCTTGATTGATGCGGCTGACGGGAGTATTTGGAGGTGAGGACCATCGATCACAGGCTGAGATGCCTCTGCCGGATCCTGCTCCACGAATGCTTGGGTGGGCGTCTTCCCCTCAGTTAATTGCGGATTTTGCGGAAATGCGGACGATTCGGAAGAATTGGTCATGTCTGTGGGGAAGTCCTGGGTGTTCATAAGGGACACAGCCGGGTTGGGTTGTGAAAACATCGGCTTGGTGGTGTACTGATTGGCCGTGCCGGACCAGAGAGTCTGTTTCGCTAATTGCTGAGGTTGGACACTCCGGACAATATGCGGGGTGATGACCAAAATGACTTCGGTCACAACTTTATTGGTGTTGGTATTACTGAAGAGTTGCCCAAGGCCTGGAATGTCATCGACCCCTGGAACGCTATCCCGCGTTTTTGTGTTGTCCTCTGAAAGGAGCCCGCCGAGGACGACCGTCTCACCATCCCGCATATTGAGTGCGGTGTCTGCGGTACGGGTTCCAAACTTGAATTGGGTGATTAAGGGGGAGGCTTGAAGAATGACCCGTTCGCCTAGGCGTGTGACTTCTATTTGCAATCGAAGGGAAATGCTATTGTTCAAGTGGATGGTTGGCTCTACGGTGAGTTTGATGCCCGTATCCTTAAACTCAATGGAGGTCACGGTCGAGGTCGTGGGAACGGCACCTGTGGCTGCTTGTCCCGGTAACACATTCGTGGTGGAAAGAAGAATTGGTTGTTTGTCCCCGACATTGATGGAGGCTTTTTGATTATTGAGTACTCTGAGTTTAGGCGAAGCCAGGGTTTTGGCCTGAGATTCCTGTTTGAAAAAATTCAGTAATACACTACTGGGAAACCGAAACAGAAAAGACTCTTGACCAATGTCTGTTAATTGTTTGAACGAAAATGTTGATGGGAGAGAAAATGCGGCAGAACCTGCAGACTCAGTGCCTGGTGGAAAAATACCAAATCCGGCTTCTTTGGCGAACTGGAGGCCAAGGTTTTGGCTGTTGGTACGATTAACTTCCAAGACTTCCACTTCAAACAGGACTTCCGAATCGCTACGATCATTGGCCAGGATAATCTGCTCCGCCAGAGTGACCTTGGCCGGTTCGTCACGTATGACCACCGTGTTCAAGGGTTCATTCACATAGACGCGCTTGGTTTCCAGAATCGTCCGAAGAAGATTCGCGATATCCTTGGCTTTGGCATTGGAAAGATAAAACGTGCGGATTTGCAGATCATCAAATTGTTCTCGTTTTTGCTTGGTATCAGGGATAACTAACAGCCTGTCAGGTCCGACGCGTTTGGCAAACAGTTGATTGGTGGTCAATATGAGATTTAAGGCTTCATCAAACGGGGTGTCTTTGGTGAAAATGGTGACGAGGTCATCTCGCACATCCTTATCGAATAAAATATCGATATTGGCAGTTCTCGCTAAAATTTCAAAGACTTGCTTGAGACGGGTATTCTGAAACCGAAGGGTTACGGGTTCTGCTGAGCCACCGATGGCTTGAGTGGATTTCTGCAGTTGGACCACTCTCGTGATGCCTTCAACAGCCTCCGACAGGGATGGGTCCAATTCCACGGCTGATTCATAGAGCGTCATGGCTTCGTCGTATCGGCCAAGACCTTCCATGTGGTTGCCATCCAAGAAGGTTTGACGAGCGGTCTTTAAGCGCCAGACATCGCTGAGGGCCGTATGGTGTTCAACATTTTGTGGATCGAACCCCAGGGCCATTTGAAATTCCTGAAGGGCTTCGCCCATTTTCCGCTCTTTTAACATCTGCCTTCCACGGGAGAAATGTTGATCTGCTGCACGTAATTTCACCGATTGGAATTTTTCATCAATTTCTTTATTGAAGGGGTCTTTCCTGAGGGCGTCCCGATAAGCCGCCACGGCCCCATCAAAATCGCCTTTTTGTTCAAGTTCATCCCCAAGCTGGGTTTCACGAAGAGTGCAGGACATCAGAACCATCATAAAGACCATGGCCAACACGCAAAACGGATTCATTCTATGCATTAGATCCTTCACTATATGTAATGAGAATGACTGGGGGGGTAAGATGAAGATCTCAAAAATCCTCCTTACCCTAGCATAACTATCATATACGGGCTAGAGATACCTGTTCGTTCCTTTAGGCTAATCTAGATTCTGTATCGGATATCCCTTCGTCAATATTGAGCCCGGTACCTGCTGGCTCGAACGGGTTAGTGATTACTGAAGGCTTGGGGTTTCCTCTGTTGGGGCTTCTGTTGATGGAGATTGAACAGGGGAATTTGCCGAAGGAGTATTCCCTAGGGAAGGTTCCCCCGACGGGAGTGTATTGGCCGCAGGGGCACAGTTCGTTGGCGCATTAGGATTTAGCGGATTGACCTGACAGTTGGTGCTGCCCTTGGCTTCGAATCGGATGGCTTGGTAGGTCTTAGCTCCTTTAAAGACATCTTGATTGTATGGGGTCTCCGTGCTGGTGCTTCTGACTCCATGTATATCCTGGCCAATTTTTATCAGTGCAAACTTGTTCCCGGTCATGGGATCAGCGTAGGCCGTCCGGAGATACCGTTTTGGTGACTTCTTCGTTAATTCTTCAAGCGTTCGCGGCCATTGGTTGGGTCGTGTGGCCTTTTGAATTTCCCAGTCGGCCACAAATCGCTCAATGGCTTTCGCAATACTGGTCCCACGAAATTGTAGTTCAGCCTCCCGATCCCGTTGCATAATGACCGACCACTGTTGAGTGACTTCCAACGTGGCAATGGACATGACGACAACCAGCATCATGACGAAAAGGTAGGTGACCCCATCCTGGTTACCGAGGGAGGCCACCTGGCTTTCCGGATATTTCTTGAAAGATTTACTCATTGAGTGATGGTGTCTGCTTGTCGGGTGCAGGCATCCGTTTGGTGCCAACTGTGCCATGGTGTTGAGTGGGTTCTACTTGAGGATAGGCAGCCGTTTTCGTCCTTTCTCTGTAATCAGCACCCATCCAAGAATCAGAAAGGCGGCTCCAAAGGTATCGGCGACTAAATCCCAAATATCAGCCTGACGCTGGGGGACAAACCATTGATGGATTTCATCGGAAATCCCGAATGCGATGACGCAGATGATCGCGAGGCCCATATTTCCAGCGGTCGGGGTTGTGTATTTGAATGCCCGATAGAGCAAAATCCCTAGCACACCATATTCGCACGCATGTAAAATTTTATCATTTATAGTAAAAATAAAGGACGGGAGTTGGAGTTGTTGGGCAGGATTGGATTGGGAGGAAAGATACACAATAGCAAGCGCATAGAGGACGACTGGTCCCCAATATTTCAATAACAGGAAAGGTTTCGAGATGATTTGGGTCGGAGAAATCTGACACGTCCTTTGTTAACGGTGGATTAATGGGATGATGATAGGTTCGGCGGGTTGAGGAAATACCTTACATCTTCGATTTGTACGACGGGCAAAATCATTCCGTCCCCGTTCTGATCATGAGAAAAACTATAGATGAGTGATTCATCGGCAACGAGAGTACCCAAAAAAAGGATGCCGATGGCAATTTGTTCACCCTGTTGTTGCTGAAGGCGAAACTGTTTGGCCGATTCAAGAGAGGGGATGGCCACCAGGTAATCCGGCAACCCCATGGGTTTGAAGCGAACAATGCCCCATGATGTAGAGGTGAGTTCCGGGCCTAAGGCCACAGAAAATCCCTGATATTCCGGCATATATGTTCGGAGAAAGCCTGACCATAGAAAGGCAATGGGTTGTTGTAGGATCTTCTGGTGAATGAGGCGGGCCTCGTCTCGTTTGCGATTCAGTTGGAACAGGCGCTCGCTTTGGTCAGTGTGATCCGGACTCTGTAAGGCAGGCCAATCCGGTGGATGGCCTTCAAGTTCCTGAAGAAATTTTTCCTGTTCTTCTGGGAGCAGGAGGGGACGAATATTCCTGGGGATCAGTTGGTGTAAGGACTGGCCTTCCAGTTGGATAAGGGGTTGGATGCCTTTGGCCATGGGCGTTTGACCACTGACCTGAACCGGAAATTGGAGCCCTGCCCATACATTGAATAACGCAAGAATATAAAGTAAGGGGTAGTGGATTTGTTTCATCTGATTGCATTGTGGAAGAGAGGGGTTGGGTGAACGAATGGGCAGAGTTTTGCAATCAGTGAATTCTGTGCATGTCATATTGGGTAAGGATCCACAAACCCCACAGGCTATATGGGCCATTGTTCTTCCCGCCAGGCCATATCCCAAAACATCCATTCGTATTGCGAACTGATGAGAAAGGCTTCCTCCATCCTGGCTTTTTCTGCCCGCCCTGCTGTCTTGGCGCATCGATCGACGACTTCGCGCATCCATCGGGTGACTTCCGCAAATTCGGGTGATCCATAGAGTTGTAGCCATTCATGATACGGATGTGAGGGTTTTGGTGCTTCTTTTCCTAAAAGGTGATGTCCGACTTCACAATAGACCCATGCACAGGGTAGGGCCACCACGGTGATTTCACCGAGTGTCCCGGTTTGGGCCACGCTTCTCATATGCCGACAGTAGGCATAATTCGTTGGGGCAAGGGGGGTGGAGCGCATGTCTTTGGGGGAAAGAGCCCATTGTTTGCCATACGATTCATGAAGCCCTCGTTCGACGGTAATCGTGTCCTCAACTAATTTTGCAAACCGAATGGCAGTATCTCCATCCGTCGCTTTGGCCGACCCTAGAGCAAAGATCCTGGCCAATTCTTCTAAATATCTTGCATCTTGTAAGATGTAATATTGGAATTTTTTTGCTGGTAACGTGCCTTTTCCCAATGCCACCACAAAGGGATGCTTTAACTGGGCAGCCCAAATAGGCGCGGCACGATTTCGTAATTGTTCTGAGAACGTCATCGGATTCAGTGGTGAATGTTTGTCAAAGTGGGTTGTGTCACGAATTTGGTAGTATGGATCGCGCCACTTGAAAGGCTCTATCCATATCCGGCATATGGCCGAGATCAGGAGTGACCTGGAGATAGCGGATCACATTATTCGCATCGACAACCATGACGGCTCGAGCCAGGAGATGGGGGCCCTCCAACAGTAATCCGTGGGAAGAGCCAAACTCCCCATTACGAAAATCAGACAGAAATTCAACATTGGCAATTCCCGCTTCTTTCGCAAAACGTTCTTGAGCGAAAGGCGTATCGACACTAATGGTTATCAGTTGCACCTGTTGATCAAGACCCTGATTTTTTTCACTGAGATAATGCGTCTGTTGTTCGCAGACCTTGGTGTCCAGGGAAGGCACGATATTGATGATGCGGACTTTGCCTTGGGATTCATGAATGTTCACGAGTGATAAATCGCCTTTTGCCAATGGAACCGCACGAAGAGTCTCTCCGGCTTTCACTTCAATGCCACTCAGCGGCAACGGGGTGCCTCGGAAAAGAATGGTCGCACCTTCCCCTGTCCGAGCGGTTTCTTTGTCAACCGGAATGTTTTTATAGGAAAATTCGTGCTCTGAATGACCATTCAGGGTCGAACAACCCGCCAAAGAAGAAACTGTCAGGATGAGAAGTAACAAAATAATGGAGATTTTTGGCATGCTGATGCTCCTTCTATTTAGAGTCGGTGATCCAAATTCAGGGTATCGTGATGTGTACAGAATACCATTTTCCCTTAAGCGGGGGCGGATTAGCCGGTTGGAAGATGTTTTCTTCAGGAACCTCGTTCCAAAAATGAGAGGATGAGTTGATTCACGATCGTGGGTGCCTCCCATTGCGCAAGATGCCCAGCTTCCGGGATGACATGCCATTCGACCTGAGGTAACAGATTTTTTACCCGTTCACCCACCTCTAGGGGAAACACTCCATCATGCTCTCCCCAAAGAAGCAGGACCGGATGAGAAATCTTCTGAAGCCTATTTCCATATTGTCCCTCCCAAGTCTTGATATTGTCCATTAATGAATAGAGGGGGGAGAGAAAATCGTCCCGTTGTCGATTGTGATATGAACGCTCAATGATGGCAGGGGAGATGAGGGCTGGATTATAAATAACTTCTTTGAGAATCTGCTTTGTGGTCCTTTTTCCTGCCATCCAATTTCCCAATTTTGCGAGCCAGAGGGGAGGGCGGTGGTGGAGAAAGCGTTGGTAATGTGGGGACGCGATACTGTTTTCAACTTGGGCAGGAAATCCCGAGATAAGCACAAGTCGTTCCACTCGTTCCGGATAGTCAAGGGCCATGGCCATGGCCAAGCCTGCCCCCATGGAATTTCCGACTAACGTGGCTCGTGGAATATTGATGGTATCCATGAATTGCCGAAAAAACTCCACCATGTGTTTTGGCGTGTAGGCTTCTTCCGGTTTGGCAGAGAGCCCAGAGCCGAGTAAATCCAGGATGATGACCCGGTGAGTGTGGGCCAGAACAGAATATTGATGTTCCCATTGCCACATCGACCCGCCAAACCCATGGATGAGGATAAGCGGTGGACCTTGGCCAACGTCAAGATAGGCAATGCGATGGTTGTTGACTCTGGTCGTCTGATAGGGCACACGTTGGATCAGTTCGATTCTGGAAGGGAGTGCCGACAGAGAGGAACATCCCAAGATCGTCAAGCATCCAAGCCCGAGCATGAAAAGGAGAAATGATCGGAAGTGAAAACAGCCCCGCATTATTATTCTAGATGAATCAGAGTTTCATCCGGATTCACTTCATCCCCTTCTTTCACGTAGATGGTGATGACGGACCCAGCAATAGGCGATTGGACTCGATTCTCCATTTTCATGGCTTCCACTACCAGCAAGGAATCACCTATGTTGACACTTGAACCCTCGGTCACCAGGACCTTGACCACCCGGCCGGGCATGGGGGTGGTCACGTCCCCAGGCTGTGATGGTTTAGGACGTTTTTCGGTCTTTGATGATTGCGATGTCGGGGGGTCAGGCGAACCGGCTAAGACTTCTTGAATCGGTTCAAGATACACTTCTTCAAGCTTATCATTCACTTTAATATAATAGGGTTTCACCCCGTCAACCGTTTGGCCGGATCCCGACACGCGAATGTGGTAGGCTTCGCCGTGAACGGTGACATTAAACTCTACCGGGGCTAAATGAAGATCGTGAGCCACCGCCGGTCCACTCTCGGATGAGGCATGAAGGGGTTCGGGTTTTAGTTCGCCGCGCTCCCGTTCATCAAAGAATTGCAAAGCAACGGATGGGAGGAGTGCATATGAAACAATGTCTTCTTCAGCCATCTCGCGTCCCACAAGTTCTTGAGTGGCATCTCCCAGCTCAGGATCAAGGTTGTCAGCGGGACGACCGGATACGGGCTGATCGCCTTCCAAGGCTTTTTGCTTGATCTTGGAGTTAAGAGTGCCAGGTGGTTTCCCATACAACCCTTGAAAATAATTTTTCGTTTCATTCGTAATCACTTTATAGCGCTCGCCAGTTAAAATATTTAGTGTCGCTTGTGTCCCGACAATCTGGCTGGTGGGGGTGACCAGTGGGGGATACCCCATATCTTTCCGCACGCGTGGGATTTCTTCCAGCACCTCTTTGATTTTTCCCAGCGCATTTTGCTCCGCCAGTTGGGCTGCTAAATTCGATAGCATTCCACCAGGCACTTGGGAGAGGAGAATGTCCGTATCCACCCCGGTGAAATCGCTTTCAAACTGCCGATAGCGTTTACGGGCTTTGCGTAATTTATCGGCAGCCGGGGCGATTTGTTCGAGATTTAACTTCGTGTCATACGGAGTGTTGCGAAGAGCGGCGATAAAGGATTCGGTCGGGGGGTGGGAGGTGCCCCCGGATAGTGGGGATAATGCAGTATCCAAAATATCCAACCCGCCCATAATAGCCATGAGGGACGACATGGAAGCCATCCCCGACGTGTAATGTGTGTGGAGGTGAATCGGGACCCGAACGGTTGCTTTCAAGCGGGAGATCAATTCATAGGCTTCAAAGGGAGGAAGCAGTCCAGCCATATCCTTGATACAAATGGTGTCTGTGCCGAGATCCTCGAGTTGTTTGGCTTGTTCCACAAAATGATTCAGGCTGTGGACAGGACTGACGGTATAGCAAATGGTCGCTTCGATATGTTTGCCGCAGGCTTTCACCACTTCCATGGCAGGTTTGATGTTCCTGATGTCATTCAGGGCATCAAAGATCCTAAAGACATCAATGCCGTTTTGAGCCGACAATTCGATGAATTTTTCAAGGACGTCGTCAGCATAGTGTCGATAACCGACAAGGTTTTGGCCACGCAAGAGCATTTGAAGACGGGTTTTCGGCATGGCCTCACGGAAGGCTCGAAGACGCTCCCAAGGGTCCTCCTTCAGAAACCGGAGACAAGAATCGAAGGTTGCGCCGCCCCACACTTCTAGTGACCAAAAACCCACTTCGTCTAATTCTGACGCCACGGATAAGAGATCTTCTGTACGCATACGTGTTGCCAGAAGAGACTGGTGTCCATCTCGTAGCGCCACATCGGTTAAAAAGACTTGGCGTTTCGGAGACGCTTCAATATCGAGAGCGGGAGCGGCATCCAATTTCGTCCGGGTAGGGACGGGACGACTGGGTTTCCTGCTTTTATCAGAGTGTGGTGTTTTTCGTGACATAAGGAGACCTTTCACATGTGCAACGGATCACAACTGTTCATGTCGGTTGTTATAATCCTTCAAATGCGGCGATGGCTGCGGACAGGGCAATGACCAGATCTTCCGGTTCTTCTGCCTCTTCATATTCAAAGAGATCGGGATGGCGTTCAAGATAGGAGGTGTCAAACCGCCCGGCCCGGAAGTCCGGTTCTTCCATGATTTTTGCCATAAATGGAATTGTGGTTTTGACGCCCCGCAGAACAAATTCTTCAAGCGAGCGATGCGTTCGGCGAACAGTTTCGTCCCAGGTTCGACCATGAACGGTCAATTTGGCTAAGAGGGCATCATAATACGGAGGGACGGTATAATCCTTGTACACCGCGCCGTCAATCCGAACCCCAACACCACCAGGGGACAAATAGGCCGTGATTTTTCCCGAGGAGGGCCGAAACCCGTTTTGGGGATCTTCAGCATTTACTCGACATTGAATGGCATAGCCCTGGAGATTGACCTCATGCTGCCCGAAGACCAGAGGACGCCCTGCGGCAATCCATAGTTGGGATTGCACAATATCAACGGTGGTAATCTGTTCCGTGACGGTATGTTCCACCTGAATGCGAGGGTTCATTTCCATGAAGTAGTATCGTCCATCGGGATCTAACAGAAACTCCACGGTGCCGGCATTATAGAACTGAGCGGCACGGGCCATGGCGATGGCGGCTTCTCCCATTTCTGCTCGCAGACGAGGGGTTAATACAAGTGACGGGGCAATTTCTATTAATTTTTGATGGCGCCGTTGGATAGAACAATCCCGTTCTCCCAAATGAATCACATAGCCGTTTTTATCTGCCAGTAATTGAAATTCGATATGGTGGGGTCGTTCCACATATTTTTCAAGAAATAATTCCCCATTGCCAAATGCCGCCAGAGCTTCTCGAGCCCCGGCTTCCATGGCCTCCTGTAATTCATCGTCTGAGCGCACGACGCGAAGGCCTCGTCCTCCACCACCGGCGCTGGCTTTGACCATTACCGGATATCCCGCTTTATGGGCAAATGTCAGTGCCTCTTCCAGCGTGCCAACACTGCCATCAGTCCCGGGAACAACAGGCACACCAATTTTGATGGCCAGTGCTCGAGCCTGAACCTTATCGCCAAGTAGTTCAAGTGAGTGTGGAGACGGGCCAATAAAGAGAATGCCGGCCTCTTCACACAGTCTGGCAAAATCCGCGTTTTCAGCTAAAAACCCATATCCTGGATGAATGGCGTCGGCTCGAATACGCTTCGCCAATCCCACAATTTGTCGAGCATCGAGATACCCTTGCACAGGACCTGGACCGACTAAATACGCTTCATTAGCTTTTTTGACGTAAATGGCGGTGGCGTCACTTTCTGAATAAATCGCCGCCGTGGCAATGCCGAATTCTCGACATGCCCTGATGACGCGCATCGCTATTTCTCCCCGATTGGCTATTAAAACTTTTTTTAACATTCGATTCTAGGGTTGGTGTCTCAATATTTGGAATGCATGACCGTGCCGATGATACTCTCATCGTTACGAGCCTGAGATGGTATCAGAAGATGAGCCAACGAATCAGGGATTCCCGCCAATTATTGATCCTTAAGAAGTGGATAATATTTCCCTTTTCGCATAAGGTTTTGGCCTTCCGGTGAAAGGGCAAACTGTTCAAAGGCCAGGACCTGCGGTGAAGGACGGGAATGAGTGATGAACATCACCGGTCGTTGGAGTGGATAACGATTATCCAATATGGTTTGCACTTCCGGTTCTATTCGATTAATAAACAGAAGATTGATCGCGATCCCATCTTCTTTGGCTCTGAGAGCTGGGGTCATGGATACAAAGGTAATGGCCTCCAAATTCCCGCTCACCGCTTTAATGGCCTCATCCTCGGTTCCCGCTCTATAAGCGGAACGCGGAATCCCGTCAGGAATGTGTAACGTTTTTTCGAAACCTTGTCGAATATTTTCATTAGGGGTTCGATTGATCAGCACAATTTTGGTTTGAGGGGCTTCCTCATAGACCTGAGACCAATAACGAATTTTTCCAGAAAAGACCTCCGCAACTTGCTGGATAGTCATTTCTTTTACCGGGTTTGAAAAATTGGTTAAGACGGCAACGCCGTCTCTGGCAATAGCCGTGGATCGCAGAGATGGGACCTCTTCGCCCGTGATGCCAATATCTGCTTCGTTGAGTTCGATGGTTCTGATGGGTTTGGCATTGGGGTGCCAAAAAATATCAACGGAAATAGAGGGATGGCGGGACTCAAATTCCGCAGCCAGAATTTCCAGAAGATATCGCTCAGGCCCATTGCCAACGATGAGAATAGTTCCGGAAAGCGTTTCCGGAACCGTAACCGGAGGTTCGGAGGTCGTGGATTCTTTGGAATGAACCGGGCTTAAGGGAGCTACCAGTCCACAGAGAAAACCGATCCCGATCATAACCGTAATCTTGACCACGTCATATTTACAGAGCCTGATGGCCGCCATAATTTTTATGATCCCTCGTAAAAGCAACGGCCGCGCAAGTGGTCGAAAAAACAGATTAATGTATCACCAAGAATGAAAAAACGGCCACATCTTTCCGGTTTATGGAAATAAATGTCAAGGGGCGGGAAATGTGGAAGATAGAATATCTTGAGCAGTCACCCTTATATATGTCCGCCCAAGCTTCATCCTATTCTCCTACCGGGGGTTGGAAATTGGATTCGGTCGGTTCCGCGCGTTGGCCCATAATAGGAGGGAGTTTGGAAAACTTATCCATTCGTTCATTCAACATATTATAGGCTTTGCCTTCTGCGAATCCTGGTTTATGTGTTCCGACTATTTTCGACGCAAAAGAGGACATGATCCGCCGGCTTTTGGTGGTGTTGCATATTGGGCAAAGAGTTTCTTCCGGTTTCACGCTCAGCGCTTGCATGGCCTCATAACGATGATCGCAGCCTTCGCAAATATATTCATACAATGGCATAAATAACTCCTGTGAAATTGTACGAGGATGAACATGGTTAATCCCTCTGTCAGAATTCCATTATATCGAAAATTGTATCCGCGTGGCCAATGAATAAACGTGGTGACCGTGGAAATGTTCAGAAAAGATTGACGGCAAGTTTATGATTTCACTATAATTTTTCGTTGGTCTTATTACAGTCAAATTTTGGAGGAATGAGTCATGTCGGTGTTAATTAGGAAATTTAAATTGCCCACTGGAATGGTTAAGGAAGAACGTATTGACGATCCGGATCGCATTGAGCGATATATGCAGTTTTTTGATAAGGAACAGCAAGCCAAGCTTGATGCGGGCCAAAAAGTTTTTTTAGACAAAGATGAATGGCAATTTGTGGATAACTGAATTCCTGTAGGTCAGGCTCCCTCTCCGTTATATTCCTGACAGGTTGTTCTCACGTAAATTTTTGATCGTGCCTGTGGGGCAGGCTCGGCGCATCACCCAGTGAAGGAGCATCGCGACTATGGGGTATTGGATCCATCTAAAAAGATCACTTGATGAAGCGATGATCCATCGGGATCGTTGTCCGGAGGTGCCTTCAGGCCCGCATCGGGCTGACTTTTGGGAAGGCGGGTGGACGGAATACCCAGATAAGGATACGGCTCTGGAATATTTAGAAAATACTGATGCCGCCATGCAACTCAAATGCCCCCTATGTAAACCGTAACGCGTGGTTTCTGATATTGCGACTTTCAGTTCCCCCCGCCCCTGAGGGGGATTTTTCTTTTTTTATAATATTTGTTATGGCTGAAAAATTTGCGAATGCACGGTGGGTCAAAGAAGGATTTTTAGACAATCGGATTGTCGGATCGGTTGTTGGGCAAATTACCTTTGCCGGGCTGGAAACCGTGGATGTATATTTAGTTGGGGATTTTGTTGGAGAGATTGCCGGAAAAGTCGTAGGTTTTCAAAACCCACGATTTTTAGATGATCCTCAGGCAGGAGAATCGCTCTATGATTTTTCCATCCCTCAACTAGGCAAAGTCAGTCTTATGTCGTTTGATCCGCACCCTCTTCTTGAACCCCATCCTTATTTTGAATGGTTTTCGGCTGACCAACAACATTATCGCATTGAACTGCAGCCGGATGAGGCGTGGCTCATGTCTGATGATCAACGAGATGTGGTGGAGGGGCAGGCCCAGAGAATC
This sequence comes from uncultured Nitrospira sp., assembly GCA_902500695.1. Taxonomy (GTDB): domain Bacteria; phylum Nitrospirota; class Nitrospiria; order Nitrospirales; family UBA8639; genus Nitrospira_E. The sequence continues at coordinate 11,449 of CABVRQ010000010.1, read as the reverse complement.
CGGCAAGAGCTATCACCTCTTTTGCCATGACCGGAAATGATTGGTGGTGTTCCGTCGTATCCACCTGGCGAGAGAGTGAGATCGTTTTTGATCATAAAGACAATGTGGTGTCCATAATGACAGCTAGCATCACTTTTCGAACCTTATCGATTGACTCACTTTTCCTCCATTCGTAGAATGCCCGACATGAATGATCGATTTATAAAAGCCTGTATGCGACAGCCCGTAGACCGGACCCCCGTTTGGTTTATGCGTCAGGCAGGACGATACATGGAAGAGTACCAGGCTATCCGGCGCAAGCATTCCATTTTAGAGGTATGCAAAACACCCGAGTTAGCTGCGGAAGTGACACTTCAACCTATTGACCGTTTTGATCTGGATGCGGCAATTATTTTTGCGGATATTTTGTTGCCCCTGCAAGCCATGGGATTAAACCTGGAATTTGTTGAGGGGAAGGGTCCGGTTATTGACAATCCAATCCGAGGCGAAATGGGCATTGTGGATTTGCGTCCGGTCGATGGAGAGGCATTCGCTTATGCCGGAGAAGCCATTCGCCAGACCCTTCAGGCCCTTGATAATCGAGTCCCGTTACTGGGATTTGCCGGAGCGCCGTTTACGTTAGCCAGTTACGCCATTGAGGGCGGAAGCTCACGTGACTATTCCAGAACCAAAAACCTGATGTTCTCGCAGCCAACCGTGTGGCATCAATTAATGTCCAAACTGTCTGCGGTCGTTGTCGAGTATTTACGGGTGCAAAGTCGAGCAGGCGCCCAAGCCATTCAACTCTTTGATAGTTGGGTCGGCTGTTTAAGTCCAGGCGATTATGAGGAATATGTCCTTCCTCATGTTCAAAATATTTTTTCGGCCTTACGGGTTGAAGGAATTCCGCTTATCTATTTTGGAACGGGGACGACTGGACTTCTTCCGCTTATGCGAAAAGCTGGAAGCGATGTGATGGGCGTTGACTGGCGTGTTCGTTTGGATGAAGCATGGAGGACCATCGGGTTTGATGTCAGTATTCAAGGTAATCTGGACCCCCTGCTGCTGTTCGCCCCTGAAAAAGAAATCGAGCGTCGGGTGAAGGATATTATGCAACAAGCTGGTAGCAGACCCGGTCACATTTTCAATCTAGGTCACGGAATTCTTCCCAATACCCCTTTGCACAGCGTTGAATTTGCCATTGAATGTGTTCGCCGGTTTTCAACGCCTTCCTCATGTGAATGATGTAGCGGTGCTTCCTCCTGTCAGCTTTTTCGCGTCCCGCCATGAAAACCGGCTTATTCCAATTTCCAATTACGTCCTAGCATTTCCTTGTTGATTGCTCGAGACTTCATGACGAAGGCACCGTACCAAGTGGTTATTGTGGGAGGAGGGATATCCGGACTCGCCACGTCGTATGCCCTCATGGAGGAAGCTGAGAATAAGCAGATGGCCGTACAATGCACAGTCGTTGAACGAGAGCCTCGGTGGGGTGGAAAAATTCTGACACATATCACAGACAACTATCTGATCGAAGGGGGACCTGACTCCTTTCTCACTTCCAAGCCGTGGGCGCTCGAATTGTGCCGGACCCTGGGGCTTCACGATCAATTAATTTCTACCAACTCACAACATAATCAGACATTTTCATTTTGCCGGGGAGCCTTGAGAGAACTGCCACAAGGCTTATTGGCCTTTCGGCCCAAACGGGTTGATACCCTTGTTTCCAGCGGACTCTTATCCTGGGGTGGAATGCTTCGCATGGCGGCCGAACGCTTTTGGCCAAGACGGAATTCTTGGCAGGCAGACGAATCATTGGGAGAGTTTTTTCGTCGACGCTTTGGGACGGAGGCCTTCGAGAACCTCATTGAACCATTGGTGGCAGGCATTTATGCCGGGGATGCAGATGAACTGAGTATTGAGTCGACCTTTCCTCGATTTCGCGAATTAGAGCGAGAATATGGCAGTGTCATCAAAGGAATGCGGAAGGCTCTGGCCAGCGCCCCATCAGCCCCACGCTCATCCGGCGAAGCCACCACGATGTTTATGTCGCTTCGAGGGGGATTAGGTGAGCTCATTCGGACGTTGGTGGAGGCATTACGCAAACGCGGCGTAAGGTTAATGGCTGGAGTCGAGTGTCTGGAAATTCAGCCACCAACTCCTGGGTCGGGAGTGTTTCACGTCATGTTGGACAATGGGAATCGGCTTCCCGCTGATGCGGTTGTGTTGGCGACTCCGGCATATCAGACGGCTCGTTTCCTTCGTGCAGTTCAACCCGAAACAGCTAGCCTGTTAGATGGCATTCCCTATGCCTCGACGGCAACGATTTCTATGGCATATCCCGCTGAGTCCATTGGTTCACAGATACGAGGATTCGGATTTGTTGTTCCCCGGAAAGAACAACGCCCATTGCTTGCCGCAACCTGGACCTCATTGAAGTGGCCGGATCGGAGCAGGGCTGGAGAAACCTTAATCCGTTGTTACATCGGTGGTCGAGGGCGGGAGACGGTTTTGGAGCAGGATGATGCCGCTCTGGTGAAGTGTGTACGTGGAGAATTAACCTCCATGGTCGGAATTACGGCTGCTCCAACCTATACGGAAATCCATCGATGGAAGCAGGGAATGCCTCAATATGTGCTCGGACATCGGGACCGGTTGGCTAAGGTTCAGGAACAGTTAGTCCATTCGCCAGGCCTCTATGTGACGGGAGCAGGCATGTATGGCATCGGTATCCCTGATTGCATCCGAGAAGGCACGAAGGTGGGAAAGCAACTGCTACAGGATTATACCGCTCTTTATTCAACAAGGGATTCTGGAAGCACAGTTTCCGGTTGAAGGAAACAGATTGGATAACGTGGAAAAAGAGAGGGACGCGATTGTTCGGGCTCATGCCTGTGTCAGTGGAAAAGTTCAAGGAGTCGGATTTCGAGCGTTTGTGCAAATGCAGGCCAACAATAGAGCACTGCATGGGTGGGTGCGAAACTGTGCTGAAGGAGAGGTTGAATTGGAAGTGGAAGGGCCACACGCATCAGTTCAGGACTTTCTCCAAGACATCCACACAGGGCCTCCTCTTTCTAAAGTTCTTCAGGTAACGGTTGACTGGAAAGACCCAAACAGGCAAACTGAAGGGTTTCAAATCCTTCGTACTTTTCTGTAAGGGATAGGGGGCGGTGCGGATCGGGTAAATCCGATCTCAAAAATGAAAGAATCCACAGGTTTCATCAGGACTGAGCAGTTAATTTATGGACTATAAAGCACATATTCGCGAGGTTCCGGATTTTCCCAAACCCGGTATCCTTTTTTACGATATTACGCCCTTATTAAACAATCCTGCTTGCTTTCGTTCCATCATCGATGAATGTATTCAACACTATCGGGATGCCGGCATTACTAGAGTGGTGGGGATCGAATCGCGAGGATTTATTTTGGGGAGTCCATTGGCGTATCACTTGAATGCCGGGTTTGTTCCTGTCCGGAAGCCTGGCAAATTGCCGGCGGATGTGTTTGAAGTCAATTATAATTTAGAGTATGGCTCGACGGCCTTGGCGATTCATCGTGATGCGATTCAAAAGGGAGAGCGCGTGCTAGTGGTTGATGATCTTCTTGCCACTGGAGGAACGGCCGCCGCTACGGTCCATTTGATTCGGCAATTGGGGGGAGATATTGCCGGCGTGGCATTTTTAGTCGAATTACTTGGGCTCGACGGACGAAATAAATTGAACGGGTGTGATATTCACTCCCTGATTACGTATAAGTAATTGTATGGACTGTATTTTTGCGGCATGTGCCATGGGGAACGTGTCCGCAAAAATTGATCCTCCTGTGGTGTGAGAGAATGATTAACTTTCGAAGGAAGAAAGGAATGTAGTATGGCCGAAAGACCAGCTAAGAAAGAAACGAAAACGACGGTCTCTGCCGTGACCAAAAAAGCCACTACCAAAGACACATCAAAAGCCACTTCCACATCCCCCGCTTCGCGTAAGCCGGCGAAAGCCCAACCGGAAGATCGTCATGTGGCATTAAAGGAAATTCTATTGGCCAAACGGGAAGCGCTAATTCAAGAAATCAAACAACAGCTTGGACAATCAGTGACTGAAGAACAGCAGCGCCGGCTGGAAGCGGCCATGGATAGTGGAGACCAGGCATTGGTGGATTTGGATCGCGAAATGGGGATTTCGCTTCAGGAAATGCGAAATCGTGAACGACAACTGATTGATGATGCCTTGGATAGTTTGGATGAAGGCACCTATGGCGTGTGCGCGGAATGTGGGGGAGAAATCAATGAAAAGCGTTTGCAAGCGCTTCCGTTTGCGCGTCTATGCGTTGAGTGTAAATCCAAACGTGAACTGATGGAAAAGATTGAACGATCGGAACAGCGGCAATAAACACCAGGATTGCCTTTTGTGCTCTTTCACCATGTCTAGCCGGGAATGGCATGCACCCCTCCAATCTGGGAAAGGCGTTTTGCGCCTTCAATTTCCCCACCACCAACAATTGAATCAGTGATTGATTATTTCTGTATAAAAATCCACCTCCATCTGAAGGGTGGGTGGGAAAGGGCTCAAGGACGGCTCGCGTAAACTCATGGCAAAGACTGTTGTTCTGGCAAGTGGAGGGTTGGATTCGACGGTGACGGCCGCCATTGCCAAATCAGAAGGATATGAGCTGTATTTCCTGACTATTGATTATGGACAACGCCATCGAACGGAAATCGATTGTGCACAGAAAATTTCTGAATTTTTTGATGTCAAAGAACACAAAATAATCCAACTGGACTTGCGAACGTTTGGGGGATCGGCCTTAACCGATCAGATACCTGTTCCCGCCCATCAACCCGCCCGGGATGGTGAACGGCAGATTCCCGTCACCTATGTTCCAGCCAGGAATACGATTTTCTTAAGTCTGGCGCTGGCCTACGCGGAGGTGTTGGATGCCTCCAGCATGTTTTTTGGGGCCAACATTCGTGACTACTCCGGCTATCCGGATTGTCGACCGGCATTTATTCAGGCGTTCAAGGAGGTGGCTCGTCTTGGCACGCGAATGGGAATGGAAGGTCAACAGATCGACATTCTCGCTCCACTGCTCTTTTTGACCAAACGTGAAATTATCCAAAAAGGACATGCCCTAGGGGTGCCTTTTCAATGGACGAATAGTTGTTATAATCCAGGACGACAGAATCAACCGTGCGGTCAATGTGATAGTTGCGTGATTCGTCAAGAGGGATTTGAAGAGGCCCAACTTTCTGATCCGCTCCTTGCCGGATAAATATGAGGTTGTGGCCAAGCCTGATTGTGAACGAGTATTTATGGGTGTAAAGGAAATTGGACATGAGTCATCATTCTAGACGGATAATTCTCAGGGGTGTTGCAGGGTTTCTTTGTTGGTTTGTTATTGGCTGTTCTGAGAATGGGACAAGTGCCGGGGAATCCTCTGCTCCCGCATCCATAGCACAAATATCGGTAGTAAAAGAACTTCCAACAGAATTCAAAGCTGGCGAAGAAAAATTCAATGCCTTTTGTTCTCCTTGCCATGGAGCCCAAGCCTCGGGAACGGGTCAAGGTCCTCCCTTAGTTCATAAGATTTATGAACCCAGTCATCATGCGGATTTTGCTTTTCAGCGGGCTGCGGCCCAGGGAGTCAAAGCCCACCATTGGAAGTTCGGGAATATGCCCAAGATCGAAGGCGTGACTGCTGATGACGTCACGCAGATTATTGGCTACATCCGGTGGCTTCAACGCCAAGCAGGAATTTCATAAAGCATCGAAGGAGGTCGTCCAGTCCGGCTATATCTTCCTTCTTAGGCGTGACCATCCTGAAACACTGTTTCCTCTTTTCTCAGACTGTCCAAGCTTTTTTGTGACCAGGAACCGTTCACGGCATACTTCGTTCCAGTTGATTGACCAGCCCCTGGATCCGTGTAAATCCCGCCTGCCAGAAAGCCGTGGAGTTGATATCGACCTGTAGGGGTTTCAGCAAGTCTTGGGGACTGGCTGAGCCACCTCCTGCCAGCAATTGTAAGTATCGAGGGACGAACGAAGATCCTTCGGCTTGATAGCGTTGGAAAAGCGACAGCACTAATAAACTGCCAAAGCTGTAGGCGTAACAATAAAATGGACTGGCAAAGATATGAGGAATGGCTAACCATTCCCATTGAAATTCCTCGTGGACGGGCAGGCGGGGGCCGAATTGCTCCCGAAGGAGCAATAGGTAGGTTTGAGCGAGGGCATCAATGGTCGCGCCTTGTTGAACCATGTGATGGGCTTGCCGTTCAAATTGAACAAAGTAGGCCTGTCGCATGATGGTGGCATAGGCATCGTCGAGTTGATCGACAAGGAGTCCTGCTTTGACCTTGGGGTCCTTTTCCTGTTGGAGAAGTAAATCGGAAAGCAGGTGTTCGCCAAACACCGAGGCCGTTTCCGCCAGAGGGAGCGACGAATGAAACGTGAGGATTGAATGATCGGCAGCCATCATGGCATGCACGGCATGACCCAGTTCATGCGCTAACGTTGAGACATCACGGGACTCGCCCGTGAAATTCACCAGTACGTAGGGAGTCTGTGTCGGGAGCACGCTATAGCAAAAAGCCCCTCCCATTTTGCCTGGTCTGATCGCGGCATCCAGATGGTTTTCTTCAAGAACCTGCTTCGCTCGTTGGGCCAATTCAGGGGAAAAGGCTTGATAGGCTTCCATCACAAGCGATTTCGCCCTGGCAAAAGAATATTTTGATTTCTTCGCTGCGAAGGGAGCATAGAGGTCGTATCGTTGAAATTGTTTAATTTTGAGGAGCCGGCCCTTTAATCGAAAATATTCCTGGAAAATTCCGGCGTTTTTTCGGCAGGTTTTGAGAAGCGCATCAACAGCTTTTTCCGGCACATCATTCGTGATATTGCGCACGGCAATAGGTGTCGGATAATGCCGTAGGGTGAGGCCTTCGTTTCCCCAATCCTGAACCAGGCTTTTATACATTTCTCCCAGGACATCCCGGTGTTCACCATACACCTTGAATTGGGCGTGGTAGGCTTCTCGACGAACTGACGCCAAGGGATGGCGGACATACCCCATCAATTGTTCCCGGGTCAGACGGGTAGCCCGGCCCTTCACCTTCATTGGAAAGGTGAAGCTATTGGTGGTGACGCCATACAACGTTTCAAGAGCTTGGCGCCCGGTCGTACTCTTAATAGTCAAAATCCGTTCTTCCGATTCAGTCAACGTATGCGGTGTGAATCGAGTCAAGGTCTCCAGATGATACCGGAACCGCTCGGCTTTTGCGGTCAGCCGTGTCGCGTTAGTGGGATCGAGGCTTTGCCACCAGAGGTCAAGAAATACCAGGCGATTAGAACAGTCCGTCAGCCGGTTCCGTACCTGGGTGTCAAACGCCCGGGCTTCCTGATTTTTCGTATTTTCAGAAAACCATAAAAACGAAAAAGCCCGTAAGGTCGTCATGTGTTCGGTGACGGTTTCGTATTGCTCCCAGATTTTCTTGAACCGGGCGGCGGAGATATCGGCGGATAAATGCGGTCGTTCTGCTTCAAGCGCGGAAATGAGGATATCGAGTTTCTTAGTGATGCGCTTAAAGTCTTTGGCCGGATGGTGCAAGAGGCCTTGAAGGTTCCAGGATGGAAGAGTCTTCGACATGTTTGCTCCTTTTGCTAACAAAAAATTCCCCTGTCATATTCCGGTATGCTTGAAAATCATGGCGCTTTGCGGCAAAGGTGGTTTATAGGAAATTTGGCTTTTGAGCTGCCATAATTTTTGAGCCCTACCTACGCCCTAGCCTTGGCCGATTTGGCGCCGAAGCAGGTTTCAGCGGCGAGCGCGAAGGCTGGCGGAGGGGGTGGGATTCGAACCCACGGTCGCTTTCACGACGCCGGTTTTCAAGACCGGTCTATTCGACCACTCTAGCACCCCTCCGAATTATTTAGAGTCAAAAACTTGCGGATATTTGGTAGGACTGACTCTCACCCAATTGTGGTCTTCACTCCAATTGCTCGACTAGATGTTTCAATTAAAACGCGAAAAATTAAAACTCATAATCCTCTTTTTCATGCAAACCTATAGTAGCTGACTGAGTCGGCAATGTGAACTCTCGGGCTTAATGAAATTTGGTGAGGGTGGTGAAAAATTTGTGTCATTACGCGAGGCTGAAGATCACATGCACGTTTGGGGAACATCAATCTTTCACTGATGGAACAGCACCCGGACTAATGACGCTAACCCCGTTCATGTAAGGTTGCAATGCGGGGGGAATTTTTATGGTCCCGTCGGCCTGCTGATAGTTCTCCAAAATGGCGACCACGGTCCGTCCAATAGCCAAGCCTGAGCCATTGAGTGTATGCAGAAATTGAGGCTTGTCCTTTTTGGAGCGAAATCGGATGTTGGCTCGACGGGCCTGAAACGCCTCAAAATTACTGCAAGAGGAAATTTCTCGATACCGTTGTTGCGAAGGAAGCCAGACCTCAAGGTCATACGTTTTAGCGGCAGAAAATCCCAGGTCGCCTGAGCATAATTCGATGACACGATAGGGGAGTGCCAATTTTTGGAGAATGGATTCGGCGGCATGAGTCAGGCGTTCCAGCTGGTCATAGGAATCCTCCGGTCGGACAAAATTGACCAGTTCCACTTTTTGAAATTGGTGCATGCGAATCAGACCTTGGGTGTCTTTGCCATACGAACCGGCTTCACGTCGGAAACAGGAGGTGTATGCGACGAAGCGTAAAGGGAGTTGCTCTGCGTCAAGGATTTCCTCTCGAAACAGGTTGGTAACGGGAACTTCCGCCGTCGGAATGAGAAAGAAATCTTCTTCAGAAAGATGAAAGAGGTCTTCGGCGAATTTGGGTAATTGGCCGGTGCCGGTCATGGTTGGCCGGTTGACAAGCATGGGGGGAAGCACTTCGGTATAGCCGTGTTCCTGGATATGGGAATCCAGCATGAAATTGGCCAGGGCGCGTTCCAATCGCGCACCCAGGCCCAGTGAGACACAAAATCGTGCTCCGGCAATTTTCGTGGCCCGTTTGAAATCGAGGATGCCAAGTGACTCTCCCAGGTCCTGATGGGATCTGGCTGGGAAGGAAAACTCCGGAGGGGTTCCCCATTGTCGTACTTCCACGTTATCGTGTTCATCCTTCCCCGGCGGGACCGTTTCGTGAGGAATATTGGGGATCCTGAGAGCGTGGTCTTGTAATTGGTCTTCGGTGGTTCGCAATTCCACATCCATAGTCTGGATGCGGTCGCGAATTTCGCGAAGGGCGGCCATGGCGTCCTCGCTCGGTTGTTTGGTACGTTTCAGATCGGCGATTCGATCCGATCCTTTTTTTAACTGATGGCGAAGTTCTTCGGTTTGGGTGATGAGAGCACGTCGTTGGGCGGCTAAGGTCTGAACGATTTCCCAGGAAATGTCGCCAGCTCGAGCACCGAGTTGGGAGCGGAGAGATTCGAGTTGGTCGCTAAGAATTCGGATATCGTGCATGGTAGCCTGGCAGGGAAATCGAATCTATCATGAGTCCCTATCTCAGTCAATGAATGAAAAGCGCAAAACCATAGTTATTTCGGCCGCAGCATAGCCCCATGCCTTATCTCTTTCCTGATGAAGACCTGTTTGTCGTCCTGGTGAGTGTACTCATTGCGGGATTGCTGCTCCTTCGCTGGTATGTGACTCAGGATCGTAAGAAATGATTCATCTGGCTGGCGAACGAAGATTTGGATGCAGGTTGTCCCTCATCGCAATCCCAATAGATCACCAATTTTTAAAACCTTCTGCGTTTTACGTGTCTGGCGCATTTGTGTTTTGTACGAGCCCTCTTTATAATTCAACCCCTTTTTTTTAATGTGAGGAATGATGTTACCGACACTTGGAATTGCGCGAACAGATAATCGACGGGCAGATGAACTCCGACCTATCAAAATTACCCGCCCCTTTACCAAATATGCGGAGGGGTCGGTGCTCATTGAAATGGGAGAGACCAAGGTCGTGTGTACGGCTTCGGTGGAAGAAAAAGTCCCGCCATTTTTACGAGACAAGGGGCAAGGCTGGATCACCGCTGAGTATGGGATGTTGCCTCGTTCGACCCATGACCGGATGTCCCGTGAAGCCAGTAAGGGCAAGCAGGGCGGAAGAACATTGGAAATCCAACGGTTGGTGGGACGAGCGCTACGAGCCGTCACGGACATGCATCAAATGGGAGAGCGCTCCATTTGGATTGATTGTGATGTGATTCAGGCGGATGGGGGAACACGGACTGCCTCTATCACGGGCGCCTACATTGCCCTGGCTGATGCCTTTTCGACTTTGAAGGAGAAAGGTCTGATCAAACAATGCCCGCTCCTGGATTATCTGGCAGCCATCAGTATTGGAAAGGTGGCAGGGGAAATCCTGTTGGACCTGGCATACGACGAAGACTCCAAAGCGGACGTGGATATGAACTTAGTCATGACGGGGAATGGCCGGATGGTCGAGGTGCAAGGCACGGCCGAACAGTCTCCCTTTTCCAAAAAAGACCTTGATGAGTTTTTGGCGATGGGATGGGGAGGTATTCAACAATTGATTACCTTGCAGAAGGAACTCATCGGCTCAATTGCCTGACTCGGATCACGGAGATGGTCATTGACTCATTAGTCCTAGCGACAGGGAATCGGCATAAAGTTGAGGAAATTCAATCCATTCTCAAGGATGTGGGCATTCCCATGCTCACCTTACATGAATTTCCTGATTTTCCCGCTGTCGAAGAAGATGGGGTCACCTGTCAGGCCAATGCCGAAAAAAAGGCAGTGGCCACAGCAAAATTTACCGGACAGTGGGCACTGGCAGATGATACCGGGTTGGAAGTGGATGCGTTACAGGGACGTCCAGGAGTCTATGCGGCCCGATACGCCGGAGAGCATGCCACCTACGATGAGAATTGTAAAAAACTGTTGGAAGAATTACACGGCGTGCCGTCTGACCAGCGAACGGCCAGATTTATCACCGTGGTGGCGCTGGCCAATCCTGATGGGCAGACAGAAACCGTTGAGGGCGTATTAGAGGGAATTATCACCCAGGAGTTTCATGGGACAGGGGGATTCGGGTATGATCCAGTATTCTATGTTCCTCAACTAGGAAAAACCTTAGCCGAGATGACCTTTGCAGAAAAAAACCGAATAAGCCACCGGGCTCAAGCGGTCACCAATGCCAAGAGCCTTCTCACCACACATCGTCATCTAGCAAAATAGTCGGGGCGTAGCGCAGCCCGGTAGCGCGCCTGCTTTGGGAGCAGGATGTCGGAGGTTCAAATCCTCTCGCCCCGACCAAATTCTTCAGTGATTCCATCATCTCATCTGATTTTCACGATCAGGTCACCAACGTCAACCTTTGCGCCCCTAGCTCAGTTCGAGAGACCTGTTTGAGCAAGTCAGGCTCCGTGTCTGCATGACCCCGAGAACTTGATTCTGTGTCCTGGGGTCGAGAAGGAGCGACCGCTCGCCGTGGCCTCGCTAT